>JAFGMM010000373.1 GCA_016927535.1 Anaerolineae bacterium
CCCCTCGCCCCTCGTGGGAGAGGGGTTTGGGGAGAGGGGGAACAGGCGCACAAACGGTCAAAATTCTTAAGTTGATGCATATGGGCGGCCCGGCGGGGCCGCCCCTACTGTGTTGTTACTTATCCATGAAGCGCCCTGCCGCGCGCACCAACTCTATGAACTCGCCGACCTCGGCGCTGTCCTGTAGCTCGTCTTCGAGCGGTTTGGCGAACGTGAGCAGATCGACGTAATTGCCGGCCTCGGCCCAATAGCTGCCGCGCAGCAGTTCGGCGAACTCGGCGACTGCCGCGTGCAGCCGGAAGCTCGCCGGCGCACCGTCGATATCCTCAAACAGATCGCTCACCGCGATTTCCCGGCTCACTTCCACCACCTCGCGCGTCTCGGCGTCCTGGTAGCGGACGTACACCGTCGCCACCGCGCCGCTCGCGGCCGCGCCCTCCAGCGCGATTTCGTACAGCGCGGTGATGCTGTGCCCCGCGCCGACTTCGCCGGCGTCCACCGTGTCGTCACGGAAGTCCTCGTCGGCTACCGCGCGGTTTTCGTAGCCGATCAGCCGGTAGCGGTCGGTCACCTCCGGGTTGAAGTCTACCTGTACCTTCGCGTCGTAGGCGATCACTTGCAGCGTGCCGGTCAGGTTGTGGACGAAGATGCGGCGCGCCTCGCGCAGCGTGTCTACATAGTAATAGTTGCCGTTCCCGTCGTTGGCGAGCTGTTCCATCAACACGTCGTTGTAGTTGCCCATGCCAAAGCCGATGGTGCTGAGCGTGATGCCGCTCGCCACGCTGTCCTTGATGAGGCGGAGGATACCGCTGGCCTCGATCTCCGGGCCGGTGTTGGCGACGCCGTCGCTGAGCAGGATCACGCGCGTGATCGTACCGTCGCGCCGGTTGGTCTGCGCCATCCGGTAGCCAAGCTGCAAGCCTTCGGCGGCGTTGGTGCTGCCCTCCGGCTGCAATGCGTTGATGGCCCGCATGATGGCGCTCGCTTCGCTGGCGGGCGTCGGCTCCAGTACGGCGCGGCTGTTCTCCGAGTAGACCACGATGCCCACGCGGTCGTCCTCGCGCAGTTCGCCGACCAGCAGCGCCAACGCTTGCTTGACCAGGCCCAGCCGGTCGCCCCGGTCCATGCTGCCCGACACGTCGATGACGAAGATCAGCAGGGCCGGCGTGCGGTCCTCCGGCGCGATGTAGCGCCCCTGGATGCCGACGCGCAGCAGGTAGTGTCCTTCGTAGCCAAACGGCGCGGGCGCGGCGTCCAGGTGGATGGCGAAGGCGTCGCCGGGCGCTTCGGGGCCGGCATAGCCGGCGTCGAAGTAGTTGATGAACTCCTCCGGGCGGATGGCGTCGGCAGGGGGAAGCTGGCCGTAGTCCAGCAGGTAGCTCCGGGCGAGCGTGTAGGATGCGGTGTCAACATCCATCGCAAAGGTGCTCAGGTGGTCATCCTCGGTGTCGAGCAGCGGGTTGACGCCGTAATCCTCGAAGAACATGTCCGGCGGCGCCGACTTGTCCGGTTCCGGCTGGCCGACCGGCGCACCGCCGCCGCCCCGGTCGGCTTCGTATTCCATCGCCGCGACGCCCACGGCGGCGGTAGGGAAAGAACCCTGTGAGCTGCTTGGAGCATAAGCATCGGCAGGCAAGGCATTCACGATGTTGCTGTACGTGCTGCCGACCGCCGGTCCCAGCAGCGCCAGCACGACCACGACGGCGGCGACCAAAACGACGGCGACAAGCGTAACAAGAATTAGAGTGCGTTTCATCTTCACATCTCCTGAGAATGATATTCGATAAGCCCTTGAGCTTACGGTAGGATATCTAGAAGCGATTGTCAGTAAGTGAGCATCACAGTGTGTTTGTGACAATCGCACAATTTGCAAATAAGACGTGCGCTGTACCTAATAAGTTCCCATGTGGTGACCCTATCATGAGCAGCTCTAACCTCAACCGTTATCCTATCCCTGCGCAGACCATCCGCATCGAGCAGCGTGTGGTGAATTCGCGCTTTATCGCCACCATCGGGCATGCCGACTCGGTGGAGGCGGCGCAGGCGTTCGTCAAGGCGGTGCGCGCGGAGTTCGCGGACGCTTCGCATAACGTGTATGCCTACAAGGTCGGCTACGGCGCGTCGATCACCGAGAGCACCACCGACGACGGCGAGCCGCCCGGCACGGCGGGTCGCCCGGCGCTGGCGGTGCTGCACGGCGCGGATATCGGCGATGTGGTGGTCGTGGTGACGCGCTACTTCGGCGGGACCAAGCTGGGCACCGGCGGGCTGGTGCGCGCGTACAGCGGGGCGGTGCGCGCCGCGCTGGAGGCGCTGCCGGTGACCGAGCGGGTCGAGAAGCGCACGGTGATGTTCACCACGCCGTACAACCTGTACGAGCGGGTGAAACTATTGATCGGGGCGCACACGGGCGAACTTGAGGACGAAACCTTCGGCGTGGAGGTTGACATTATCGTCACGTTCCCGGTCGATGACGTAGAGCCGTTCACGGCAGCGCTGCGCGAGCTTTCCTCCGGGCAGATCGAAGTGATCGCCGTGTAGGGTGGTAGGGTGGGGCTTCACCCGGAAAGCGCCAGGCTCCCGACGAAAACGAAGAAGATCAGCGCGCTGAAGACGATCTCTGCTGCCATGCTCACCACGTAAGCCACCAGCGCCGCGCCGCCCGCGTCGAGCGCCGCGCGGAATTCGCGCAGCCGGGCAAGCTCGAAGACGAACGCGCCCAGCACCGCGCCGACCAGCGTCCCGATAATCGGCACCGGGATGGCGAAGGTCCCGATCAGGCCGCCGATCAGCGAGCCGACAATCGCCAGGCAGCTCCCGCCCTGCGTCTTCATCCCCAGCGCCGGCAGCCACCAATCGGCGGTAGACCCCAGCGCCATGAAGAGGGTCATCAGCAGCACCGAGAGCCACGTCACGCGCTCGAAGCCGGTCAGCGCGGCGAAGACGACGCCGATAGCCCACACCAGCGCCGGGCCAGGAATCACCGGCAGGATGGATAGAAAGATCACGACCAGCATCAGGACAATCGCAACGACAATCAAGACCGACTCGGCCACCGCTCGTATCCTTTTCTTTCGCTATGGACAACTTCTTGATGATTATACGCGCAAATCACACGACTCGTCTTAGGCGGGTGACAATTCGTTGCCAACTGTCTCCTTCAGAACTCGTCAGATCACTATCTGCTTGTTGAATGAACTCTGCAAGCTCCATGCTTAGACGGTTCCAGATAGTCCGCTGCATATCCGATAAAACCTCAAACACTTCGCGTTTGCTGCTCATCCCTAATGTCGTGCGAAAATGGCGCAGGCACAAGCCATCGCTTTCTTTGAACGCTTCTAGCAGCGAAGGAGCGTCCAGTTCCTCTGCCAGCGCTCTTGCATAGGCCATCTCAGCTTCGGCTTCCCGCACACATACCGGGCACGCCTGCTTCGGGGCCAGCGCATCGGACAATGCCTTGCTCCCGATCTCCCCGCCTCGCCACCGGGCTTCATCAAGCGTCCGAAGCACGCGCTCAAGCACATCTCGGTAGATGACTGCGATCCCTAATGAACCGCCCGGTCTGGACAGCAAATATGCGTGGCGGTTACAGAATCCCCGCGCCTCCCGGATCTTCGCCCGGATGTGAGTATCGTTGACGTTCTCATATAACAAACGATCCAGGTAGCGCGCTACGTCGAGGCGAACTCGCGTACAAATCGGGCATCCCGGTTCGGCGCATGCCTCCCACAAGCGGTATGCTTCACCTGACAATGCCATGACGTACCCTCAGTTGCCGGCTCCTAATGTCTGGAGAATCAAGGATAAAAAGTATAATATCACTCCGAAAAGGATCGGTGCAACCGAAGTCGCAATTGCCGCCGCAATGACCACCGTGAGAGTGTTCCTTTTGTGGATCTCAAGCTCGTCAGGTGTCATTCCTATCCGTTCACACTTATTCTCAGAACCACTCATCGGCATCTCCTTTCATCAGCCCCCATAAACCGCGTCACAGGGACTGGCCTACCGCCAGACCGAGAAGCAGGAAAACGATTCCTGTCAACACTTGCCCGGCGATGTTCAGCAGCGCCGGGAGCCATTGCAGATCATTAAGCAGTCCACTGGTATCAAAGATAAAGGTCGAAAAGGTTGTGAACGCGCCCATAAAACCGGTGAGAAGCACCAGGCGCGTCTCGTTACTTAATGAAAGTCTTTGTTCAGCCAACGCTTCGATCAAGCCGAATAGAAAACAACCCACGATGTTTACTGCCCATGTGCTCAAGATGCCGTCGCCGCTGAGGCGCTGTACGACGCTGCTCAGCATATAGCGCGATACTGTTCCCAGCGCGCCGGCCAAAGCCAATGAAACCATTAGTTGCATAAGTTCATCTTCCTTAATAGCCTTTCGAGTTGAAATCGAGTTAGACACAAAAAGTCCACCTCACCACATGCCATGCATACTATGCATATGACTCCTGTGTTGGCTGGCGCCAACTAGGAGTCATCAGCCTACGCAGGCAGTTGAGGCGGACTCCATCGCCTTGAGTATGAAATTGCATATTAATAGGAGTTATCAGCCGTTGAGGGCGGTTGAGGCGAACTCCATCGCCATTAAGAAGATAAGTGGATTATATTATGCTGATATTGTGTTGTCAACACTTTCGCCGGATCGGAGATGTTAGGAGCTTTCGCTGCCGGAAACCGTCTGGAAAGGATTATCTCGCTCATGTCTCCCACTTTTTGTTAAAATATATACGAACGTTCAGAACGTCTTGAATGCCGCACTACACTATTACACTATAAGGAGAAACCTTATCTATGAAGACTTTCCGCATATTGTTCGTCTTGTTTGCGCTGCTTGGGCTGGTCCAGCCTCTCGCGGCGCAGGAATCGCCCGAAGACGTGGGCGCGCTGAAAGTCGGGCTGCTGCCGGTGCTCGACACGCTGCCCTTCTACATCGCCGAGGAAGAGGGCTATTTCGCGGAAGCCGGCGTCGAGGTCGAGGGCATACCCGTCGCCAGCCCGGTGGAGCGCGACCAGATCATGCAGGCGGGCGCGATTGACGGCATGCTCAACGAGTTGACCACCACTGCCACTTTCAACCGCGACGCGGTGCAAATCCAAATCGTCATAGTCGCGCGCATCGCCTATGAGGACTTCCCGGTGTTCCGCGTGCTGGCCGCTCCGTCCAGCGCCATCGAAACGCCGGAGCACCTGGCGGGCGTGCCGATTGGCGTCTCGCTCAACACCGTCATCGAGTACACTACCTACCGCCAACTCACTTCGGCGGGCGTGGCCCCGGACGATATCGAGTTCCAGTCGGTGCCCTCCATCCCGGAGCGCTTCCAGCTTTTGATGCAGGGCCAGCTCGAAGCTGCCACGCTCCCCGACCCGCTCGCGCAGGCCGCGATTGAGGCGGGCGCCAAGCCGGTCATCGACGACTCGTGGTATCCAGAGTACAGCGTGAGCGTGCTCAGTTTCAGCGTCCAGGCGATTGAGGCGAAGCCAGAGGCGATTCGCCGCTTCCTGCTGGCGTGGGATAAGGCGGTGCAGGCCCTCAATGCCGACCCCGAAGCCTACCGCGCGCTGTTCCTGGAGAAGGTAAGCGTGCCGGAAAGCATCGAAGAGACCTACGAGATTCCGCCCTTCCCGCGCGCCTATCTGCCCACCGAGGCGCAGTGGGCCGACGTGCTCGACTGGCTGATCGACAAGGAATTGCTCGACGCCGAAGTGCCTTACGAGGAGTCGATCAACAGCGCCTTCTTGCCCGAAGTTGAGAACGACTTTAGCGATGCGCTGGCAGTCTTCGAGACAAACTGCGCGGCGTGCCACGGCGCGATGGGTCTTGACGGGCCGGCCGGACCGGACCTGGCCGGCAGCGCCGATATCGTAGCGATGAGCGCCGACGATATCGCAGCTATCATCACGGACGGCGCGCCGGGTACGGCGATGCCCGGCTTCTCGGATCGCCTCTCGGAGGACGAAATCGCGCGCCTGGTCGAGTTGGTCCAGCGTTGGGCCGCAGGAGAGTAACTTGTCCGGCCTTGTCGGGGCGCGGCGCGGCGCGGCGTCCCGACCCATCTTAAACATGATCGAAATCGAGAATCTGACGTTTGCCTATCCTAACCAGCCGCCGGTCTTCGAGCACTTCTCGTGGCATGCGGCGCGCGGCGAAGCGTGGGCGGTCATCGGGCCGTCGGGCTGCGGCAAGACGACCCTGCTCTACCTCATCGCCGGGCTGCGCGCGCCCACCGGCGGCATGATCCGGATTCACGGCGCACCGGTGACCCGCCCGCGCCCGGAAACCGGCCTGATCTTGCAAGATCACGGGCTGCTGCCGTGGGCTACGGTCGAGAAGAACGCGCGCCTGGGCCTGACCATTCGCAGCTTCTACGGGCCGGACGGTAAGCACGCCCCGCGCGGCGGCGCGCGCCTGAGCAAAGCCCAGGAAGCCGAACGGGTTGCATACTGGCTCAGGCGGCTGGGCATCGACGCGCTGGCCGGCAAGTACCCTTCGCAGCTGTCGGGCGGGCAGCGCCAGCGCGCCGCCATCGCGCGCACGCTGGTCATGCAGCCCGATCTGCTGCTGATGGACGAGCCATTCTCGGCGCTGGACGTGACCACACGCACAGACCTGCAAAACCTCACGGTCGAGCTGCGCGGCGAGGCGAACCTCACCAGTGTGATCGTCACGCACAACATCGAGGAGGCGGTGTTCCTCGGTACGAAAATCCTTGCATTGGGCCTGCCGCCGAATCGGAATCCTCAAATTATCCACAATTTTCGTGGAAAAGCTGTGGATTATCGCAATTCTTTGCAATTTTCCGCCAAGTGCGATGAGCTGCGCGCGGCGCTGGAGGCGGTGACATGAAGTTCAGCATCCGGTTCAACAACGACCTCCCGGCCGGCGATTACGTCGTGCTGGCGCAGGCCGCCGAGCGCGCCGGCTTCGATCAGTTCTGGGTCAGCGATGACCTGTTTCTGCGCAGCGCCCCGGTGATTCTTTCCGCCGTGGCCGTGGCGACCGAACGCATCGAAATCGGCGCCGGCATCCTCAACCCCTACACGATCAACCCTGCCGAGATTGCCATGTTCGCCGCCACGCTCGACGAGCTTTCGGGCGGGCGCTTCAACCTGGGGTTGGCGGCGGGCGCGGCGGAGTTTCTTAAGTGGGTGGGCATCGCGCCGGAGAAGCCGCGCACTGCCGTCATCGAGACGGTGCGCGCGATCAATGCGCTGCTCGCCGGCGGGCGCGCGCCGTGCGCCGGCGAGTTTTTGCAGTGGAGCGATGAAGCCTACCTGCGCTTTACGCCGCTGCGCCGCGTCCCGGTCTACCTGGGCGCGATGAGTCCGAACATGCTGCGCGCCATCGGCGAAGCGGCGGACGGCGGGCTGCCGCTGCTCTTCCCGCCGGAGCACTATGAAACGGTGATGCCCTACATCCGCGAGGGTGCGCAGCGCGCCGGGCGCGACCTCGCCGGCGTCGATATCGCCGCGTGCATCTGGTGCTCGCTCTCCGAGGACCGCGCCGCCGCCGAAGACGCCTTGAAAGAAAAGATCGCGTACTACGGGCACGCGCTGAGTCCGCTCATCTGGGACCGGCTGAACCTGGCGCGCGCCGACTTCGCGCCGATTGAGCAGGCGATGATGGTCGAGAACGACGCGGCGAAGGCCAAAGCGCTCGTCACGCCGCAGATGCTCAAGATCGGTGTGGCAGGGACGGCGCAGGACCTCCTCGCGCGCCTGGAGGGGTTGGCGGCGCTGGGCGTGCAGCATCTCAGCCTGGGGCCGCCGCTCGGCCCGGACCCGCTCGCCGCGATTGAGGTCGTGGGGCGGGAGGTGCTGCCGCGCTTCAAGTAGGGGCGGGTTTCAAACCCGCCCCATGCACGTCAACTTAAGAATTTTGACCGTTTGTGCACCTGTTCCCCCTCTCCCCAAACCCCTCTCCCACGAGGGGCGAGGGGCTTACCGGCGCA
>JAFGMM010000374.1 GCA_016927535.1 Anaerolineae bacterium
AGGGGTTTGGGGAGAGGGGGAACAGGCGCACAAACGGTCAAAATTCTTAAGTTGATGTGCATGGGGCGGGTTTCAAACCCGCCCATACTACACCTGGCGGTTCACCCAACAACCAATCCTATATATAGGCACAAGCATCCTCAAAACCCGTGCACTCCGTGATAATTAATCGACCACATACAACTCCTGGAAGCCTGCCGTCAGCGGCTCGCCGCCGCCGGGTCGCGCTACGACCACATCTTCCACGCGCGCCGAACAGCGCGCATCGAATAGGATACTCGGCTCGACCGTGAACAGCATCCCGTCCTGCAAGACGGTGTGGTCGGTCTGGGTCAGGAAAGGCGGCTCGTGCACGTCCAGGCCGATGCTGTGGCCCAGCCGGTGCCGGAACGCCGCGCCCAGGCCGGCGTCTTCGATGACCCGGCGCGCGGCGGCGTCCACCTCGGCGGCAGTGACCGCGCCGGCGCGCATCGCGGCGATGCCGGCGCGCTGCGACGCCATCACCAGCGCGTGCACCCGGACGAAATCCGCGTCCGGCGCGCCGAACGCCACGGTACGGCCAAAGTCGTAGCAGTAGCCCTCGTAGATCGCGCCGAAGTCGGTAAGGATGGACATGGGTGGGCGCATCGCGCGGCGCCAGGTGACCTCGTGCCTGCCGAGCGTCAGCGGGTGATCGGGGCCGGCGTTGTACAGCGACGTGTTGAACGACGAGCCATACGAGCCGTGCCGCCGCAGTTGAAAGTCGATCTCCATGACAAGCTCCAGTTCGGTCATGCCGTGGCGCAGCTTGGGCAGCACGTCCGCCCACGCCGCCTCGGTGATCGCGCCGGCGCGCCGCATCGACGCGATTTCCTCCGCGCTCTTGACCGCGCGCAGCGGGCGCAGCTGGTCGGTCGCGGAGAGGAAGCGCGCGCCGGGCAGCAGACTATGCAGCGCCGAGACGGTCTCGGCGTGCGCCCGGTCGCCTATCGCAATGCGCGGCGCATCGCCCAGGCCGAAGCCCTGCACGATATCGCGCACCAGCGCGGCGGGGTCGTCGAAGTCGCCCAACACGCGCACCTCGACCGCGTCGCTGCCCAGCCCGCCGAACTCGGCGGTCATGCGCGGCAAAGTCAGGACCGGACCGCGCGCCGGCGTCATCCACAGCCCTTCGAGCCACGCGCCGGGATGCATCACCGCGCCGAAGGTGGGCGCGCCGCGCGGGATGCCGGTCAGGTATTGCAGGTCGGCAGAGATGGGCAAGAAAACCAGGTCGGCCCGGCCCGCCACCTGCGCGCGGAAGCGCCGGAGACGCTCATCGTATGACATAGACTGCTCCTTTCGTCTGCTGTCGCAATCGTGGACGTATCTATCTTGTGGGCTGCCGTCAGGGGAGATTTTAACCGCGAATAACGCAAATCACACGCACAGCGCCCGGCGATTTGCCACGGCGCGCACGGAGCGTTTCCCTTCGGTTTCGCTTTCTCCGCGTGCGCCGTGGCGATATCGATATAAGGACGCCAGCGAATTAATTCACGGGAGACGCCGGTCCTGCGCCCGGCTAGCTCTGCCGGACCGACCGGAGCCGGATCGCAAGGTTGAACAACTGGCTGAACCCTACCGGTTTGATCAAAACGAGGTCGGCTTGATCCTGGACCATTGAAGCAATCTGTGGGTTGGCGGTGGCGATAATCACGCGGGTATTTGCCAGGCGTTTGTCGGTCCGAATGTATTTCAAAACTTCCGCGCCCGACACAAGCGGCAGGTTCATATCTAAGACGACCACGTCCGGCGCAACGGCTGCCAGCCGCTCCATTGCAACCCGACCATCTCTGGCAACTTCGGCCTGGAAACCGGCCTCCTTCAGGGTATCGGCGAAAATCGCCGCCAGGTCTTTATCATCCTCGATTACCATTGCAAAGGGTTGTTCTGCCATAACAATTTCCTTATCGCTATCACTAAAATCACCGGCGCTTCTGCTCGCACTAAATCGACCGCAGAGCACGCAAAGCGCGTACTCTGCGATCTTGTCAATCCATTTTGCACTTCCTGTAATTTTGGCATCAACGCCGGTTTACGACAACCGATTACGTTTAGTCACTTTGTAATGTTATTGTAATGCCTCTAACGCATTTGAGGGATAGACCTCGTTCTGGCGCCAATCCGCCCGGATGACCTCGATCAGGTCGCTGGTCTCGACCGAGACGTGGTTGTCCGGGTCCGGCCCGTGCAGAAAGTCAAAGTCGTCCACGCGCCCGGCATACTCCGGCCAGGCGGGGTTGAACACCCAGAAAGCATGGTTCATCCCGTGCGTCTCGAACAGCGCCATCGAATCGGCCATGAACGCATCCGCGCCCGGCGCCCAGCGCTTCACACCGTATTCGTTCACCGCGACCGGCGCGCCGTACTCGGCTTCGAATTCTCCGACAATCGAGAGGAAATCCGCCAGCCAGGCGCGGTCGAACACGTCCGGCGCGCCGTCCCAATCCAGGTCGAATTCACCGGGATAGGTGTTCTCGGCGGGCGGCTCCTGGTGCGTGTACTGCATCTGCGGCTCGTACTGGTGAATCATGTACACGATGCGCGGCGCATCGACCGGCTGGAGATAGGGCAGCCAGCGCGTCGCTCCCCAGCCGCCCGTGCCGATGAGCACCGGCGTATCGGGGTCTACCGCGCGGATGGCCTCGACGAGGCGCGGGTAGAACTGGTTCCAGTCGTAGAGCGTGCCGGCGTATGCCGGGTAGAACTCCGACGGCTCGTAAATCTCGAAGAAGATGCCCGGCGCGTTCGGCTCGCACATCAGGTCATAGCCCACCACGACCGGGTTGTCGCGGTAGCGTTCGGCGGTGTGGCGCCACATCTCGGCCCAGGCGTCTTGCGCGGCCTGGTCCTCCCATACCCACTCGACCAGCAGTTCCGGGTCGAACCAGTCGCCCGCGCCGTCGCGGTAGAAAGTGAAATCGCTGCGGCCCGGCCCGGTGCGAAACGAGATGACCGCGAACAGGTCCGCCGCCTCCGCCATCGCCAACAGGTCATCGAGATTGGACTGCATGTCGTCGTCGAGCACGTAGGGCGGGCGCTCGGTGAACAGGCCGGGTATGGAGAGGTTGACGTAGTTTGCCCCCAGCGCGCGCAGCCGGTCGAAGTCTTCTTGTGTGTAGGGCGGCCCTACCGGGCCGCTCCCCAAAAATCCGGGCCGTCCAGGGATGGCACGACCACGCGCTGCCAGATGTTCGCGCCGCGCAGCTTCGTGTCGCCGGTCCACAGCGCAAACTTGTCAAAGTCCGGCGTCATCGCCTCGCCCTCCACAACAAGCTGCAAGTCGTCGATCCAGATTTGGCCCTTCTGTGCTTGCTCCCAATTGCCCGTGCCGAACCCCAGCGACTCCACGCGCGCCGGGTCGAAGGTCTCCGGGCCGCCGGCATCCGCCCACGACGCGCGCTCGAAGGCGTCCCACGGGATGACGACCTCGGTCCAGTCACCCTCCGGCGTTTCGAGATACGTCTCGAAGGGCGTGCCATCGACCATCAGCACGATGCTAAAGGTCAGGCCCGGCGTGTCCGACTTCCACATGAAGCGCAGCCCTTCGGCGTGCGACCAATCCTGCAGCGCGCCCCAGTCTGTGCCGCAGCCCGGGTATTGGTCCGGCGCAAGGTCGAGGGTCAGGTGCAAGGCTTGCTCGCTCTCGTAGCCGGGCGCAGCCGGCCGGCACTCGAACGCGCCCTCCACCGCGTCACCCCACCAGCGCTCGTCGAACTCGCTGCCTTCGAAGTTGGCAAGCTGGTTATCCACCGGCGCGGCGGCCATTTCCGGCTCCTCCACAGTTTCATCCCCCGTTTCTTCGCCTTCCTCCACAGTTTCTTCGCCTTCGTCCACAGGTTTATCCACAGGCGGCGCTTCGCCGGGCGTGAAGCTGTGGATGGCGTTATCGACGAACTCGACGAAGATCGGCCCTATGGTCTGGTTCGCCGGTTGGTTAGG
>JAFGMM010000375.1 GCA_016927535.1 Anaerolineae bacterium
ATTGAACCTGTCGCCAGAGGTCTATCGCACCCTGGTTTCTGAAATTCCGAAATCTATGGTTTCATTACGCGAATGATGAGGCGAATAGCGCTAATTGCGCGAATAACCATTTTTAATTCGTGTTAATTCGTGTTATTCGCGGTTAATTTTTTTTTATCCTAGTCGTCCGGCCACTCATAGCAGCAGCGGCAGCGCGGCTCGTACAGTTCTTCGCCGCCGACCGCGATGGTCGGCGCATCGAAGGGTGCGGCCCGCCCGTCGATGAGGCGCTGCGAGCGCCCGGCGTAGTTGCCGCAGCGCGTACAGATTGCCATCAGCTTATCGACGTACTCGGCGACGGCCATCAACTGTGGGATCGGCGGGAAGGGCTGCGCGCGGAAATCCTGATCCAGGCCGGCTACGATGACCCGTATACCCTGGTCGGCCAACTGCTGGCACGCCCGGACGGTTTCTTCGGGGTCGTTTTCCAAGAATTGAATTTCGTCGATGGCGATAACCTGCAAATCGGGGCGCCGGCCGACCGTCGCCAGCACGTCGTGGATGTTTTGCACGGGCTGCGCTTCTAGCTTGGTGCCGACATGGCTGACCACCCGCTCCGAGTCATAGCGGGTGTCGGCCTTCGGTGTAAAGATCATGTGGCTGAGCCGGGCGTGTTTGACGTGGCGCAGGCGGCGCAGCAGTTCCTCGGTCTTGCCGCTGAACATCCCGCCGCAGATGACCTCGAGCCAGCCGCGACCGGGCTGGCTCAGACGCGGGTCAGATGGGTTGCTGATCGGTGTGGACATAGACTCCTTCGGGCCATTTAAGTTCAACTGCGCCATTGTACCCCGCGAGAAAACTGGCGCAACTGCGCTTAAGCGGTAGACTTTAGGGGATATATGCGCCTGGTCTGAATGGATTTGCACTGGCATGGAAGAGATTGTCGCTGCCGCGAATCACGTGATTGAATTGCAAGAAGACGGCAAATGGCGGTTGGTTGTAACCGACGAGTTAAGCCGTCGAACCCTGCTCGAAGCCCAGAGCGACGGGGCGATTATTTTTTACCAGCACGACTTTGGTCGGATGCGCGGCCTGCCGGAGCGGAACTGGGTTACCAGGGACCAGATTCGGCAAATCTTGGTCGGCTGGGCGCCGCAGGAGCGCTGCTGGATTCTAGGTCTGCAATTGAACTCGAATGGCGCCGGCGCGCCTAAGTGGTGTGAGTTGGTGCGCTTTCCGGTCTCGCCCTCCGGCGCGTTTAGCAGCCAGGCCCAGCGCGCCGCGCGCGCCCTGGCAAGTGTGGTGGGTAGCCCGCTGCGCATTATCCCTGACGACAGTACGCCGCCCGTGCCGGCCGCGCCGGTGCGTCACGCCGCGCCGATGAAGCCGAAGGTGTCGTACCGGCTGCCAATGGAGTTATCCGAGCGGGAGCTTAACCAGATGCCCGCCGGTCTGCGCCTCTCGAATACCGGGCGATGGATGTTCGGCCAGGTGATGCAGGTATTCGGCTACCTTGCCCTAAGCGCGATTTTTGCTTTCGTCTCGGAGCATTCGCTCAACACGCCCTACGCGCCTGTGCATGATAGCTGGCTGCCGCTCGTCGGAATCGTGCTGACGGTTGTGCTGGGCGCGGTGAGCGTGTGGCAGGCGGTGCGGGTGTTCCGGGCATGGGATATCGTCTTTGACCGGGAGCGCGGCGCGCTGTATTACCTGGCATCGCTGGGGCGGTGGTTCCCGGCTTTCCGCCGCCAGATGCGCGCGCCGATGCCGCTGCGTGCCATCAAGGCGGTCGTCGCGCGCAATGTAAACCCGCGCAGCAAAAACCCGGAGTGGATTCTGTTTCTGCAAACCGCCGAAAACGCCCTGGTGCTGAGCCACCTGGTGGAGGAAAACAGCCGCCAGTCGCCGCGCGCGGTGCAGGCCGCCGCCGCCATCGCCGATGTGCTGGGTATCCCGCTGCGCATCATCCTACGCGGCGTTGGCGACGACGCATCCCACACGTTTAAGTGCGATATGTGCGGCGCGACGCTCGCGCCGGACCAACTGCACTGGGGCGACGACGGCGAGATGCACTGCACATTCTGCGGCGCACCGGTCGACACCGGGCGCTAGCGCGAAGCGCAAAGGGCACGGCCTGCGAGCGCCGTGCCCGCAAAGATTGGTTAGAAATCCTATCGATTCGCTGACCCCGCTAGCGATTGGCGAAGCGGTAGCCTACCCCGCGCGAAGTCAGGATATATTCAGGGTGTTGGGGGTCCTGCTCGATCTTCTGGCGCAGGTAGTGAATATAGAGCTTCAGGCTGTCGATGGCGTCGCCATATTCCGGCCCCCAGGCTTCGCTCACCAGGTCGGTCCGTGTAATCACCCGGCCGGCGTTGCGCACCAACACCCCCAGCAGGTTAAACTCTTTGGGCGTCAGGTGAACCGTGCGCCCGCGCACCCGCACCTCGCGGTTTAAGAAATTGATACGGAAGTCGCCGCCGTCGAACACCAACTCCTCCGACACGGAGGGGCTGGGCGCCCGGCGCAGGTGCGCCTTGACCCGCGCGACCAATTCTTCGTTGTCGTAAGGTTTCACGATGTAGTCGTCTGCGCCCATCTCCAGGCCGCGCACCACATCTCGAATCTCGCTGCGCGCCGTCAAGAAGATAATTGGCACATCGGAAAGTTCGCGCAGCCGGCGGCAGACCTCCCACCCGTCCATATCGGGCATCATGATGTCCAGCAGCACGAGATCCGGGTGGGTGCGATACGCTTTGCGTAGGCCATCCTCGGCCCGGTAAGCTTTGATGACCTCGTAGCCCCGGCGTTCCAGCAAAATGGTGATGAGCTGTACGGTCGTTTCTTCGTCGTCGATGACCAATATCTTCTCGGCCATTCACCTGCCCCTGGTAAGTTGCAAAAAAACAAACCTTTTCACGTTTAGGTACAATTTACCACCACTTTTGGTTTGTTGCAACCCATTACAAACCAATTTACCAAAACGTTGTTTTTTGTCCATCGCGCATTGGAAATTTTGGGCTTTGGGTGTGCTCCGGTATAATTTAGCTTCGTGTAGCTGCCTATTAAGGGGCTGGTCACCGTGCAAGCACTCATCACCGGCGTCGGCGGTTTTGCCGGCCGCCATCTTGCGACTTTCCTATCCCAAAACACCGATTGGACGCTCTACGGCAGCGTATTCGAGCCGGTCGGCACCCATCAAGACCTCCAGGACAGCACGGGCGTCTGGCTGCGCCGGGTTGATCTGCGCGAAGAACTGCGCGTCCAGGAGCTTATCCGGGATTCGCGCCCCGACTACATCTTTCACCTGGCAGCGCTGGCGTCGGTCGGGCGCTCGTGGCATTACCCGTGGGAGACGATCAGCAATAACGTCCGCGCCCAGTTGAATATTTTCCAGGCGCTCGTCACGCTCGACCTGCGCCCGCGCGTGCTGATTATCGGTTCGGCGGACCAGTACGGCCTGGTTCACGCCGAGGACAATCCCATTACCGAGAACACGCCTTTTCGCCCGAACAACCCGTACAGCGTGAGCAAGATCGCGCAGGATATGCTGGGCTTGCAGTATTTCCTCAGCCACCAGGTCCCGGTGATCCGGGCGCGCCCGTTCAATCACATCGGGCCGGGCCAGGCGCGCCAGTTCGTCGCGCCCGACTTCGCCTCGCAGATCGCGCAGGTCGAGGCCGGCGCGATGGAGCCGGTGATGTCGGTCGGCAACCTGGAGGCGCGCCGTGACTTCACCGATGTGCGCGACGTGGTGCGCGCATACTACCTGGCGGTTACGAAAGGCACGCCCGGTGAAGCGTACAATATCGGCGCCGGCGCGGCGCACAGCATCCGCGAGCTGCTCGACACGCTGTTGAGTCTCAGCACGGCCCGCATCGAAGTTCAGCAAGACCCCAAGCGGATGCGTCCCTCCGACGTGCCGCTTTCGGTGTGCGACGCGACCCGGCTGCGCGATGATACCGGCTGGGCGCCGGAAATCCCGTTCGAGCGCACCCTGGCCGACGTGTTAGACGAGTGGCGCCGGCGCGTCGCTGCCGGCGAACTGGATTAAAATTAATCAGATCTACGACGCGCAATGGATTATTCGGCAAGACCTGAACTTAAAAGGATGGACAAATGACCGCGAACAAACGTGCACTCATCACCGGCATCACCGGGCAGGATGGCTCTTACCTGGCCGACTTCCTGCTCCAGAAAGAGTACGAGGTCTTCGGCCTGGTGCGGCGCTCCAGCACCATCAACTTCAGCCGCATCGAACACATCCAGGACCGCGTCACGTTGATCTCCGGCGACATGCTCGACGAAATGTCGCTGGTGCAGGCGCTCAGCCAATGCCAGCCGCAGGAGGTCTACAACCTGGCGGCGCAGAGCTTTGTCCCGGCGTCGTGGGCGCAGCCCGTCTTCACCGGTGAGGCGACCGCGCTGGGGGTGACGCGCATCCTCAACGCCATTCGCACCGTCAACCCGGCGATTCGCTTTTACCAGGCTTCCTCAAGCGAGATGTTCGGCAAGGTGCGCGAGGTGCCGCAAACCGAACAGACGCCTTTCTACCCGCGCAGCCCTTACGGCGTGGCGAAGGTCTACGGGCATTGGATCACCGTCAACTACCGCGAGAGTTATGGCCTGCACGCCTCCTCCGGCATCCTGTTCAACCACGAAAGCCCGCGCCGGGGCCTGGAGTTCGTCACGCGCAAGGTCACGCACGCGGTCGCGCAGATCAAGCTCGGCATGGCAAACGAGGTGCGCCTGGGCAATCTCGACTCGCACCGCGATTGGGGCTACGCGCCCGACTACGTGCGCGCCATGTGGCTGATGCTCCAGCAGGACAAGCCGGACGATTACGTCGTTTCTACGGGCGAGACGCACGCGGTGCAGGAGTTGTGCGAGGTTGCTTTCGAGTACGTGGGGTTGAACTGGCGCGACTACGTGAAGCAAGACCCGCGCTTCATGCGCCCGGCGGATGTCGATTTGTTGGTGGGCAACCCGGCTAAGGTACACGCCAAGCTGGGCTGGGAGCCGGAGGTCACCTTTAAAGAGTTGGTTCAGATCATGGTAGACGCCGACCTGAAGCTGCTCCGGGACGGCAAGAAGGCGCGGTAGCTATTTTTTCTCTTTTTACCACGGAGCACACGGAGAACGGTAGCGCTACAGAATACCGTGGCGACGGTTTCCTGCGCGGATTTGTGCCCATATATAGGGTTGGCAGATGCGCGCGTCGCCATATGTAGGGGCGGGTTTCAAACCCGCCCCATGCACATCAACTTAAGAATTTTGACCGTTTGTGCACCTGTTCCCCCTCTCCC
>JAFGMM010000376.1 GCA_016927535.1 Anaerolineae bacterium
CACGGCAAGCGCATCGGCACGGTGATCGTGCTCCGCGACGTGACGCGCGAAGCGCTGAGCGAACGGCTCAAAGACGAGTTCGTGTCGCAGATTTCGCACGAACTGCGCACACCCCTTACCGTGATTAAGGGGTTCAGCGATGTCATGCTGAGCACGCCCGAAGACCTCCCGCCGAAGCGCCAGTTCCTTGAGGCGATCAGCCGCAACGCCGCCGTTCTCGACCGGATGATTATTGAACTGCTCGACCTTTCCGAGATGGGAGCCGGGACCTTTGCCGTGCGCGACGATCTCCTGGTGATGTCCGACCTGATGTGGGAGATTTTGCGCGGCGTCGAGGCCCGCATCCGCCGCGCCGGGTTAGAGCTTCAAGTACAGGTGCTTTGCCCTGATATCGAAATCGTCGGCGACGCCGCGCGCCTGAAATGGGCCATCGGCCACTTGCTCGACAACGCGATCAAGTACACGTTGGCCGGCGGCCAGATTCTCGCGCGGTGGGGGCACCGGCGCGAGGGGCGGCTGCTGCTGGAGATCACCGATACCGGCATCGGCATCGCGCCGCGCGACCTGCCCTATATCTTCGACCGCTTCTACCGGGGCAAAGCCGTCACGCCGGACGGCGATCTGCTTGACCCGCGTGGAGTGGGGCAGGGTCTCTACGTGGCAAAGTCGGTGGCCGAAGCGCATAAGGGCTACCTGGGCGTCGCCAGCCGGCAGGGACAGGGCAGTACGTTTACGCTGGCGCTGCCGCTCGCCGAGACGCTCGAAGATTACGAGGCTCCGTTGAGTTCCGTGGTCATGGGGTCTGATAACGGTGAGCCGCACGTCCCGCAGCCTGACGACTTGATTCGCTGACCGTTTTTCCTTACTGCTGAATTTATCTTGCTTAGGAGACAATTGAGACATGAACTTGCCACGCGATTTGGGCGATGGCCTGATCCTGCGCCGCGCCGAGAATCAAGAGGATATCGAACGGATCATCGAACTGGATAACGCAGTTGTGCAGATCGAAGACCCGGGCGATGACGTTTCGGGTTGGATCCATTCGATGACGGACGGCAAGCATCCGACGACAACTCTCCAAGATTTCTACCTCGTCGAAGATACGGCGAAAGACCGGTTCGTTTCGTCGCTGTGTCTTATCCCGCAGACGTGGACTTACGGCGGCATCCCGTTCGGCGTGGGGCGGCCTGAAATTGTCATGACCCTGCCCGACTACCGCCGGCGCGGGTTGGTCCGCGCGCAGTTCGAGGCGCTGCACGCCGACTGCGCCGCGCGCGGTTTGGTGGTGCAGGGCATCACCGGCATCCCGTACTTTTACCGCTTGTTCGATTATGAGTACGCGCTGACCCTGAGCGCCGGCTGCGACCTGCCGCTCGGCGTAATCACCAATCTCAAGGAGGACGCCGAGGCGCCTTTTGCCGTCCGTCCGTTGGTCGAGGCCGACATCCCTACGGCGATGGTGCTTGCTGCGGCGTCCGCATGCGACAAACTCGTCGTCAGCGTGAGCGACGAGGCGATCTGGCGCCACGTCATCGGCGGCGCCCGGCACATTGCGTCGGAGTCGTTCTATGCGCTGACCGAGCACGGTCGCATGGTCGGCTACTTCAATGTCGGCGATATGACGTGGTTCGGTGAGCCGGTAGTTCATGAGATTGTGCTGGCCGGCGACGTACCGTGCACGGCGGCGATACCCTGTATGCTCCGGGAGTTGAAGCGGCAAATCGAAACCCGGTGGCCGGATAAAGATTTGACGCGCGTTCAGTTCGAGATGGGCGACGAACACCCGGCTTATCCGGTCCTGACGTCGGTCTACCAGGCCAGGCAGCGCGAGCTGCCCTATGCCTGGTACATCCGTGTGCCCGATGTGCCGGGGTTCGTCCGGCATATCGCGCCGGCGCTGGAAAAGCATCTCGCCGCCGGTCCAACGGTTGCGGGCTACAGCGGCGAAGTCAACATCGGATTCTATCGCCGGCCCGGCCTAGGTCTCAAGTTTGAAGCCGGCAAGTTGACCGAAGTCAAGGCGATTGCGGTCACCGAGCAAGAGATACAGGCGGCTTTTCCGCCGCTGGTCTTCCTTAAGCTGTTGTTCGGCTACCGCAGCTTCGACGAACTGAAGTACAGCTTCCCGGACGTGTGGGCAAACGCCGAGGCCAGGCTCGTGCTGGGTGCGCTGTTCCCTAAGCAGCCCTCTTGGGTGCGGATGCTCGGCTGATGGCCCTGCGGCAGCCGGAAAGTCATTGTACGAAGCACGAAAAGGTAGAGGAAGAAGGTCACCACGGATTGCACGGAGATCACGGAGAAAAAATCAGCAAAAACTCCGTGCACTCCGTGGTAAAGAATCTTCCCGGTCTCTTCCACCCGGAATTAAGCCGGTTGGTAGCACCACAGAATACCGTGGTGTCGGTTTCTTGCGCAGGCTTGCACCTATATATAGGGTTGATCGACAGCTTGGTCGCCATATGTAGGGGCGGGTTTCAAACCCGCCCCATGCACATCAACTTAAGAATTTTGACCGTTTGTGCGCCTGTTCCCCCTCTCCC
>JAFGMM010000377.1 GCA_016927535.1 Anaerolineae bacterium
ACCTGCGCAAGGGCGTGTTGTTCCACGATATCGAAGGTATCGATTGGGGCGAGGGTGGCCGCGAGGTGAAAGCCCAAGACATCATCTGGAGCGCGCACATCTCCGCCACCGATGACGAGACCATCTCCCAACACCCGGAAATCTGGGACGGCGTGGTCGGCATCGAAGCCTACCGCAGCGGCGAGACCGACACGCTCGAAGGCATTAAGGCCATCGACGACTACACGGTCGAGATCACGCTCCAGGCGCCGAACCGCCTGTTCTTTGCGGTCGGGCCGGGCGGCTTCTCGATTGTGCCGCAGGAAGCTTACGAGCAGTTGGAAGACTTCGGCAATCGACCGGTCGGCACCGGCCCCTTCATGTTCGTGGAATGGCTCAAGGACGATCACATCACCCTAAAAGCCAACCCCGAATACTGGCAGGAAGGCATTCCCAAGATCGCCGGCATCAAGTTCATCAACGTCGCCGACGCCAACACTGAGCTGCTGATGTACCGCCAAAACGACCTGGACGTCATGCATCACTTCCCCAGCGGCCAGCGCCAGGCCATCGCCGAAGAATTCGCCGACGACTATCATCAAACGCCCGGCTTGAACGTGCGCTACTTCGGGTTCAAGATGAGTGTGGGCTTCTTCGCCGAAAATCCGTTGGTGCGCAAAGCGTTCGCGCATGCCTTCAACCGCGAACTGGTCTGGAACGAACTGATGGAAGGCGCACGCTTCCCCGCCGACCTGGGCGTGCTGCCCCCGGCGATGCCCGCCTCTACCCCGGCGACCGTCTACGAGTACAACCTCGACAAGGCCGCCGAACTGCTGGCCGAGGCCGGCTTCCCCAACGGCGAAGGTATGCCGGAGATCACGCTGTACGTCTTCGCCTCCGCCAAAGACGAGCTTTCGTTCCCTGTGCTCCAGCAGGACCTCGCCACGCTCGGCGTGACGCTGAAGATCGAGATCGAAGACAACTCCACCTACTGGAGTCATATCGGCGAGGACGACGTGATCTTCTTCCTGAGCGGCTGGAGCGCCGGCATCCCCGATCCGGCGGACGTGCTGAACTACCTGTTCATGGACGAGCGCGACGACACCAAGTACAACAATCCCGAAGTCAACGACCTGCTGACGCAAGCCATGTCAGAGTTCGACGCCGACAAGCGCCTTGAACTCTACCAGCAGGCGCACGACCTCATCATGGAGGACTGCCCGTGGATCGTCTCGGCCTACAGTAAAGTTACCTGGCTGCAAAAGCCCTGGGTGAAGAACTTCAACCCCACCGGCGGCGGTGTCTACACCACCTGGCTGTGGGAGGTCGAGATCGACACGGCGATGATGCCGCAGTAATGTAAATACCCAAGAGCAACATCACCGGCTCTCCGAAAGTGTTAGGCTTTCGGAGAGCCGCCCGGTTGTCCTATCCTATCACTTCTTCAGGTATGCATCATGATCAAATACATCATCCGGCGCCTGCTTTTGGTGGTTCCCACACTGTGGGGCGTGTTTACGGTGCTCTTCATCCTCGCGTTCCTGATGCCGGGCGACCCGCTGCGCGCCGTGCTCGGCGAGCAGTACCACCGGCTCGACCCAGAAGTGATCGAGGAAGCACGCGAGGCCCTGGGTCTTAACGATCCCTTCCATGTGCGCTACATCCGATTCCTGGGCGATATGCTCACCTTCGACCTGGGGGTGTCGCAAATCCATAACGAGACGGTCGCCGACATCATCGGCTATCGCTTCCCGCGTACCATCCAACTGATGGCGGGCGGCATGCTCGTCTCTTTGCTGATCGGCATCCCCGCCGGCATTGTCTCTGCCGAAAAGCAGTATACCTGGATCGACCACGCCTTGATGATCTTCTCGCTCATCGGCGTCTCGATGCCGGTTTTCTGGCAGGCATTATTGGCCCAGTTAGTACTAACCCAGGACCCCTTCCCGATCTTCCCGGTGGCCGGCTACGAAGAGGGCGCCATCCGGTTTATGATTCTGCCCTCGTTGGTGCTGGGCACGCGCCTGGCGGCGACTTTGGCGCGCGTCACCCGTTCGTCGATGCTGGAGGTCAAGCACGAGCCGTACATCGTCACGGCGCACGCCAAAGGGTTACGCTACCGCGCGGTGCTGCTGCGCCACCAACTGCGCAACGCCTTGATCCCGGTCATCACCGTGATCGGGCTGGACATCGGCTACCTGCTGGGCGGCTCGCTGGTCACCGAGACCGTCTTCAACTGGCCGGGGCTGGGGCGCGCCATCGTGCCAGCCATCCAGCGCCGCGATACGCCGGTTATCCTGGGCATCCTGGTATTCGGCTCGTTCCTGTTCATTATCATCAATCTCATCACCGACCTGATTTATGCCATCGTGAATCCGCGCATTCGCTACACGTAGGAACATAAAAGTTATGGCAACGACAATGCCTCTTGAGTTAGAGGACCGCCTGCCCGTCGCCAACCGCGTACGCTTCTGGATCGCCTTCCGGCGCAACAAAATCGCGCTGGTCGGCGCGGCGATTGTTATCGTCATGGGCGTCGCTGCGATCTTCGCGTCCGTCATCGCGCCCTACGATCCCGTCGAACCGCACTACACCGACCGGCTCGTGCCGCCCAGCGCCCAATACTGGCTCGGCACCGACGAACTGGGCCGCGATATCTTCAGCCGCCTGCTCTACGGCGCGCGCATCTCGCTGGTCATCGGCTTTGTGGCACAGAGCGTCGCCATCACCATCGGCGTCGTCCTGGGAGCGATCTCCGGCTGGTACGGCGGCTGGGTCGATGACCTGGTGATGCGGCTCACCGAAGTCTTCCTTGCGATTCCGGGCCTGATGTTCCTCATCGTGTGGGTGACCATCTTCGAGCCGTCGCCGATCAGCCTGTTTCTGGCGCTGGGGCTGATCTCCTGGCCCTCCGATGCGCGCATGATGCGCAGCCAGGTATTGTCGATCAAAGAGATGGATTACATCACGGCGGCGAAGGCCATCGGCGTCAGGACGCCGCGCATCCTGTTTCAACACGTGCTGCCCAATGCCATCGCGCCGATGATCGTGCTGGGCACACTGGGCATCGCCGGCGTGATCTTGCTGGAGTCTACGCTGAGCTTCCTGGGGCTGGGCGTGCAAATCCCCAACCCAAGTTGGGGTACGATGGTCGACGTCGGACGAAACTATCTACCGACCGGCAAGTGGTGGTACGCGACCTTCCCCGGCCTGATTATCATGATTACCGTGCTGGGCTTCAATTTCCTGGGCGACGGTCTGCGCGACGCGCTCGACCCGACGCAGTATAATTAAAAGAATCCCTTCTCTGCTTCTACAACCGCCCGCCGCCTTGTCATGAGCCTTCGCGCCGGCTCATAATCGACCGGCGGCGGTGGGCGGACAACATCTCCACCAAGATTCAAAATACTTTACACAAAAGTTTAAGATAACAAACCCGCATGGGACATAGGTCCAATTGCAAAGCCTGTTACAAAAGGTTTAAAGTTTAATCGAGAAGATTAAATCGGAGTATTAGTGTAGGAATTTAATGCATGAATTTGGACGGTAGATTAGAGCCGCGCGCTTTGGCGGAATTGGTCAGACGCCTTTACCATGAAGGCACGACCTCGCTCAACCAGGGCAATCCCCTACATGCGAGCATCTGGTATGCTCAATGCCTCAACACGATCCGGCAGCTTGGCGACAACGAAGATTTCATGTCAAAGGTATTGTTCGACCTCGGCAAGGCCCAGGCCTACCTCGCGCCGCCGGGGCAGGCGGTCGCGTGCTTCGAGGCGGCGGCCTACATTCAAACCGGCGTGGGCAGCGGCGAGACCGAAGCCGACTGCATCCACATGGCCGGAACGGCCATCGCCATGCTTGAGGATTACCCCAGGGCGCAGCGCTTGCTTGACCAAGCGGCGAAAATGTACCGAAACCTGGAACTGGGCGAGAAAGCGCGCACCGTGCAGAAAGCACTCGCCGAAGTCTCGGCGCAAGCCGAAGTATCACTAGAAGGCGTCACCCTGACGCCGCACGATTTTATCATCCACATTGGCGGGCGCACCCTGGCGCACTTCAAGGTTAGTTCGAGCGGCAAAGTCAAGTGGATTGACGAAGATGTTGACGCGAGCGACCTGGCGGCGCCGATGGGACTGACGGCGCGCTGGCAGGTGACCTGCACGACCCTTTAGCCCCGGTACGACCGCCATCTCACCTCCGGCGCGCCGGCGCGTAAATTTGCCAGGCGCGCCGCCGCGAACAACCAATCCGAAAGCCGGTTGACGTACTGCAAGCCGACCTCATTAATCGCATCAACCGCCATCAGCGACACGATGGCGCGCTCGGCGCGCCGGCACACCGTCCGCGCTGCGTGGAGCGCCGCGCCGCCCGGCGCGCCGCCCGGCAGGATGAATTCGCGCAGCGGATCGAGCGCCGCGTCCATCGCGTCGATTTCGCTTTCCAACCTCTCCACCAAGTCCGGCGATACGCGCGTCAACCCCGCCGGCGACCGGTCCGGCGGGGTCGCCATGTCGCTGCCCAGGTCGAATAGCTCGTGCTGGATGCGGTCGAGGCGCGCGTCAATCTCCGCATCCACGCCGAGCGCGCGCGCCAGCCCGATCATCGCGTTCAACTCGTCGAGCGCGCCATACGCCGCGACGCGCGGATGGTCCTTCGGCACGCGCCCCCCTGCGAGCAGAGCCGTCGTGCCGCCGTCGCCGGTCCGGGTATATAGTTTCATCCTCTCCCCCTGAAACCTCTGTGACCCCTGTGACTCTGTGGTGAGTCTCTCTCACAGCGCCGCGCGCACCACCGGCAGCTTCACCCAAAATCGCGACCCGACACCCACTTCGCTCACAAACTCGACGCTGCCGCTGTGTGCATCGACAATCGTCTTGACCAGGTTCAGCCCCAGGCCCGACCCCTTGATATGCTCGGCGCCGGCCGCGCGGTAGAAGCGCTTAAACAAGTGCTCCTTCGCCTCCGGCGGGATGCCGATGCCGGTATCCGACACCTCGACCACCACATTTCTATCATCTTGATACAGGCGCACCATAACCCGCCCGCCCGCCGGCGTGAACTTGATCGCATTCTCGATCAGGTTCACGAACACGCGCCGAAGCTGCTGCGAATCGCCGAGCACATTAAAAAAGCCGGTCGGCCAATCGACGCTAAACGCGAGGTTTTTCGTAAGCGCCTGCTCCTGTAGCTCGCCGGCGGCCTCGCGCACGATCCGGCTGAGGCTACACGTCTCGTAAAGCGCCGCGCCGGACTGCAAGCGCTCCAGGTCGAGGATGCCGCTGATGATCTGCTCCATGCGTTCAAGCTGCTTCTCGATCACGTCCATGTACTCGCGCATATCATCGTTAAAAGATTCCTCGCCTTCCTCGCGCAAAAGCTCCAGGTGGCTCATCGCACCGAAAAGCGGGTTCTTCAAGTCGTGGCTGGCGATGCGCACCATGTCGCTTTTCATCTGGTCCAGTTCTTTGAGCTGCGTCACGTCGGTGAAGAGCGCCACCCAACCGTCGGGATTCGCGCGGCCCAACGTCGCCAGGTGGCATTGGTAAAAGCGCCCTTGGTGGCTCAGCTCGTAGACGTGTACACGGTCGCGGCGCAGGTCGCGCAGCGCCTTCTTAGGATGAGACGGCAGCAGCCCCGGCGCCGCGACCTCGGTAACATGGCGGCCCGCGACCGGCGCGGCAGGGTTGGGCAGAAACGCCTCGCGTGCGGCGGGGTTGGCGAGCAGAATCTTTAACCGCCGGTCTACGGCGACGACCGGGTTTTCGGTGCTGGCAAGCACGGTTTCAAGCTGGTTCTTGGCGGCGACCAGTTCGTCCGCCAGCGCGCGCTGCTGCTCGAACAAACGCCCGTTCGCAATTGCAACCGCCGCCTGCGGCGCCAGCAGTTCCAGCAGGCGCACGTCCTCGTCGTTGAAGCCGCGCCCCATCTGGCCCTGGATCACCTCCAGCACCCCCACGACCGCGTCGCCGTAAACCAGCGGCACCGCCACCAACGGCCCGAACGTTTCGACGGCGAGCGGCATATCCGGCCGGCCCTTCCAGTTGCCGTAGTCTTCGATGTTCATCGAGCGCCGCCGTTCGGCCACGCGCCCCGCAACGCCTTCGCCCACCGCCAATTCGCCGCCGATAAACACCTCCGGCAGGTTATGGACCGCCGCCAGCGCCAGGCGGCCCGCGCGCTGCAAAAAGATCGCCGCGCCGTCGCCGGCGACCAGGCCGGCCGCCTGCCGCGCCAGCGCGACCAGCACGGCGTTTAAATCCAGGCTCCGGATAATGGTGAGGCCGACCGCGCGCACCGCCTCCAACTGCCAGGCGCGCTGCGCCAGCGGACTCATCACGCGCTGGCGCACAATCGCAAAGCTCATCACCATCGCGGCCGGCGCGCTAACGGTCACCGCGAGGCCGGTCGCGCGCAGGTCGGGGCTAAGCAGGTCGAGCAACTGGCCGAACACAAACATCAGCACGCCGCCCACCAAGAGCCGCTCGCGGATTTTGCGCCGGTGGCGCAGCGCCATAAACACGGTAGCAAGCGCAAACAGCAGGTAAAACGACAAACTCCCCGGCCCGAACTCGTAGCGCAGCACGGCCTGCGCGCTCACCTGGACCGGCTCGTACATGCGAATGGCAAAGATGACCACCTGGTAGACCACGAAGAAGACGATGCCGACCGCCGAGATGATATAAAACAAGCGGTTACGCATATCCGTGAGCACGGCGACAAACAAGTAGAGCGCCACCATCGCCCCGGCAAAGCCGGCCTCCAGCAGGCGCAGCCCCCACGCAATCAGCGCCGGGTCCGCCCCGATGAAAGTCGCGCCGCGCGCCAGGATCGACCCCGCCGCCCACACCACCACGGTCAGCAGGAACACCGCGAACAACTGGTTTAGGATGCTGCGCGGGTCCTGCCAGAGGACGAGCATCAACATCACCAGCGACAGCGCGAGTGTCAGGCCGTTGGTAATGAGCGTTATTGTATAAAGTACGTCCATACTTTAGCCGTTGGAAACCGCCTATCGGTTAGGAGCAAAAGACGCCCGGTGCAAAGGCCCGCGTTACTTACTTGTCCTGCCGCTCAAAGCGATAACCAACCCGGTGCTCGGTGAGGATATAAACCGGGTTCGCGGGGTCGGGTTCGATCTTACGCCGTAGCTGGCTGACATAGACGCGCGGGTAGTACACGTCGTCGATGTACTCGCGGCCCCACACCTTCTCCAGCAGTTCGCGCTGCGGCACCACCCGCCCGGCATTCTCCAGCAGCACGGTCAGCAGCTTGAACTCGGTCGGCGTCAAATGGATGCGCTGGCCCTTGACCCGCACGTGCCGCCCGATCAAGTCCACGCTGAGATAGCCGTCGTCGTAGATGGCTTCGTCGGCGGAAGGTTCTTCAATCTGGACGCGCCGCAGGAGCGCGCGCACCCGCGCCACAAACTCGTTCAGGCGCACAGGCTTCACCAGGTATTCATCGGCGCCGGCCTCCAACCCTTCGATGATATCTTCCTCGGTGATTGCCTGAGCCGAGAGCATCAGGACGGGCGCTTTGTTGCCCACCTCACGGATGCGGCGGCACACCGTCAGGCCGTCCATCTCCGGCATGACGATATCCAACACAACCAGGTGCGGCTGCTCGACATGGAAGGCGCGCAGGCCTTCGATGCCGTCACGCGCGAGCGTCACGTCATAGCCTTCGCGCTGGAGCTTGCGCCCCAGTGCATCCCGGATTGCTTGTTCATCATCAACAATTAATATGCGCATAGTACCCGTAGTTTAGTCAGATTTGAATAATTGCGCAAGCCCTCTGTCGGTTGCCTCAATATTTTTATAGATATACAATTAAACAAATTAATGCGACATCAAGCACACCGGGTAATAAAAAGTGGGCACCTGGCAAGCAACAGCAATCTCTTGCGCAAAAGTGGGGTTGATCCAGACCTGGGGCATGGCCGATTTGTCGCGCAACATCCCCACCAACGGGTCGATCTCGCTCACCTTGAGCACATTGGAAGTCACAACCACGGTCCAGTGGCGCGTTGACCTAACCCGCGACCGCATCATGATTAACGAAGGCAACAGCGGCTACACCACCGTCAGCGAGCAGCGCATCGTCCAGCGCATCAGCGCACACCTGGACCACGTGCGCCGCCTGTCGGGGCAGTCGTCGCGCGCCTTCGTCGAAGTTCAGAGCACCTTTCCGCCCCGCCTGGGCGTGAGCTTGCAGGCGCCGCTCTTCGCGTCGCTCACCGTGGCCGCCGTGAAGGCCGCCGGCCAGGAGCTACCGATCCGCGACCTGACGGCGCTGGCCCGGTTAGGCGCCGGCCCGGCCTGCCAGTCGGTCCCCGGCGGCTTCGTCGAATGGCACCACGGCGACAGCCACGAAACCTCCTACGCCGAAAGCATCGCCCCCGCCGAACACTGGCCCCTGGTCGATCTCATCGCCATCGTCAGCGGGATGGGCCAGCTCACCGACACCCTGGAACACGATCAAAGGCTGGCGCCGACCAGCCCGCTGTACGCCATGCGCACCCAAAGCGCCGAGGCGCGCCTGGCCGAGTGCCGCCAGGCCATCCAAAACCGCGACTTCGACCACCTGGCCGACATCGTGGAAATGGATAGCCGGCTGGTGCGCGCCGTGACTCTGACATCGGAGCCGCCGCTTTATTACTGGGCGCCGTCCACACTGACCATCATCGACCGGGTGCGCGCCTGGCGCATGGCCGGCCTCCAGGTTGCTTACTGCGTCGCGCCGGGGCCAAATGCGCACTGCATCTGCACGCCGGAAGACGCCGATTTGGTCGAGACGCAGCTTCAATCCGTGCCCGGCATCCTAGATATCAAACGGGCAAAGGTCGGCGGCCCGACCCGTCTGGTCGGCTGACCGGTCAATAAAGTGTCATGCGCCCGGAGTGATATTGTCACGGCGCAATTGTGACACTTGTCATCGACAAATCAGCGGGGGGCGGTGTAGGATTGTTCCGTACATAAACGATCAATTCTAATTTTTGGAGGACGTGATGCCCTATATCATTACCGAAGAATGCCTGATGTGCGCCGCCTGCGAATCGGAATGCCCGAACGGGGCGATCTACGAAGGCGAAGACACCTACGTGATCGACCAGGACAAATGCGAAGAATGCGGCGACTGCGTGGAAGTCTGCCCCAACGAAGCGATTATCTTCGTCGAATAACGCCGGCCGATTTCGGTAAATGACCCGCTGCCCGCCGGCCCGATGCAGCGGGCTTTTTTTTACTGCGCCGCCAACCGGCGCAGGTGCCGCAGGAAATCCGCGCTCTGCAAGCGCTGTTCCAGCAGGTAAGTAATGTAACCGTGGATCACGCGCTCGACCTCGGCGTGAGTCTCCGGGCGCAGGGTTAACCCACGCACGGCGGCGAAATCACGAGTCTGGAGGTAGCGCAGCACCTTCAGCGCCCCCAACGAAACCGGCGTCATGCTGCGCCCGCCGTGCCGGGGACAGACCGCGCCGCCGTCGGCATAGCTGAAGTATTGATCTTGCGCGTCGATTTCCTCACCGCCGCGCACACACGCGAACAACTCCGGGCGGTAGCCGACCCAGGTCAGCAGGTGCAGCTCGTAAAAGCGTGCGACCAGGCGCGGGTCTACCTCCTGGCACAGGTAGCCCAGCGCAGCCTTGAGCAGGTTGTAGGCGTTGACATTCTCCTCGCCCTCGCCGGTGAAGCGGTCGAGCAGTTCGACGATGTGCGCGGCATAAGTGGTGCGCACCAGGTCGTCGCGCAGCGCCCGGTACGGCTCGATCATCTCGACCTGCGAGATGATATCCAGGCTGCGTCCCTTCGCAACGAGCATATCGACCAGGGCGAAAAGCTCCACGTGCCCACCCTTGCGGCTGGTGGGTTTGCGCGCGCCTTTCGCCAGCACGCCGAGCTTGCCCCGGCTGGGCGTGAACAGGGTTAGCAGGCGGTCGGCCTCGCCGAAGTCACGGCGGCGCAAGATGATCGCCTCGGTGCGGAAAAGACGCTCGGCGCTAGGCATCGAATCCGTCCAGGTCCTTCGCCCCCCACGCATTGGGGAGCAAGTCCTCGCTCAGGGTATACTCGCCGACCACGCGCCCCCCGGCATCGACGGCGATGACCAGGAGGTCGGGCGCAAACTCGTAAAGCACCTGGCGGCAGATGCCGCACGGGATGCCGCCGTGCTCGGCAGCGACGGCGACGGCGCGGAAATCGCGGACGCCTTCACTGACCGCCTTGACGACGGCGGTGCGCTCGGCGCAGACCGTCGCGCCATAGGTGGCGTTCTCGACGTTGCAGCCGGTATAGATGGTCCCATCGCCGGCCAGCAGCGCCGCGCCGACCCGGTAGTTGGAATAGGGGGCATAGGCTACCTCACGCGACCGGAGGGCAGCGTCAATAAGCCGGGTGCGCTCGGCGTCGGTCAAAAGTCCGGTCTTTAAGTACTCGCTCACGTCAACCTCGTATCTAGGAAGCTAAAGGCAGACCCCGATGAGTCTGCCCTTTAACGGTCTTCCATTATACAACATTTGTCGATTGCAGGGTGCACTAATCCGGCGAAGCGTCCAACTCGCCGCGCGAATCCTCGATAGGCGGCGGCAAACGCCGGACGTGTACTTTGCGGATGCGCCGGCCGGTCACGCCAAGCACCTTGAACGTCACGTCGTCCTCTTCAAACGACTCGCCGATCTCCGGCGCGCGCCCGATCACGGCGAAAATATAACCGCCCAGCGTATCGGCAATGTCGGTGTCCAGGTCGCTGTCCAGGATGCGATTAAGGTCGTCCAGATCGATGCGCGCATCGAAGATGTATTCGCGGTCGCCGACCTGCTCAAAAGCGGCTTCCTCGTTCAAATCGTATTCGTCCTGGATCTCGCCCACGATCTCCTCGATCAAGTCTTCGATGGTGACCAGCCCTGCCGTGCCGCCGTATTCGTCTACCACAATCGCAATGTGCACTTTCCGCTGCTGCAACTCGGCCAGCAGGTCAAACGCTTTTTTCGCTTCCGGGATGAAGTAGGCATCGCGCAGCAGGTCGGCAATCGCGCGGCCGTTGGCGTCGCCGTCTTGACCGCCGTTCTGCCACAGCGTCAGCAAGTCTTTGGCATAGAGAATGCCTTTGATGTGGTCGATGGATTCGCGGTAGACCGGGATGCGCGAATGTCCCGCCTCGACAATCGTGCTCAGCGCGGCATCGAGCGGGGTGTTAATTTCCAGCGCCACGACATCGATGCGCGGCACCATAACCTCGCGGACCAGGGTATCGGTGAACTGGAAGATCGAATGGATCATCGCCTTCTCTTCTTCCTCGATCACGCCTCCCGCTTTGCCCACATCCACCAGGATCATAATATCTTCTTCAATCGCGTCGTCGGTCATACTCTCCTCGTCGCCGACGAACGGCGCCGCCACGAGCGCGCTCAACTTAAACAGGGCACGCGCAAACGGTTCAAATAAAAACGTCAGCGCGTTCGCCCAGGGCGTCAGCGCAATGGCGAAGCGCTCGGCGTGATGCGATGCGACGGCGCCGGGCAGCATCTCGCCGAACAACACGGCAACCGCCGCCGCCAGGGGAATGATGACGACGTAACGGATGACCCCCGCGACGGTCGTGTCTACCCCCAGCGATATCAACCAATCGGTGACGGGTATGTCAATACCCAGCACGACGACAGTTGCCGTCAGAAAGTGAACCAGGATCGTGCCAAGCTGCATGGCTGCCGTCAGGCGCGCCGGGTCTTCGGCCAGGACAAGCGCACGAGCCGCGCCCCGATGACCGTCGTCGGCCATCTGGCGCAGCCGCGATTTGCGTGCGCGCGTCAACGTCTGGTACGTCATGGTGAAAATCGCATTGACGCCCAGCAAAAGCAGCAAAGCGATGATGATCAGCCCGCTATTCTCGCCCAAAAGATTACCTACCCGGATAGTTTAACAAAAACAAAACCGAGCCGATACCGTCACGTAGGGTACCGCACTCGGTTAGAAACTGCATGAGCCTGTTCAGGTCTCAATTGCCTATTATTAGACTGACAAGAAGAATCGTCACTCACGCTGATTTAAGCTAAGTGTCTCAACGGACCAAGAGGCTGGGGAGGTAGGATTCGAACCTACGTATACAGGTTCCAAAGACCCGTGCCTTGACCACTTGGCGACTCCCCAACGCACTTAGCGGATTGTAACACACCACGCGAAGTTTAAGCAAGCTTTTGTTCAAAGCGAAGCGCCAGGTTTACATAACCTGCTCAAGAACAGCCCCGGCGCTTTAAACGTTCTCCGCCTCTAAAGACTCAAGATACAGGTGGATCGACGCCGCCGCATGCAACCCGGCGCGAATCGCCGTGCTTACCAGGTCCGGCCCGGTCACCGCATCGCCGCCCGCCCAAACATTGGTCAGGCTAGTCTTGCCGGTCTCGGCGTCGGCCTTAATCAGACCCCAGTTGTAAGTGTCCAGGCCAGGCGTCGTCTTGCTGATCAGTTCATCCGGCCAGTAGCCCAGCGCCAGCACCACCGTATCGGCCGGCTCGATAAACTCAGAGCCTTTGATGGTCACCGGCCGGCGGCGGCCACTCTCGTCAGGCTCGCCCAGCTCCATACGGACAAACTCGACGGCTTTGACCTTGCCCTCGTCGTCGCCGATAAAGCGCGTCGGCGCGGTAAGCCACATGAACTTTGCGCCTTCCTCGCGGGCGTTCTCACGCTCCACCTTGCAGCCGGGCATCTCGGCCTCGGTGCGGCGATACGCACAGGTCACCTCACGCGGATAGCCCAGCGCCTCCTGCAAGCGCAGCGACGTGCGCACGCAGTCCATGGCCGTATCGCCGCCGCCGATGACGAACACCCGGCGCCCAACCTTGGGCGCGCCGCATTCGATCATCCCTTCGGGCTGAAGCTCGCGCGGGACATTGGTACAGATGAGAAACTGGCCTGCCAGGTAGACCCCCTCCAGATCGA
>JAFGMM010000378.1 GCA_016927535.1 Anaerolineae bacterium
CGACGGCGGCCCCGGCGACGATACCTGGCTGGCCGGCGGCGAGGGCAACGACATCATCGTCGGCGGGCCGGGCTGCAACGATATCAGCGGCGGGCCGGGCGAGAATCAGATCAGCGGCGCGGCCAACTGCGACTACGAAGACGAGGACGAAGAAGAAGGGGACGAAGAAGAAGTCTGCCAAGACGAGTTCATGTTCACTCACATCGAGCCGCAGTACCGCGACGGCAAGGTGACAAGCATCTCGTTCGAGTGGACGACTTACGACAGTGATTGGTATCGCCTCATCATCGTCTCGCCCACCGGCGCGGTGAAAGAGATTCTTCTGCTGGGCGATCTGGGCATCTTACTGCCGGTCGGCGAACTGGTCGACGCGAACGGTCAAATCGGCCTGGGACAGTACGCGGCGATAGTCATTGCCCAGGAGGAGGGTGGATGGGGTGGAAACTTCACCGATGTCTGCCGCAGCAACCCCGGTTACTTCCAGGTCAACTCGATTGCAGATTGACTCCTGTGATTGAACTACACCGAGAGCGCACCGCAAAGGTGCGCTCTTTTTTTGCCGCAGCCACCTGCCGGTTCGAAGATGATTACCATGTTCTAACCGGGACCGTTGATTGTCGAAGCAGTTTGCATTATTATCAAAGTACAAGTCTGGGGAAGCAGTGGAGGGTATCGTGATGCGCCGCTGGCAGATACGTATCTTCATACTTTTAGCCGTCTGCTTATCCGGGTTGAGTATTATGACCGCACTTGCCGAGTCTGACTGCGACGGCCTGGGATTCCGCGACGAAACCGGGCAGTTATTCTGCTGGTCGGCGGTCGCACCCCCGGCCGGCTCGGTGGCGACCGGGCTGCCGGAGCCGGCCCAAGACAACGGTCTCGAAACCCTCTACGATCTCCGCATTGTCAACCTGGCAGATGACGCCGCCGATGTGAGCTACACCGTCCGGACCGGCGGCAGATTCTGCGCCGGCGGTGGTCCGGACGCTTACCTAATCTTGCGGCTGACCAACGAAAAACGCGCCGCCAATGTCCCTCCGCTCCCGCCGCTGAAGCTCAACCCGGCGCTGAGCGCGGCGGCGTGCCGGCAGAGCTACGATATGTACACCAAGCGCTTTATGCGACACATCGGCAGCGACGGCAGCACCTTCGCCCAGCGCATCACCGAGGCCGGCTATGCCGGCGCACCGCGCGCCGAGAACATCGCGCAGAACTACCCGGACGCCCGCGCGGTCTTCGCGGCGTGGTGGGCTTCGCCGGGGCACAAAGCCAATATCCTGGGCGACTACGGCCCCAACGGTGAGATGGGCATGGCGCACGTCGGGGACTACTGGGCGCAGACCTTCGGGCAGCCCTGACAAAATCTTGACAAATCGCGCCCGCTCCGGCGGCCCTTTGCGCCCGGCGCGCACGACCTAATAGATAGAAAGCGTCACCGTATCGCGTTGTATTGTATGGTAAACAGGTGTATTGGTAACGGTCAGTTGTGCGATTTGCTGTAGCGTGTGTGTCCTCCTTGACCGAGCGCGCCCATGTCGGTAACCGGCATGGGCGCGTTTGGGTTACCGGCGCCGGCCAAGTCAGGGCACCCGGTAGAAGCGAATGAGCGCCGCCCGCCCCTCCGGTGTGCCGGGCAGCCAGCGCAGATCGGCGTCCGGGTGGATGCGGATCAACTCGCTGAGCATATTCCGATAATTCTCGCTGAAGAACACCGCATAGGGCCGGCCCGAATTGTCTAGCTCGTCGAGCACCTCAACCGGGTAGGGATTGGCCCACCACACCTCGTCGCTCCCGTTGTGATAGTTGTAAATCCAGTAGGCGTTGTACTTCATCTCCGGCTCGGTGAGGAAAACCGCCGCCGTCTTGTACGGCAGCGTGCGCGCCGACTCGCCGACCTGCTGCATCCACCGGCCTATGTCGGGGTTGTCGTTGGCGGTCTTGGCGAAATCGTCCAGGTGAACGCCGAAGTAGTAGACCACATTCAGCGCGCCGGCCAGCGCCACCGCCGCGACCGCCGCCCGCAGGCCATACGCGCGCAGGCGCGGCGCGAGGTGCCATACCAGCCGGTCCACACCCAGCGCCACGACCAACCCCAACGCCGGCGTCAGGATCACCAGGCGCGCGTAGCCTGGCACCTCGCGCAAGAACATCGAGCCGGCCGCCGGCGCCAGCAGCCAACTCAGCAGCAGCACGCCGCGCGCACGCTTCCAGCTTAATAGCAGCCACGCCATCCCTACCAGGAAGGCCACCGCCGGCAGAAACAGCAGCATCGGCGTGTAGCCGCCGTAGAAGTAAAAGCCGTCCGGGGTATGGATGAACGCCAGCGCTGCCGGGATGATCTTGCGCTGCAACACCTCGAAGAACGTGTCGTCCAAGAAGGCGTACCGGTCGAAGCTGGCCCAGGCGCGCCAGGTCAGCGGCAGGCCGTTCGCCAGCAAGTACACATTCGCCGGGAGCGTAGTCAGCACAAACCCGGCAAACGCGAGCGCCAGCCGCGCCGTGTGAGCACGCACGGCTCGCCGGTAAGTTTTGTCGAGGTAGAGCATGGCGAGAAACAGCAGCATCAACGGCGGCAAGATGCGCCCGCCCACATAGAACGCCTGCGACAGCCCCAACGTCACGCCCGCCAGCGCGAACCAGCCCGCGCCGCCGCGCCGCAGTCCGCGCGCCAGCGCCGCAAACGCCAGCACGCCGAACAGCGGGTCGATGACGTTGTTGAGCGCAAAGCGGCTGAAATGGATGTGCACCGGGTACGCCGCCAGGAACGCCGCCGCGATCCATCCCACGCGCCGGTTAAACAGCTCCACGCCCAGCCAATACAGCGCCGGCGCGGTCAGCGCACCGAGAACGGCGGGCAGCAGTCGAACGGCGGTGCGCGTGCGGCCCAGCGCCGCGACGCACGGGGCCAGCATCCCCTCGAAAAGCGCCGGGTGCGAATAGTGCCCCGGCCCGAACAGAATCTCTTGCAGACCCTCCTCGGCGATCTGGCGGGCATACGAAGCGAACGGCGCTTCGTCCACGTAGAGCACCGGCACGCCGTACTCCAGGTCGAACAGGCGCACGCCCAGCGCGAACAGAGTCAGTATTGCCAGGGGGATCACTACACGAAGGGGAACGGCGCAGCGACGCGGACGCGCCGCGCCCAGCAAAAACAACCCCAGCGACAGCAGCCCCAGCGCCGCCTGCTCGAAGTACAACGGCGGGTTGTTTTTATCGACCAGCCGGTAGCTGAGCCAGACACCCGCCGCCGCGCCGCCCACCATCAAGAGCCACTGCCGCCGCGCCGGGCGCAGCGGCGCGGGCCGGGCGAACCGGAACGGCGGCAGCGCGGCGCGCCGCCAGGTGAGCGCCAGCAGCGCCATACCGGTCACAACGAAGATCAAGCCGACGCCGGGCGCATCGACCAGGACGAGCAGAAGCGCCTGCCCGGCGGCTACACAGCCTAGCCCGCTCCATCGAAGCGGCACACGGCTGAGCTTCATCACCGCCACGGCCCGCCGCCGAGCAGACCGGCGGTCCGGTCGTCGTATAGAAAAGCGACCAGCAGACGCAGCGCCGCATCGAGGTCATGCAGGCTCATCAACTCGGCGGGGCCGTGCGCATAGCGGCGCGGCACGTACACCCCCCCGCGCAGCACGCCTTCCATCGTGGCGGCGTCGGTCCACGTAGTGGAGACGTCGCGCTGTGTGGGGATATCGTTGGCGCGCGCCACCGCCTCCAGGTGCGCCGTAATCACCGGGGCGTAGAGCGTGCCCAGCATGTTGGGCATCATGTCCATGCTGCGGATGCTGGGGCCGCCGCCGAGCGCGACCGTGGACGCGGGCGGTGTGGCAGCGGCAGCGGCGGGGTCGGCGGCGGGCACGGTATCGATGGCGATGGCCCAGTCGGGCTGGATGCGGCGCGCGGCAACCTGCGCCCCGCGCGAGCCGACCTCCTCCTGCACGACGGCGGTAAGGTACAGGTCGTAGGGCAGCGGGTACACGCGCTTGGTGATTTCGTCCAGCAGCAAGAGCAGCAGCGCGCAGCCCATCCGGTTGTCGAGCGCTTTGCCGATCACGCAGCCGCCGGCCTGGGCGAAGTCGGCGCGAAAGACGACCGGCGTCCCAATGCGAATCCCCATCGCTTCGGCGGCGGCGCGGCTGTCTGCGCCGGCGTCGATCCACAGGTCACGCAGCGCGAGCGGCCTGGCGTCGCGCGCCAGGTGCGGGCTGCGCACACCGATCACGCCGGGCAGCGTGACCGGCGTCTCGCCAAACTCGACCATCAACTCGACCCGCGCGCCGGGCAGCGCTTCGGGATTGAGCAGGCCAATCGGGTCGCAGTAGATCATGCCGCCGTCGTCGATATAGCGCACCATCAACCCGACCTCGTCGGTGTGGGCGCAGAGCATCAGCTTGCGCGCCGGACTCGCGCCGGGCACATACGCAATCACGCTGCCCATCCGGTCGATCTCGACCTGGGCGCCGCGCGCCCGGAAAGCATCACGCATATAGGCGGCGGGCGCTTGCTCGAAACCGGAGGGGCCGGGCAGCGCCGTGAGGGTTTGCAGGAGTTCGATCATGTCACGTCGTCACCTTCACCTTCAGACGGTCGGCAGCAGCGGCACGCCTTGCGGGATGATCTGCTCCATAGGGTTCGGGGTGAAAACCAGGATAAAGATCATGAAAGCGAGCAATGCCAGCGCGCGCCGCCGGCCATCATCGACGCGGGTAATCGCGTCCAGCGGCGGCACCTGGACCCGGCCAAAGAGCAGGAGCAGCAAAACCCACAAATACCACGCCGGCGAGACGAGCAGCGCGAGCGCCACCATCACCGCCATGACCGGCCAGTAGAGCCGGCGCGCCCACTCGCCCAGCAGCGCGTGAAGCACGTGCCCGCCGTCAAGCTGCCCCACCGGGATCAGGTTCAGCCCGGTGACAAACAAACCGGTCCAGCCGGCCTGCGCAAGCTGGTTGATGAACACGTCGAAGCGGCCATCGGGCAGAAAGCGCCCGAACACCAGGAACTTGCTCATCGCGTAGAGGATCGAATTGCCCTCCAGCAGGTACGGCACACTGGGCACCGGCTCGACCGGGCTGGTCGCCAGGCCGATGAGCAGAATCGGCACGGCAAAAAGCATGCCGGCCAGCGGCCCGGCTACGCCCACATCGAAGGCGCGGCGCGCATTGCGGGCCGGCGCGCGCTGCACGATCACCGCGCCGAGCGTGCCGAAAAAGCTGACCGGAAAGGGCAGCGGGATGAAATAGGGCCACGACGCCGGCACCTTGTGCCAGCGCGCCGCGATGAAGTGGCCCATCTCGTGCGCGCCGAGGATGAGGATGAGGCTAAGCGCGTAGGGCCAGCCCATCAGCAGGTTGGCGTAAACGTCCATCACGTCGTTGATCGGAATATCCTGCTGGCTCATCGCAATCGACGCGCCGACCGAGAGCGTGCTCAGGACGGTGAGCGCCAGCAGCAGCACGTTCGGCCAGACCGGCCAGGGCCGCGAGTTGAAACGCCCGCGCATGGCAAGGACGACCGGTTCGCCGTTTTCCTCGCGGAAGACCGGCGTGTGGCCGAGCGGGGCAAAGGCGGCGTCGAGTTGGTCGTATGCCGCTTCAGGAGCGACCAGGAAAGCGCCGTCGAAGCGCGCGCTCACCCTGGCGACCGGGCCGAACGTGGTCGCGGTTACGTTGAAGACTTCGCACACGGCGGCCTGTAGGCGGCGGAGCGCTTCGTCCGAAGGCTCCGGCGCGTTGTTCTCGATAGGTGGATAGTATCGGAGCGACTCGTAAATCGACGGTAAGTTATGGGTCTTAATCATGGTGCATCAAGTGAAACCAGGTGAAAGTGAAACCGGATGAAATGATCATGAAATCAAGGCGCCCACTCGGTCCAACCATCTCCGCCAGACGCCAATGATAGGATCGCGCCGCCGGCGCTGCGCAGGTAGAGCGCGCCGCCCCGCTCGGACTGGACGGCGCCGTCAAATGCCTGTTCGGGCTGGGTGGCCCAGCCCAGGCGCGCGCGCACCGATTCGTCTTCGCGCCAAACCAACCCAAAGCCGCGCACCGGCTGGAGCAGCGCGGGATCGGACGGGTCTAATTCGGGCAGGCTTTCGGGCGTAACGCCTTCGACGAACCGGTCTTCGAAGCTGGCCCACGCCGGCGATTGGCCGTCGTTGAACAGCACGTAGATGCGCCCCTCGGCTTGCAGCCAGACCATACGCCCGCGCTCAAAGGGCTGCTCGGCGGCGAGCGTGTAAGCCGGCGGCGCGACGGCGCAGCCTTCGGGCGCCGGCTGAAAGAACCATTCGCCCTGGCAGCCGGTGAGCGGGATGGTGAGAATTTCCTCGATTTCCGCCTCAGCTTCGCCCACCACCAGCGCAAACTGCACCTGTTCGGCGTCGGCAACGCGCGTGGCGACCACGAGCCGCCCGCGCCCGTCGATGTTCCAGAACTGGCGGCGCGCGCCGGTCTCGTCCAGGCGGTAGATGGTTGCGGCGTCGGCGGCGCGCAGCGACCACAACAGCGTCACGTTGTCGCCCGGCGCAACGTCGATGCTGGAGGTGACGAAGTATTCGATCTCTGGCGCGCCCGGCTCGCGCGTGGGGGTGCGGGTGACGGCGAGCGGCGTATTGGTGGAGCCGAAGATTTCGGTAGCGGCCTGTGCGGTGGGCGTGGGCGGCGGCGTAGGCGTGTTGGTTATAGTGGGTGACGGGGTGATGGTGGGCGAGGGGGTAATCGTAGGCGTGCGCGTGGGTGCCGCCGTCGGAACAAACGGTTCCGGTTCCGCCACGCCGCAGCTCGCCAGGACCAACACAAGAATGAATACGCTCAAGGTTTTTCTCACGGCTGCCTCGCTTCACCGTGAAGCATACCTGATTCCGGGTCATTTGGGCAAACCACCACCAGCCGCTACCCCTGGAAGACCGAAAAGAAGTGCGCAAAGAACCGCCCCGGCTGCACCGCGACCGCGACCTCGTGGCCCGCGCCGGGCTGCCCCGCCTCCCAGCGAGTCAGGCCCAGCGCTTCTTTGTCCTCCCACTCGATTTCGACCCGGCCCCGCTCGAAGGCGCAGATTTGATCGTCGAAGATCGTCGCCGCTGCCAGCGGGTCGTGAAACGTAATCTGCGGGCGCTCCCGGAACCAGACCTCCGCAAAGTCGAGCACGGGCCGGAGCAGCTTATGCGGCGCGAAGCGCTCCCGCACCGCATCCGCCGGCATCTGCACCTGCGTCGTTACGTCGAGGCCGATAGAGCGATGTTCCGGCACCCCGGCGCGGTAAACGATGGCGGAGGCGTGCGGGTCGAGCATGATATTCCATTCGGGCGCCGGCTTGAAGAAATAACCGCCCATCGTCACCAGCGCCTTGAGCAGCGCCGGAATCTCCGGGTCGGTCGCAAACAGCAGCGCAACGTTCGTCAGCGGCCCAATCGTCAGCAGCGTGACCTCGCCGGGGTGCGCGCGGATAGTCCGGCGCATGAACTGGATCGCTTCGCCGGCGGCGGGAAAATCGGTCGCGTAATCCCACCTGCCCAGCGCCGCGGCCTGCGCGGCGACCTTCTGGCGCTGCTCGACGAGCAGCGGGTGCTCGGCGCCCGGATAGATCGGGACCTCCCGGCCCACGACCCGGCAAATCGCGCTTGCCAGCATCGCGCGCTCCCTGGCCTGCCCCGTCACCGTGGTGATGCCCAACAGGTCGCATCCGGGCTGCGCCAGCAGGTACGCCAGGCAAACCGCGTCGTCGATATCAGAGCCGATGTCGGTGTCGAGTAGAATTTTGATCGTCATATATCCACCTCTATTTGATTAACGAATATGCTCTGTGCTTTTGGAACCTTTCCCTTCAGACGGGCGTGAGCAAAGGTTGTCAGTGAGTTGCTTGGCAAGCGCACCTCACCCCCTTGCGAAGCATCCCCCTCTCTATGACATGGCGAGGGGGACTTTCAGAGCCGCGCGCGATTCCGGTTCCCCCTCTCCACCGTGTAAAGAGGGCTGTGGCTTACCTCGTAATGGGTGAGGTAAGAATACCGACAACTTTTGCTCGCGCCCTTCAGGCCGCATTTCTTGACAGCCCACCCCGCCTATTGTATGATGAGAGCGAAAATTCGTCTATATGACTAGATCACCGTGCGCGGCCCGGTATGCATTCCATGTTCACTACTTATAATCGCAATCTGCCGAAATACCAACAGCTCGCCGACCTGCTGCGGCAGCAAATCGCGTCCGGCAAGCTCCAACCCAACGACCGGCTGCCGACCGAAGATGAATTATGCGAGACTTACCGGGTCAGCCGGGGCACCATCCGGGAGGCCATCCGGGTCCTAGTTGACGAGGGATTGATCCGGCGCGAACAGGGACGCGGCACCTTCGTCAACGAGCCGCAGCCAAGCTCGACGCTCTTTACGCTCAACAGTTTCAACGAAGAGATTCGCCGCCAGAACCGCGCCCCTTCGACGCGCGTCCTGACGGCAGAGATCACGCCCGCCGCGCCGGAGGTCGCCGGGCGGCTGAGCATCCCGGAAGGCGAGCCGGTTATCCACATCGCCCGCCTGCGGTTTGCCGACGATCACCCGGTGGTCTACGAAACGCGCCACCTGGCACAGGCGCTGTGCCCAACCCTGCTAGGCGAAAACCTCACCGGTGACTCGATTCATTGGCTCCTGGTCTACAAGTACCAGATTCCGCTGGTCAAGATGATGCACGTCGTCGAAATCCGCCGCCTGTCTGCCGAACAAACCGGCCTGCTGCAAGCGCAGCCCGGCAGCACGGCGTTCTTCGTAGACCGCCTGACCTTCACCGAAAAAAACGGCGCGCAGTGCCCGGCGGTCTGGTTCCAGGCGATCTACCATGACAACATCTACCACATCGAGGCCACGGCTCATCGCACGTTGTAGCGTGCGTATTTTCATTCACACGCCTATCAAAAGAAAGGTAAGCTGACGTGCCAAGAAAAATTCAAGCGCCCACGGGCGTCCAACTGACCTGTAAGAATTGGCTCATCGAAGCGCCGTACCGGATGCTCCAAAACAACCTCGACCCCCAGGTCGCTTTCGACCCGGATCGTTTGATCGTCTACGGCGGGCGCGGCAAAGCGGCGCGCAACTGGGAAGCCTTAGAAGCCATCCTTGAGGCGCTGCGCCGGCTGGAGCCGGACGAGACCCTGATGGTCCAGTCCGGCAAGCCGGTCGCCGTGTTCCGCACCCACGAAGACGCGCCGCGCGTGCTGATCGCCAACGCGAACATCGTGCCGGCCTGGGCCACTCAGGCGAACTTCGAGAAGTGGGAGCGCGACGGCCTCATCATGTACGGCCAGATGACGGCGGGAAGCTGGATTTACATCGGCACCCAGGGCATCTTGCAAGGCACCTACGAGACGCTCGGCTCGCTGGCCCGGCAGCATGGCTGGGGCAGCCTCAAGGGTAAGTTCGTGCTGACCGCCGGGCTGGGCGAGATGGGCGGCGCGCAGCCGTTGGCGATCACCATGAACGAGGGCGTCGGTCTGATCGTTGAAGTGGACCGCTGGCGGGCCGAGCGGCGGCTCTCGATGCGCCAGATCGACTGCATCACCGACCACCTGGAAGAAGCCATGACCTGGGTCGAGGAGGCGCTCGACCGGGGCGAAGCAAAGTCGGTAGGGCTGATCGGCAACGCCGCCGAAGTGCTGCCGGAGTTGGTCGCGCGCGGCGTAACGCCGGATGTCGTCACCGACCAGACCTCTGCTCACGACCCGCTGTACGGCTACATCCCCGCCGGCCTGTCCCCGGAGGATGCCGCCGTGCTGCGCCGGGACGACCCCGAAACCTATCTACGCCGCGCCAACGACTCGATGACGCAGCACGTGCAGGCGATGCTCGACTGGCAGGCCAAAGGCAGCGTCGTCTTTGATTACGGTAACAACCTGCGCCAGCGCGCCTACGATAACGGCCTGAAAGAAGCTTTCAGCTATCCCGGCTTCGTCCCGGCCTACATCCGGCCCCTCTTCTGCGCGGGCAAAGGCCCTTTTCGCTGGGTGGCGCTCTCCGGCGACCCGCAAGACATCTACACCACCGACGAAGCGATCCTGGAACTGTTCCCGGAAGATGAACACCTGAGCCGCTGGATTCGCATGGCGCAGCAAAAAGTAGCATTCCAGGGCCTGCCGGCGCGCATCTGCTGGCTGGGCTACGGCGAGCGCGCCCAAGCCGGCCTTCGATTCAACGAGTTGGTGGCGTCCGGCAAGGTCGGCGCGCCCATCGTGATCGGGCGCGACCACCTCGACAGCGGTTCGGTCGCCAGCCCCAACCGCGAAACCGAAGGCATGCGCGACGGCTCCGACGCCATCGCCGATTGGCCGCTGTTGAACGCGCTGATTAACGCGGTCAACGGCGCGACCTGGGTCAGCATCCACCACGGCGGCGGCGTGGGCATCGGCTACAGCATCCACGCCGGGCAGGTCATCGTCGCCGACGGCACCGCCGCCGCCGCCCGCCGCCTGGAACGGGTGCTGACCACCGACCCCGGCACCGGGATTGCCCGCCACGCCGACGCCGGATACTCGGATGCCATCCAGTTTGCCCGCGCGCACGGCGTCAAGATTCCGATGCTGCCGCCTAATGCAAAGTCAATGTAGACGCTTTGAGTGTTGACCTCACCCCCCGCCGCGCTGCGCGCGCCTTCCCCCCTCTCCACGGCGTGGAGAGGGGGGACAGAGGGGGGTGAGGTTCAACAACAGAATCCATATTCAAGGTATCAGCCTTGCCTTTGCACTGAGTGATTCCAGTTAATTATCGCAATTTTTCTAGATCGTAAACCACTACATCATAAGGAGATACATCAATCATGACAATCGTTTTAGATGGTTCCGGTTTGACCGTCGAAAAGCTCGTGCGCATTGCACGGCACGGCGAACCGGTCGAACTGGCGCCGGAAGCGCTGGAACGGATCAAGGTCTGCCGGGCGATGCTGGAGGAGAAAATCCGGGCGCACGAAATTATGTACGGCGTCAACACCGGCATCGGCGAGTTCTCGGAAGTGACGCTGACCGACGAGCAGGTCAAGCAGTTTCAGCGATACCTGATCTACAACCACGCCGCCGGCATCGGCGAACCGGCGCCCATCGAGTACGTGCGCGGCGCGATGGCGAGCCGCATCAACGTGCACGCACGGGGACACTCCGGCGGTCGCCCGGAGATCACGCTGACCCTGGTCGAAATGCTGAACAAAGGCGTAACCCCGGTCGTCTGCCAGAAGGGGTCGGTCGGGGCGTGCGGCGACCTTGCGCCGATGTCCCAAATCGCGCTGCTGTTGATGGGCGAGGGCGAGGCCTACTACCAGGGCCGGCGCATGCCCGGCCGGCAGGCAATGGAAAAAGCCGGTATCCCGGTGCCGGACCTCCAAGCGCGCGACGGTCTGGCTACCATCAACGGCGCGAACCTAATTACGGCGATGAGCGCGATCCAGATCTACGATATGAATCGCTGGCTCAAGCAGGCAGAGATTGCCTGCGCCATGACTCTAGAAGCGCTCTACGCCAACCTGAAGCCCTACGACCGGCGGCTGCACCAACTGCGCGGGTTCAAGGGCGCAGTGCGGGCCGCCGCCGCGATCATGAAATGCGTCGCCGGCAGCGACCTCCAGACCGGCAAGCTCAAGATGAAGGTGCAAGACGCCTACTCGATGCGCTCCTCGCCGCAGGTGTTGGGCGCAGCCCACGACGCGCTCGACTACGCCTGGGAGCAGGTAGAGATTGAGCTTAACGGCGTAGGCGATAACCCGGTCTTCCTGCCTGAAGACAAACTAACACTCACGGGCGCGAATTTCCAGGCGTCGCCGGTCAGCCTGCCGATGGACATGGCCGGGGCCGCGATCACGATGGTGTGCGTGATATCGGAGCGGCGGCTCAACCGGCTGACCAACCCGGCGTTGAGCGTCGGCCTGCCGCCCTTCTTGACGCAGCAGCCGGGGCTGATGTCCGGGATGATGCTCAGCCAGTACACGGCGGACAGCCTGATCGTCGAGCAGCGCATCCTGTCGATGCCCGCCAGCACCCAGTCCATCCCGGCAGCCGCCGACCAGGAGGATTTCGTCTCGATGGGCATGAACACCGCCATCAAAAATGCCCAGATTCTCAAGAATGCGTATGGCGTGCTGGGCATCGAGTTCATGGCGGCGGCGCAGGCGCTCGACCTGCGCGACTTCGAGCATGGCAAGGGCGTCGAAGCGGCGCGGCAGGTCATCCGCCGGCACGTCGATTTCCTCGACGAGGACCGGCCTCTCTATCCCGACCACACCCGCATGATGGAACTGGTCGAGTCGTGCGAGATATTAGAAGCGGTCGAGCAGGCCGTCGGCAGTCTGGGGTAACGGTCGGCCTTTGGGGATTCGGGCGGGCCGAGCGGCCAGGTGAGCCGCCGGCTCGCCGCGCGCCTAAAAGTCTACAAGGGGCTAACTCAAGAGCCTAAGAATGTGAAGAAATATGATAAAAGCTATAATCAATACCTTCGCCAAAAAATGGGGGTAGGTAGGGCTTTTGAGGTAGAGTTGTTGTCACAAAAACGCACAAACAACTCAAACCAACA
>JAFGMM010000379.1 GCA_016927535.1 Anaerolineae bacterium
CGGCGTTGATCTTGTTCGCCATCATCTTCGTACTGACCCTGATTCAGCGCCGGGTCATCGGCGAACGCGCCCGGATATAAAGAGGATTGAGGAGGGGATAGAATATCATGGCTACTACTCAACAAACCGCCGGAGACTTTAGCCGTGACCGCGCCCGGCAAGTGACTCGCGCGGCGCTTTCGGCGATTTCGTTCGCCGTCCTGGTGTTGTTTGCTCTGGCGATGATCCTGCCGTTCGTCTTTTCGGTTGCGAACTCGTTTAAGACTCTGCCGGATATTAACAAGAACCCCCAGCGCCTTCTCCCAACCGACGTAGATGGGGACGGTGAAATTGATTTCAGCTTCAAAGGCTACGAGGAGGTGGCGGCCGGCGACTTCCCGCGCTGGACCCTGAACAGCTTCATTTTCGCCGTCGTGGTCATGCTCGCGCACATCCTGTTCGATTCGCTGGCCGGTTATGCGCTGGCCCGGCTGAATTTTCCCGGACGGGATATGTTGTTCCTGGGCATCCTGGGCACGATGATGATTCCGGGCATCGTGCTGGTGATTCCGCGTTTTCTCATCCTCAAGCAGCTGGGCATGATCGGCACGCTGCAAGGGTTAGTGGTGCCGCTTATGGCCGACGCATTCGGCATCTTCATGATGAAGCAGTTCTTCGAGTCGATCCCGACCGAGATCGAGGAAGCGGCGAAGGTAGACGGCGCCAACCGTTTTACAACCTTCTTCCGCGTGGTGCTGCCTATGGCAACCCCCGCTCTTACTGCGCTGGCGATCTTCGGCTTCCAGGGTGCCTGGAACGACTTCCTCAACCCGCTGATCGTGGTCGGCGCGGGAGACAAGAGCCTCTGGACCTTACCTCTGGGCCTGGCCTTGCTGAGGGGACAATCCGGCAGCCAATTCCGCTGGGATACCTTCCTCGCCGGTTCGATTGTTACTACTGTGCCGATGGCGATTGTCTTCTTTTTGTTTCAGCGCTACTTTGTAGAGGGCGTCTCTTACAGCGGTCTAAAGGGATAGGATAACCCGATTATGTGGGATGGTCTGCGGGTGTTCTGGCACAGCTTGAGCCAATCGGCGGCGCGCGGCGGCTATGTTTACGTGTGGGCGAACCTGGCATGGGTGTTGTGGAGCTTGCCATTGGTGACCCTGCCGGCATCGACGGCAGCGCTCATGCGCGTCATGTATGACCTGCAAACCGGCCCGACCTGCCAGTTCGAAGGCTTCACAGACGCTTTCCGGCGCTACTTCTGGCGCGCGACCGCGCTCGGCGCGTTAACCGTCGGCGTGGTGGGCATCGCCGCGCATAACTGGCATGCATACCGGGATGAGACCGGTCTGTTCGTTGATTTACTGCGAGGTGTGTGGGCTGCCGCGGTCGTGATTTGGACGGGAATGCTGCTGTATGTTTGGCCGCTGTTGTTCGAGCAAGAAGACCAGCGCTTGGTTACCGGTTTGCGTAACGCACTGGTGATGGCGGTGAGTAACCCTGGCTTCACCTTTGCCCTACTGATCGCTGCTGCGCTCATCGGTGTCGTCAGCACAGTGTTGGTCTTCCCCTGGATTTTCATCACGGCAAGCTGGATGGCGGCTTTGAGCAGCACGGCTGTGCTGGACCGCCTGGCGCGCTATCGACGCTCTATGCATGGCGACGCTTAAACCTGGCTACCCTACCTTCGTTTCGCCGGGCAGCAGATGCATGAGAGAATTGACTCCACATAAGTTCTCATGTATGATGCTGCGAGACATTGACTATGCGAAGCGAGGGATTGATGAACGATACCTCTCTCACCCGCGAGAGCACACTTGTCGAAGCTGTCGCTCCCTTCATGGCCTACCTGACTATGGAGGGCAAAACGGCCAACACGCGCAAGGCGTTCAAAAGCGATTTGAATCTGATGCAGCGCTTCTTCACGCGTGCCGCCCCCCTGCACAGCTTCACGACGACCCGCCTGCAAGAATTTATGAAGTGGGTCGAAAACGGCCAGGGTGAAAACATCCCGTGCAGCGCCAAATCTTACGCGCGCCGCGTGACCACGCTCAAAGTGTTCTTCAAGTGGCTTAACCGGACCGAGGTGCTCGCCAGCGACCCGGCGCGCGCGGTGCCGCAGCGCTCGATCCCGGCGCCGCTGCAACCGATCTTGCGCGAGGAGGAAATCGACCGCCTGCTCGCCGAGACGGCGCGCCGCCGCTTTCCGCAAGAAGGCGCGAAGCCCGACGCCCGCCCGGAGCTGCTGGTACGGCTGCTGCTGGATACCGGCATCAAAAAAGGCGAGTGCATGAACATCCAGCCCGACGCCATCCGCCGCCAGGGGCCGGGCGCGCCGGAGCTTCACGTACGCAAGCGCACCGCCCGCGACGTGTACAAAGAGCGCAAAATCCCGCTCAACCCGGACTGGCTCGAAGTGCTGGACGAATACATGGAACAGTACCGGCCCCAAGACCGGATTTTCGAATGCACGGCGCGCAACCTGGAATATGTGCTGGACGACCTGGCGGAGGCGGCCGGCCTGGAGATGGTCTCGTTCGAGATGCTGCGCTGGACCTGCATGGTGCGCGATTCCCACGGCGGCATGGAATCGGACAAGCTGCGCGAGAAGGTGGGCCTTAGCCGCATCAGTTGGCGCGAGACGGTCAAAAAGATCGAGATGTTGGCGGGCGTGACGCAGCAAGATTAGCTCACCACAGAGACACAGAGAGAAAGCAAAAACAGAGAACAAAAAAATCCTAGTTTCGTGGTATGTTTCCTAAGAATCCGTTGCGGAGACACAAATATGGGGATACAATTATATACTGTGTCTAAAGACTACTCAGAGAGGAGAATATCCCATGAAGGCAAAGAAGTCTCTCATCGTTTCACTTATGGCGCTTGTCATTGCATTGTCGGGGTGTAATTTCGATTTAAATACCGATCTCTACATCCAAGACATAATCGAGCTACCATCTTTTGACGAGCTACTTTATGGTAGTGCAACTATTGCAATTGGCTACGCCCCCGATGAACCAGAAGATCAGGAAAAACTCCAACAGTTAATGATAGACACGTTTCGAAACGCGCGTGACTTCCGGGAAGAGGAACGCAACTACACCACGTATACACTTTTCGACATTGATCTATTAATATTAGGAGGCAGCGACCATACTGCTGACCTTGCCGCATCTCCGGCCAGTGAAGATATCTTCTCGATTTTTGTTGAGTATGGCGAGAATCTTGCCACACTTTATGCTGTGCTCAATGAAAGTAAATACAAGGAATTTCAAACCCTGCTAAAGGATGAATACTGGCAGGATGTCACACTTGAAGATGCGAATATCATTGTTAACTTAATAAACGATACACGAGAGTCCGTAAGTACACAACTCTTCTCAGTATACGCCAATAACACTCCATATCCATATAGCACAACTATCACAATGGGAAGACGTGACGAAGTTGCCATCAAGTTTTCAAATGTGCTGCGCGACTCTCTCGAATACACTTACGACGATGACACAGGCGGCTTCCGCACCCGAGTCTTTGGCACGGTGATCTTGCTCGCCGAATAACACTTCTATACCAAATAACGACAAATAACTTCTCGGAGTAGAGGAGGGCGGGTTTGCAAACCCGCCCTTCGTGCTATTCGTGGTTAAAAGTCCTCCTCCGTACCGGCCGGCATCATCGTCAGGCCGGAGATGATCTTCGGGTAAAAGTCGGTGCTCTTCTGCGGCATACGTTCGCCGTGCGCTGTGCACGCTTTGATGTGTTCGACCGGCGTGGCCTTGAGGAAAAACACGAAGCTCCCCAGGCCGGCGTCTACGTTATCGACCGGTAGCTGCGCCTCGCGGTGGTAGCGAACCATCGTTTGCTCCTCGATGCCCGCCGCCGGCAGTTCTACGATCTGCTCTAACAAAACCTTGTGCAGCACGCTCACCGAGAGCGATTTCCACGCACGCGAGTGCGCGTCGCCGGGGATCAGTGCATCAACAAGCGCCGCATCTTTAAGGGTCAGCACGTGGAAGCCTACCTCCTTGCCGCCGTAGAATCCAAACGCCAGCCCCAACGGGTCTTGGTTGACGATATCCAGGCAAGCGCTTAAGCCGGCGGCGGGCGCGACGGCGAAGTGTGCCGCGGCGCGCGCCAGGACATCGGCGGGCGCCGCAGCGGTGAAATTGTAAATCTCGCGGTGCGTGGGCAGCACCACCAAGCCGGGATCGTCCATGCTGACCAGCGTCGCCTGGATATAGTTAAACGCGGCTCCGGGCGGCGCACCGGGGTGAGCGGCGCGCTGCGCGTCACGGTAGGCCAGGCCGGTTTCGTAGCGGTGATGCCCATCGGCGATGATAAGGCCGCGCTTGGGCAGCATCTCCGCGCGAATCGCCTCGATGTGCTCCGGCTCGCCGACGACCCAGACACGCTGCTTTACGGTGTCTTCGTAAAGCTCCGCCACGTCGATATCCGGCGCGCGGTCGCGCACCGCCAGGCGGAGCAGGTTATTGATCCGGTTTTCCTCGTCGGGATAGAGGATGAAGATTTGCCCGGTGTGCACCGCCAGCGTATTCAGCAAGCGCAGCCGGTCTTCTTTCGGGCCGCCGTGCGTGCGCTCGTGCGGGAGGACAATTCCCTCATCGAAGCCGGCAAGCTCCAGCGCCGCGATCATCCCCAGCCGCGTGTACGGCTCGCCGCCCACCGTAAAAGTCTGCTCGTAGACATAAAGGGCGGGCTGCGCCTCGCGGATGAGCACGCCGTCTTTGCGCCACTGCTCATAATACGCCTTCGCGCGCGTGTAGACGTTGGAGCCGCCGGAGCGGTCGCCGGCTTCCTCTTTGCCTTTGATGATCCGCACGATGTTATACGGACTCAGATCATAATACCGGTCCTGGAGACCGTGCCGCACCCGGTCATAGGGCTGGCTGACCACGACGCGCATGTCGTCGAAACGTTCGGGGTTGTAACGCACGGCGCGAAACGGTTTAATCACCGCCATCGTCGAGCCTCCTCATTGGCTAAACCTGTTCACCACAGAGACACAGAGTACACAGAGAGACTTTTAAAAACTCTGCGTCCTCTGTGTCTCTGTGGTGAATCTCTTCCTACTCCAACACGAAAAGCTTGTAATCCGGGCCGGACTGCGGCGGCACCGGTTTCTCGACCAGGCCGTGCGGCGCGGTACGGAGCGCCGCCAGCGCCGAAGCGCGCATCGCGGGGAACATGTCCAGCGTCTCCGACTCGACCTCCCCGGCGGAGAAGAAGCGCGCATCGTCAACCTCCACGCCGTCGGCGTGCAGATCACCGCCGGCCAGCCGCATCCGAAACACCACGTACACCGCGCCGCCGTCGTCACGGTAGCGGGTGCGCACCGACACCAGGTCGATCACCTCGCCCTCGACGCCGGCCTCCTCGCGCAGTTCGCGCCGGGCCGCCGCGTCGAGCAGTTCGCCGTGTTCGGCATAACCGCCCGGCAGCACCCAGACTCCTTTGCGCGGGCCGTAAGTTTGCCGCACGAGCAAAATCCTATCCTCGTGGATGAGCGCCGCCCCCACACCGACATCCCACCGCTTGTCTCCTTCTCTTCCATTACCAGACACGGCACAACAGTCCTTTCAAATAAGCACCTTCGGGAAAGGTCAGCGCCACCGGGTGATCGACGCCCGGCCCCAGCGCGCGCAGGATTTGCGCATCCCGGCCGGCATCGACCAGCGCGCCGAATACAATCTTTTGAAACAGGTCTGCGCTCACCAGGCCGGAGCACGAGAACGTCATCAGCAGCCCGCCCGGCTTGAGTAACTGAAACGCCAGCAGGTTGATATCTTTATAGCCGCGCGCCGCCCGGTTCACGTCGCGCCCGGTGTGGGCGAACTTGGGCGGGTCGAGCACGATCACGTCGAAGGCTTCGCCGGCGGTGCGCAAGTCGCGCAGCACCCGGAAGACATCACCCTCAATGAAATCACCGTCGCCGGCCGGGAAATCGTTCAGCGCGATGTTCTCCCGCGCCAGGCGCAGCACGTCGCCCGCGCTGTCGATATGCACCACGCGCCCGGCCCCGCCCGCCAGCGCATAGACGCCGAAGCCGCCGGTATACGCGAAGGCGTTGAGCACGGTCTTGCCGGGCGCGTCCGCGTCGCCGAACAAGATATCGCGCAGCAGCGCGCGGTTGTCGCGCTGATCCAGGTAAAAGCCGGTCTTGTGTCCGCGCCGCACATCGACTCGAAAGCGCAGCCCGTACTCGACCACCTCGACCCACTCCGGCGGCGCATCGCCCAGCAGCACGCCGGCCGCCGACCCCAGCCCCTCTTTGTCACGCACGTCGGCGTCGCTCCGCTCGTAGACGCCGTCCGGCGCGAGCAGTTCATCAAGCAAACCGGCAAGCTGCGCCTTGCGCCGGTCGATGCCCAGCGTGAGCGCCTGCACTACCAGCCAGTCGCCGTAGCGATCTACAACCAGCCCCGGCAGGCCGTCGCTCTCGGCGTTGACCAGACGATACGCGGTGATAGCGGGGTCATTTGCCAGCGCCGCCCGCGCCGCAATCGCCCGGCGCAGGTGCGCGCGCCAGAACGCATCGTCGATGATTTCGTCAGGATGCCAGCTCAACAACCGCACCCGGATTTGCGAATGTGGGTTCCAGTGACCCAACGCCAGCGGGTGCCCGCCGGAGCCAAGCACGGTCACGATATCGCCGGGAGCAGGGTCGCCGGCTACGCGGTCAATCGCGCCGGAGAATACCCAGGGGTGCCGGTTATGCACCGGCTTGTCACGCTGAGGCTTGAGGATAACGGTCGGGTTTTGCGTCATGTTCTACACTCCAACGGGCTATGTATACCCACTAAGCGCCTAACAAACAAAAAGCGGTTGACGCAGCGCCCGCGACGGTGGTACAATGGGCGCAGTCGCCCCCATAGCTCAGTGGATAGAGCGTTGCCCTCCGGAGGCAGAGGCGCAGGTTCGAGTCCTGCTGGGGGTGCTGCGCCCACCGAATCGGTGGGCGTTTTTGTTTGTCGAGGGATGCGGCAAATTTTCAGTATTATGCAGCATTACAATGAGCATATTACACAGAGATCAGACAGGCCAAGCGCCCACAACAACGACCCGTGCACGCCCACACGCTCCCGCTTTTACGGTACGCTCACCTCAAAAGGCAGAATCACGCGGTCGCCGTCGAGCCGCGCGCCCGACGCATCGACGGCAGGCAGGCGGCCCGCCTCGTCGTACCAGCCCACCGCCGCGCGGTACACGCCCGGCGGCACACCCTCCAGGTCAAGCGTTACGCCATCGGTGACGACCTCGCCCGGCACCCATATCGACGTGGGATAGGCGAACTCGTGCGGCATGGTATCCACTTGTACGGGGATCGCTTCGGTGGCGGGGTCGAACAGGTGCACGAAGAAACGGTAATCGGTCGCGGTTTCGGTCAGCGCGCCCCAGGTCAATGTCAGCGCCAGCGCCCCGCCGGTCTGCGTCACGTCGTAGCCCCACAAGCGCACCACGCCGCCGAAGTCAACGTCAACCCGGTTCGGCACGCCCTCCGGCGCGCCGGTCGGCACGGCGGGCGCTTGCACGTCGAGCGCATACACAAAAATCGGGTTGTGGAGCGGCGTACCGTCCGGGCCAAGAATCGCCAGGGTGAGCAAATAATCGCCCGGCGGGAGATCGGCCGGCGGTTCGAGCGCCAGCCGGCCCTCGATCAGCGCGCCGGCCCGCCACAGCGCAGTCGATGAGCCGGGCGCGAGCGGCGTATCGACAAACCAAACCCCCCGCTCGTCGTTTCTCAGCACCCACCGCGCCCGGTAATCTATCCCCGGCGCGGTTTCGACAATCCAGTGCACCGTGAGCGGGAAGGGCCGCCCTGCCGTGACGGCGGCGGGCGCTTCCAGCCCGGCAATGCTCAGCGCGGGGAGCGGCGTGTACCAGCGGCGCACACCAGCCGGCGCCGGCGTGTAACCGCTCCAGTACCGGTCATCGACGCGCCGGTCGCCTATCGATTCGCCGGTCGCCGCATCGTACACGTTCACGTACAGGGTGTACGGGCCGGGCGGCATCCCATCGGGCAGCGGCAGGAAATACCCCTCATACACCGCCTCGCCCGGCATCCACAGCGCCGGCGGGTACGCACCGTAGAGGCCCAGCGGCGCGTCTTGTTCGGCCCAGAGGTTGCCGGCCGCGTCGCGCAGCCGCAGCCCGACGTGATAGTTACGCATCAACTCGGCGTCCGCACGCCAGCGCAACAGCAGGTTAGGATTGCCGGGGCGCAGTTCGGCGCTCAACAGACTCAAGCCGCCGTCAAAAACGGCGAGCGGTTCCTCGTCGCCGCCCGCCATCGTGCGCGCCTGGTGCGCGACCGGCTCAAGCGCCAGCGCGCCGCGCCGCACGCCGCTGCCGGTCAGCGCGTCGAGCGGGCCGCCGCCGCGCGTGATCTCCAGCACCGGCAGGTAAATACCCGGCGACAGTGGGCACATCGGCGTCAGATCGGACTCGGCGGTGGATAAGACGGCGGCGGGGTCGCCCACTGCCGCATCGACCGGGATACCGAGCACGTTGGCGGCGGGCAGCGTCAGGCGCGGCGTCATCGTCAGCGCCGCGCCGTCCGCACCGCGCCAGTCGGTCGCCAGCGTCAGCGACAGGCACGCCGCGCCGGCGAAGCGATACTCGTAGTCGAGCAGACGCGCGCCATCCTCGAAAGCCACGCCGCCCGGCGCGTGATAAGGATACGCCTCCTGCGCAAAGTCCATCGTCTGCGGCCCTTCGAGCGGCTCGTCCTGCGGGTAGTTCGCCAGGCCCAGCAGCAGCACCGCCAGGAGCGCCAGCGCCGCCGCCGTGGTCAATGCAAACGCCCGCGCTCGCCACCAGCGCCACAGCATCACCGCCGCCAGCGCCGCGCCCAGGACGCTTACCCATTCCGCCAGCGCGCGCAGCGGCGTGCGTCCCAACCGGAGCGTGACCCGGTGAAGGCCATGCGGTACGGTCAGCCGCGCCCAGCCCAAACCCGGCTCCGCGCTCAGTTCGACCGGCCGGCCGTCAACCGCCGCCATCCAGCCGGGCCAGTAATAGAGCGGGATGGCGATATCCGCCGCCTCGCCGGGCACACTCACCACCCACTCCTGCGAAGCAGCGCGCTTGAGGTTGCGGATGCTCTCCACCCAACCGCCCGCGGACTTGACGCGCAGTTCCAGGTTCATAAACTCCGGGCCGGTGTACGGGCGCGGGTTGACGGCGCGCGGCAGCCACTCGTAGCGAATGGTAGTGCCGATGTTGCCGCCGAAGTATTCGTACAGTTGCAGCGCTTCGGGCGTCACGTCGTGGTCGTTGAGCGGGACGAAATCGGGATGGATGCCAAGCATGGCGGAGGCAGCAAGGGCGAGGCTCAAGACAACAGCGACTGTCGCGGGAACCGAGCGCCGGATTGCAGAGCTTTTGTTTTCCCTGACGACCGCCGAAAAAACATCGGCAGCGTACCCGATCAAAGCGGCGGCGAACAGCGCAAAAACCGACAGGAACCGCCACGGGAACTGCACGACCGGCAGCATGGGGAGGTTATCCCACACAAAGCGCGAAACGGGCATTATCAAGAATATAGAAATCGCCAGGCCCAGGCAAAGAAAACCGGCAAACCACCGCTCGCCGGAGCGCCGCGCCCGCCATCCGAGGATCAGCAGCCCGGCCCACAGCAGGACAAATTGCAGAGCGCTCGTCGAAAAAGGTGTCGTTTGGATGTTGGGGTCAACACCATAATTAAAGACAAAGGAATACTGCACCAGGTTGGAAAAATCGCGGAAGTGATTGCTATAGTGGAAATACCCGGTCGTCGAGTCCTCCAACTGCACCGCGTCCAACTCGCCCACGGCCGGCAGCCAGAACCCCGCCGCCACCATCACGCCCAGCAAAATCGCGGCGGCGTATGCGTTGTAAGCGCGAAGCACGCGCCGCATCCCCATCCCCCTCTCCCCTAAATCCCCTCTCCCACAAGGGGCGAAGGGACTTTCGGAGCGCGCTCCGGCTCCCTTCCCCCCTTGTGAGGGAAGGGCTGGGGATGAGGGGGCCAGGGGCAGCGCCAACAAATACAGCCCCAGGAACGGCGAAAAGATAAACGCCGAGATGTTGTGCGTCAGCAGCAGGCCGGCATACGCCAAGCCCAACCATGCCGCGCGCGCCGGCGTCCGGCGCTCGGACAGCCGGTCCGCCGCGAGCAGCGCCAGCGGGTAGAAGACAAAAGCGTAGAACTCGGAGAGCGAGTCGCCGCGCACGTACACGTTAACCATGTGGAACGGCGCGAAGGTATACGCCGCCGCCGCCAACAGCGCGCCCCAGCCGGTGCGCATGTGCCGGCGCGTCCAGGCATACATCGCGCCGGCCGCCAGCAAAAAGCCGGCCAACTGTGTGAGCTTGAGCGCGGCGACGTAGCTAAAGCCCACACTCTTGAAAAACGCCGCGATGTAATACGGCAGCGCAGCGTAGTAGCTGAAGAAGGGGTAGCCGAAGCCGAATGCTGCGTCGGGCATCCAGCGCACCGGGAACACGCCGTCGCCCAGCGCCTTACAAAGCTGGTGCAGCCGGAATAACAGAAAAGGGCTGTCGCCGCCGGCGCGCGTGTTGAGAAACCCCGGCCCCAGCAGCGGCGCAGCCGCCAGCGCTGCCAGCGCCAGCGCAAGAATCGGCGGGAGCCGTTTACGCCAAAGCACACACCCTCCGCTACGGGACCGATGTCTCGGTCGGCGTCTCGGTCGGCGTCAACGTCAGCGTCGGCTCCGGCGTGAAGCTCGGCGGCAGCGTATCGGTCGGCGCGATGACGGGCGTGTCGGTCGGCGTGAGCGTCGGCGTGAAAGTCGGCGGCAGCGGCGTCGTGGTCGGCAGCGGCGTCACGGTCGGGAACGGCGTCGCAGTGACCGGCTCGACGTTTCTCACGTTGACCACAATCTGGTACTCGGCAGTGCCGCCGCTCGCATCGAAGGCGATGATGCGAATAGTGTACACGCCGTGGGCCAGAGAGCGCGTATCCCACTGCGCCAGCGTACTCGACATGACGGTGCGCTGGTACGGCCCGTCGGCAATGCCCCAGCCGATGGGGTTGACGCCGGCTGCATATTCAAGCTGGTAACGGTGAAAGTTCGGCATGCTGACCGTTCCAACGACGTTAACTACGCCGCCGACCTCCTGACCGGACACGGGCGACGTGATGATGACGGTCGTCGGCTGAGTATCCCGGCTGCACGCCTGCGTAGGCGCCGACTGGAGCGGCACGGCCACACCGTAGGACTCGGCCCAGGCCCGGCCCTCTGTGGTGCCGTTGATCCAGTCAATCGCCGATAGGTCGGTTAGTTGCAGGTAGCGGCGCTTCACGACGTTATTAGGACACCACTCGTTCGCCAGCAAGCCGGTCGCGCTGTCCACGCTGACGACCTTGAGGAAGTCGTTTTCGGGGGCGGGCGGCTGGTGATCGACCTCGAACCACTCCGAGCGGCTGCCCTGGCAGCCATCCCAGTAGCGCGCGCCGGTATCGGTGCACACGTTGAGCTGCACCACGCGGTCCGCCGGCATGGGAAAGTTCATCGGCGGGCGGTCGTCCAGCTCCAGCGCCCCTTGCAGCGTGTTGCGCCAGATGGGCGCGGCGGCGGTCGAGCCGGCGCTGCCGGAAGGGATCGGCGAGTTGTCGGCGTTGCCCACCCATACCCCCACCGCGAACTGCGGCGTGTAACCGAGGGTCCAGGCATCGCGCTCCGGGTCGCTGGTGGTGCCGGTCTTGACCGCCGCCGGGCGACCGTCGGGCAGCGTCAGCCACCAGCCGGCGCCGAACTCGGCGGCGCGCGCGCTGGCGTCGGAGAGTATGCTGGACATCAAATAGGCGTAGGCCGGCGCGACCGCCTGGACCGGGGCAGGCGGCTGGAGACTGTGGCTGTAAAACTCGGCGCCGTCTGGTTCGACGATGCGCGACACGGTATACGGTTCATACCACGCGCCGCCGTTGGCGAGCGCAGCATAGGCGGCGGTCATATCGAGCAGCGTCACCTCGCGCGCACCCAGCGCTACCGAAAGGCCGGTATTGGTTTCGTCGCCGTGCAGGGTAATCCCGAAGCGCCCTGCAATATTCGAGAAGCGATCCCAGCCGGCGTGCTGGTATGCCTTGACCGCCGGGATATTGTAAGAGTTGCCCAGCGCGTAGCGCAACGCCTGCGGCCCGTGAAACTCGCCGTCGAAGTTGCGCGGTTTGTAATTGTCCTGGAAGGTGACCGGCACATCCCAGATGATGGTCGCCGGCGTCCACCAATCCTGGTTCATCTCCATGGCGGCGAGATACACGAAAGGCTTGATCGACGAACCGGGCTGGCGCGGCACAACCGCCATGTTGATCTGGCCCTGGATCGGGTCGCTGGCGTAATCGGCGCTGCCCACCATCGCATGGATAGCGCCGTCCACCGGGCGGATGACGACCACGGCGGCGTTATGAATGGTGTAATTCATCCGAATGATCTGGTCGGTGACTTCTTGCTGAGCAAGCTCCTGGATGCGCGGGTCGAGTGTGGTATACACGCTGTAGCCTTTGGTGAAGAATTCTTCGCCGTAGCTCTCCCGGAGCACATCCCGGACGTAAAGCGCGAAATGCGGGTACTTCATATCCAGCGCCGGCGGATGGAAGGTGAGGGACTTCACGCGCTGCTGCGATTCGAGCCAATCCACCTCGCGCACACAGAGCGGCGTTTGGGTCTCGGCCAGGTTGCCATGCTGAAACTGGATACACCCGTCACCGTTGGCCGCCGCCATGAGGTGTAACACAGTGTCCATACGCTCGAAGGCACGATCGGGATAGAGCACCGGGTCATAGTAGGCCGGGGCCTGCACCAGGCCGGCCAGGAAAGCGGCCTCCGCCGGTTCGAGCTTCTCCGCCGGCTTATCGAAATAGGTCTGCGCCGCCGCCTCGACGCCGTAGGCCATGTTGCCGAAGAAAACGCTGTTCAGGTAGAAGCCCAGGATTTCATTTTTGCTGTAACGCCGGTTTACTTCGGCGGCAAGGATGATTTCCTGCACCTTGCGCCAGGCACTCTGGTCATAACCCTGCTCCGGCTTCAGAATCGTCCAGTGCACCACCTGCTGCGTGATGGTGCTCGCGCCGGATTGGATATCGCCGGCCAGGAAATTTTGCAGCAGCGCGCGGGCGATGGCAATCAGGTCATAGCCAGGGTCGTCGTAGAAGCGTTCGTTCTCAGCGGCGATGGCGGCGTGGACCATGTAGACCGAGATTTTGTCGAGATCGACTGCCATACGCCGGCCCTCTACGCTGTTCAATTCGGCGATGAGGTTAAGCTGGGCATCGTAAATCCGCGTGCTCTGGAACTGAGCGATGATCTGGGGTAGCGCCTCGATTTCGGCCCGGTACCGGTTGATGACGACGAGCGTGGTCAACAACACGATGCCCAAAAAGAGCGCCAGCGCCGCCATCGCCACGCCGCCGAACAGCAACGCGAAACGCAGCACCGTATCGCGGATGCGGCGCTGCGGCGCCTCCGGGGGCGGTTGGTGATCTGCCGGGTCGTAGTCGATGAAATCGACCGGGTGCGGCATCGTCGGCTGGGCCACCGGCGCCGGGCCGCGCTGCGATGGGAAATGCACAATCGTCGGCTGGGCCGCCGGGGGCGGCGGCTCATCGCGCCCGCCGCCGGCGACCTGGGTCACCTGTGGTTCGAAGTTATAAGCCGCTTTATCGTTGACCACAGTCGCGGCTTTGTCCGTCACCGCCGGCGGCCGGCCGACCGGCGGCTCGCCCGCGTCTTTCGGCGCCGCCGGGCCGGCTTTCGGCGTCGATTTGCCGGGCGGGGTAGATTCCTGCGCCGGCGAATCCATCGTTATGGTAGGCGGTTCGGACGCGGACGCCGGTTTAGACTCGGATTTGTAGACGGGCGGGATGCGCCTAACCCATTCCTTGCCCTCACGCACATACCAATCATTGCTCTCCGTGCCGACCATCCACCAGCGCCCTCGCTTGTCGCGCAGCATCAACTCGCGCAGGCGGGCCGCGAAATCCTCGCGCGTAATCAGGCTGCTGTTGTACTGCCGGCGCAGTTGCCCGACCTCCCACTCGACCCGGCGGCAGTGGTCATAGGTCAGGTCATGGGAGGTCAACGGCAGGGGTTCGTCGGCATCCGGGCGCGTCGCATCGTCGGGTGGGGTAGACCCGGTTACCGTCTGCTTCCACTCATCCGGTGCTTCACTACCGTCCTGACCATCTTGCGAACGTGAGCGCAGCGGCCTGTCTGTCATGGTACCCTACTCCATGTCTTCACCACGGAGGCGCGCTCCGGGCTGTCTCATCATTTAAGCCTGTACTATGCATTATACCAGAGGGCGGTAAAATACTCAGACTCTAGTTGATTGGCGAACATCCCCAACGTCTGCTACTATAGCGTGGACAGTCGAAAATAGGGGGAAGGTCAGCCATCGGAGAAATGAAATTTTGGTAGGAAACTGTTGCAAATGAGAATGAGAGACAAACAACTGCGCACCCGGAGACTCCCCCCGCCTCCATCACAAGCCAGGAATCTCAGCCCCGCCCGCCAGCGCGCCCAGAGCCGAAGACTCCGCCGTGGCCGCACCAGCACCTTCCGCGCCCTGGTGGGTTGGTTTTTGTTGGGGGTGCTGGGCGCGGTGCTTTTTGTGGCGATTCTCTCGCCGTTGATTATCCGCTCGCTGCCGCCGCGCGTCATTGCGCGCCTGTCGGGCACGCCGCTAAACTTCATCACCTGCCTGCACCCGGACTTTTGCAAAGGCGAGGCCGCGGCCCTGCCCACCGTCAGCGCCGTCGCCGACGCCGCATCGCTGCTCGGCCAGGACGCCACGCCGACGGCGGATGCACCGACTCTGCCGGTCGCCGTAGCGCCGACCGAAGCCGGCGGAGACTGGACTGTCAGCACCAACGCTCCAACTGCCACGCTCATCCCCACCGACCCGCCGCCGACTGCCGCGCCGCTCGACACGAGCGCGAGCGGGAGCGGCGAAGCAAGCGCCGCGCAGTCCGACGATGCGACGCCGACCGCGGTTATCGCCGCCACGCCGACGCCGACGGTGGCCGTCGAGGTCGCCGCCGCCGACCTGCCTTACGAGTCGCGGTTGAGCGGTTTTAGGTGGGTGGCGCAAAGCTGGAACAACTGCGGGCCGGCCACCCTGGCGATGGATTTAAATTCCTATGGTTGGAACGGCACGCAGCAAACCGCTGCGTCCTACCTGAAACCCGACCCCGAAGACAAAAACGTCACGCCTGGACAGATGGCGGTCTTCGTCAACGAACAGGTGCCGGGTCTGAACGCCGTCTACCGCTATGCCGGGAGCATCGACCTGGTGAAGCGGCTGATCGTCGCCGGCTTCCCGGTCTTGATCGAGACCGGCTTCGAACCGGACGGCGAAGAGTGGATGGGCCACTACCGCCTGATCGTGGGTTACTCGGACCTGGAAGCCAGTTTCTACATTTTCGATGCATATCTCGGCGTGGGCGAAAACAAACAGGGCCGGGTCGAAACCTATGATTCGGTCGATAAATTCTGGCGACACTTCCACCGGGTCTACGTGGTAGTCTACCGCCCCGACCAAGAAGCGCAGCTCAAGCAAGTGCTCGGCGCGGACTGGGACCCGGCGTCGAACGCGCAGAACGCGCTCGCCGTGGCCCAGCGCGAAGCCCAGATGTACCCCGACGACGAGTTCGCCTGGTTCAACCTGGGCACGTCGTATGTACTGCTGGGCGACTACGAGAGCGCGGCGCGCGCTTATGACGTGGCACGTAACACCACGCGCGGTCTGCCCTGGCGTATGCTTTGGTACCAGTTCGGCCCGTTCGAGGCGTACCTACACACGGGCCGCCTCGCCGATGTGGAGGCGCTGGCGAGCGTTAACCTGGCGAACACCCAGTACGTTGAGGAGACCTATTACTACCAGGGCATGGTTTACTTGCAGCGCGGCGAAACCGACCAGGCCGTCCAGAAGTTCCAGGAGGCCCTGCGCCATAACCGTAACTTTGCGCCGGCCGCCGAAGCGCTCGCCCAAATCCGGTAGCGATGAACCCCCAATCGGCGTTGATGTCGATATTGATACTGGGCATGCTGGTCCTGCCCGGTTTGGCGCAGGACGACGAGACACCCAATTTCGTCCACCTGCAAAACTTCTGGCAAGTCTACCAGACGTGGAACAACTGTGGCCCGGCGACGCTCACGATGGGGCTGCACTTCTGGGGCTGGAGCGGCGACCAGGCGGTCGCCGCCGGCTTCCTCAAACCGAACGTCGAAGATAAAAACGTCGGGCCGGCGCAGATGGCGGCCTACGTCAACGGCTACATCCCGAATCTGAACGCCATTTACCGCTACGGCGGCGATATCGACCTGCTCAGGCGGCTGATCTTCGCCGGCTTCCCGGTTATCATCGAGACCGGCTTCGACCCCGCCGACCTGGACTGGATGGGGCATTACCGCCTGCTGGTCGGCTACGATGACTTCCAGCCGGGCTTTTACGTCTTCGACTCGTACCTGGGCAGCGGCGGCGGCATGGGCATTATCGTCACTTACGATGAGATCGACGCGCTGTGGCAGCATTTTAACCGGGTCTACCTTGTGATCTACCCGCCCGACCGCGAATCGCGGCTCGCGGCGGCGCTCGGCGAAGACTGGGACGCGGCGCGCAACCGGCAGCGCGCCTTCGAGGCCGCGCGCCGCGAGGTCGAAGAGCAGCCCGGCAATCGCTACGCCTGGTTCAACCTGGGCGCTGCGCTGGTCGAGTTGGGCCGCTACGAAGACGCCGCCGCCGCTTACGACGAAGCGCGCCGCATCGGGCTGCCGTGGCGCATGCTGTGGTACCAGTTCGGGCCGTTCGAGGCGTACCTGCACACAGGCCGTCTGCGCGACGTGGAGGCGCTGGCGCGCGTGACGATGAAGCGCACGACTTACGTCGAAGAACTGTTCTACTACCTGGGCATGGTCTACTTTGCGCGCGGCGAGTACGAAGCCGCCGTCGCCGAATTCGACAAAGCCATCGCCTTTAACCCGAACTTCACCCCGGCTCACGAAGCAAAAAGCAAAGCGCGCCGGGAAATCGCTTTCGTCTTTTGACTTTTTGATTTCACCACAGAGACACAGAGGGCGCAGAGAGTCTTTAGAAGTATTTCTGATCTCCGTGACCCCCGTGCTCTCCGTGGTGATTTTTCTTCCTTACTTTCTCTTAAGGAGACAGCGATGGGACCCGCACAACCGCACAACAAAATCCCGACCCTGGGGCGCATCATCCGCTCGACGCTGATCGTGATGGTCGCGTCGGCGGCGGCGAAGGCCATCAGCCTGGCGCAGACCGTCATCCAGGCCGAGAAGTTCGGCAAGGCGTTCGACACTTACGTCGCCGCCAGCGACATTCCCGACTTGATCGTCATCGTGATATCGGGCGGGGCGCTGGTGCAGGCGTTTCTGCCGGTCTTCTCCGATTTCCTGGCGACCGACGACAAAGCGCGCGCCTGGCGGCTGGCGAGCGCGGCGATGAACACGGTCTTTCTGGCGGCGCTGGCGCTCGGCGCGGCGGCGTTTGTGCTGGCGCCGTGGCTGGTGCCGAACGTGCTTGCGCCCGGTTTCAAAGACAACCCGGAGCAAATCGCGCTGACCGTGGAACTGCTGCGCATCCTGCTGCTGGCAAGCCTGCTGTTCGCGCTCGGCGGGCTGTTCATGGGCATCTTGCAGGCGCACCAGAATTTCTTCTTGCCGGCGCTGGCGGCGGTTTTCCAAGACGCCGGCCTGCTGTTCGGCATCTACTTTCTCACCGACTCGATGGGGCTGCACGGCGTGGCGTGGGGCGCGGTGATCGGCGCGGTGTGCTACGTGCTGGTGCAGATACCGGGATTGATTCACTTCGGCATGCGGTGGCGTCCGGTGCTCGGCTGGAGTCTGCCGGAGCTGCGCTTGGTGGTCAGGCTGATGATCCCGCGCGTGCTGGGGTTGGGGCTGGTCTTCTGGTTCAACCTGCGCTTCCTGCGGACCTTCCTCGGCTCGCAGATGGCGGAAGGCTCGATTACCGCGTATGACTGGGGTTGGCGGCTGATGCAGATTCCCGAAACCCTGCTCGGCACGGCGCTGGCGGTGGTAATCTTCCCGACGCTGGCGACGCTCTCGTCGTTGGGCGACCTGGACGGCAAGCGGCGCGCGCTCAACGGTTCGCTGCGCTACATCCTGGCGGCGTGCATCCCGGCGGGCTTCGGGATGATGGCCGTGGGCCGCCCGCTCATCAGTCTGCTGGAGCGCGGCGAGTTCACCGCCGAACTGGGCGACATGGTGTACGGGACGCTGGCGGCGTTCACGCTGGGGCTGATTACGCACGCCGCGCTTGAGGTAACGGCGCGCGCCTTCTACGCCGACAAAGACACGATGACGCCGCTCTACACAGCAGTACTGGGCGCGTCGATTAACTTTGTGCTGGCGCTGGCGCTGGGCCAATTGATGCAGGCGGCGGGGCTGGCGCTGGCAAACTCGGCGGCGATGCTGGTCGAGGTGGGCGCGCTGCTGTGGCTGCTGCGCCGGCGCTGGCAGGGCGTGGGCGAAGACCGGCTTGTCAGAACTGCCGTGCGCGCGCTGGGCGCGTCGGTGGTGATGACGGCGGCGGTGCTGCTCGTGCAGGCGGTCATGGATGCGCTCGGCTTCGGCATGAGCACGGGCGTCGCGCGGACGGTGGTCGCCATTGCAGCGGCGGTGATCGCGGGCGGCGCGGTGTACTTCGCGGCGGGCTGGGCGCTGAAGATGGAGGAGATCAGGATGATTCCGGGGATGGTAGCGGCGCGGCTGGGGAGGGAGAGGCCGGCGACGGAAGGATAAGCATCCACCGCCGAACTTCTCGACGACGCGACGCGCAAGTAGACTGTTGCGGGGGTATGCAATGCCTCAGAATGCAGAAATTGAAGCCAACCGCCGGGGATGTATGACGGAGCAGCAGAAAAGCGTCATTCGGGAGGAGTACGCTAAGGAGATCGCTGTGGATTGCCTGTATGCAGGTCCTTTACTATTCTTTCTGACGATATCTTTGCTTAGAATTTTCAATAAGTTAGATTTACTTTTACTCTGTCTCATTTCATTATTAATATCAATGTTTTTATTCAGTGTATTTAAGTTAGCTCAAGTAATATTAGAGTTTGATTTGCGAAAAGGGCGAGTTCAGTCAGTTATTGGCATTGTTGAACTGCAAGAGCATATGCCGCCTATCCGACGTTATACAAAAACGATCTATTGTGTCACATTAAAGCAGCGAAAAATTGAGTTTGTGGTGAAACAAGGTTTTTTCTATAGCCTTATAAATGGCAAACGCTACACACTGTACTACACACCGCGCACCAAAATCATCCTCTCCGCCGAACTCCTCGACGACGCGCCACGCAAGTAAACCTCGCGGCATTGTCTGCTATAATTAAGATGAGAGATAGAGAGCAATCAGCAATGGAAACGACGACGCTTGCAAGCGAAGAACCGCAAATGAACGCGCCGCTGCGCATGACCTACGAAGAATTCCTGGAGTGGGCCGACGAAGATACCCGCGCCGAATGGGTAGACGGGGAGGTGATTATGTACACCGCGCCGGTCGGGGGCCGCCACCAAAAGCTGATCCACTTTTTACTACACTTGCTCGATGCGTATCTGGCAGAGCGTCCCGTCGGAGAAGTGTACAGCGGGCCATACCCGGTCAAGCTGGGGCCGGATTTGCCGGGACGCGAGCCGGATATCATTTTTGTCGCCGCAGAACACATGGACCGCTACAAAGAGACTCACCTCGACGGTCCGCCCGATATCGCAGTAGAGATCATCTCACCGGGAAGCATTGCCGTTGACCGGGGGAGCAAGTTCTACGAATACGAGACAGCCAGTGTGCGCGAGTATTGGTTGATCGACCCGCTGCGAAAAGAGGCCGATTTTTACCGGCTTTCGGACGAGGGGCACTATGGCCGCGTGCAGCTTGATGAAACCGGGTACTTTCGCTCGGAAGTGCTGCCGGAGTTCAGGCTCGACCCAGGTTGGTTGTGGCGCAAACCGCTGCCCACCTTTTTTGAAGTCGCCGAAATGGTCGGTGAGATGCTTGCAAGTAAAGAGCAAGATGTGTAAATAAAGGATCGAACGATGACTACAACGTCTGTACAGATCGACGAAGCGCCGGCGCAGACTAAACCCCGCCCGGCTCCTCTGTCGCAGTACAACATGACTTATCACGATATCCCTACCCTGCCCGATTACATTACCTGCTATGAAATCCGGGAAGGAGAGTTATACATGGCGCCCTCGCCCACCGTGAATCATCAGGCAATCTCAAGGAAGCTTGTTGTCATTCTCAGCGCACATGATCCTGACCAAGAACACGGGGTCTGTTTTTACGCGCCTTTAGATGTGGTTCTGCACGAAAACTTGACGGTGCAGCCCGATATTTTGTACGTAACGAGCGAGCGTAAGAGCATCATCAAAGAGCGGCATATCTTCGGCGCGCCGGACCTGTGCATCGAGATTCTTTCGCCGCGCACCGTCGACGATGACCTCAGTCTCAAGTATCGCTACTACAAAGAGTCCGGCGTCCGGGAGTACTGGGTAGTCAACCCATTCGACCAGACCTTGACCGTGCACGATTTGGCAAAAGATGAGAAGGTCGAATACAAAGCCGGCAATGCCGCCATCTCGACGCTGCCGGCGCTGGCAGGGCTGCGCGTCGACGTGGACAAGCTGTTTGCGACGGATTAGCGCGGTAAGTCTCCCTATTAGCGCGCCGACCAATCCCAGGCCGGCGCACCGTCATCAAATCCGGTATCGGTGATCTGAGATTCAATTTCCCCATCGGCAGCGCGCATAACGTAAATATCGGCAGGAGCGCCGGCGCGCGCCGACGCAAAAGCAATGTGCACCCCGTCCGGCGACCACGCCGGGCGCTCGTCGCGGGCCAGGTCGCGGGTCAGGCGCGTGAGCAGGCCGCCGTCAAGGTCAATGACCCAGATTTCGGCGCCGAAGTCGGCGCCCAGGTCAGATTGAAAAGCAAGTCGTGAGCCGTCCGGCGACCATGCCGGGAACGCTTCGTCGTGACCGGGTGAGTCGACGATTTGTCTGGACCGGCCTCCCTTCGCACTTATCGCATAGATGCCCAGGTCGCCGCCGGCGTCGGATGCGTAAGCGATAGTCTTGCCGTTCGGCGACCAGGCCGGTTGGTTATCGTCGGCTTCGTTGCGGGTGATCTGGCGGATATCACCCCCGCCGGCGTCCATGACGTAAATCTCGAAATCGCCGTCACGGTCAGACGCGAACGCGATCTGTGCGCCGTCCGGCGACCAGGCCGGCCACATGTTGGCAGCATCTTTGGCGCCGGTCAGGTTGACCGGGATGTTATCGCTGGCGGCGGACGTCACGTAAATGTCGCAGGGGCCGCCCGGCGATTCGCATGCGAAGTAGGCAACCCGCGAGCCGTCCGGCGACCACGCCGCGCCCCGGCTGATTAACCCGTCGTCGGTAAGCCGCCGCAGTTCGCCGGCCTGCGCAATGTAGATATCGGCGCTGCCGTCGCGGTCCGAACTGAAAGCGATGCGCGGCCCTTCGCCGGCTTCGCGGGTAGGCGGCGAGGCTGCCGTAGCCGTCGGCGGCGCGCTTGGGGGTGTAGCGGTATGCCAGGCAGAAACAGCGCCCGCCGGGCTTGGGGTGGCTTGCTCTATCTCGGTCTCCTGTAAGGTACCAGTCGCCGCCGCGACTCCCTGCCCAGTCTGACCGATGCCTTGCACAAACGCGAGCGCCACAACTACAACTACAACGCTCACCGATACACAACCCCACAGCAGCCGCAGGTTGAACGCGCGCCTGGGAGCAGCAACCTTATCCTCGACCTCAGACGGCGCGAGAGCGGGCGCGGTAGACATCGCCGGGGGCGCGTCAATCTGCCGGTAGTTCTTCAAATCGGCGAGCACTTCATCCATCGACCGGTAGCGCTCGTCGGGGTTCTTCGCCAGCATACGGACGATAATCGCTTCGACGCCGGGCGGCAGGTCAGGGACGAGCGTGCTTGGCTTGGTGAGCGGTTCGGTCATGTGCCGGAGCAGCGCCGGCGCATCGACTTCATACGGCGGCTTGCCCGTCGCCATCTCGTAGAACATCACGCCCAGCGCGTAGATATCGGCGCGGTGGTCGCCGGGTTCTCCTGAACCCTGTTCGGGCGCCACGTAAGCCGGCGTGCCCGCCGGCGCGCCGTTCGCGGTCGTGTCGTCGCCGATCATCCCGGCAATGCCGAAACCGGCCAGCAGCACGCGCCTATCTTTATCGACCATAACATTGGCCGGCTTCACGCTGCGGTGAACCATGCCGTGCACGTGCGCATATTGCAGCGCCCGGCTCACGTGCGTGATGATGTACAGGGTTTGCTTCAACGACATGCGCTTGCCCTGCGCAGCCATGTATTTGAGGATGTCGTCGAGACTGCCGCCGCCGATGAACGGCATGACCATGTAATAGAATTTATCTTCTTCGTTGTAATCGAAATCGTAAACCGGGACGATGTTTGCGTGGTCGAGTTGAGCGACGGCGTGCGCCTCGCGCTCGAAGCGCGCCCGGAAGCGCGCATCGTGCGTGAGGGAATCGTGTATGATCTTGAACGCGGCGAGGCGCTTCAGCCGGAGGTCCTTCGCTTTGAAGACCTCCGCTGTACCATTGTTGCCGAGGAATTCGACGATCTCGTACCGTTCTTTGACGACGCGCCCGATTAACTCGTCCCGGTCCATACCGGTCCTTTACCCAAAATTAACCGCTTATGCTGTGACAACATTATAGGGATATCGGGCGCGGGGCACAACAGCATCATTCATTTATAACGTTCAGATAATCTTTTAACTTTTTCAAGCGCGTCTTGATCCGCTGGGCGTCGATAACCAAAGCCTTGCTCCTTTACCCGTTCGATAAACCTGCGCAGATGATAGTCCCGGTAATACTTTTCGTCGTAGTACAGGCTCATCGTGCGCACCTGGAAATCGATCCGCGCTCCGTGGTCGCGCTCGAACAACAGCACGCCGTCCCGGAAGACGCGGAACGCCAGGTAAGACGGCGTGTCGTTGAGCACGAGCAGGTCGAGCGGCGCACCCAGGCGCGGCTCTAACTCGCCTATCAACGTCAGACGCCGCCGGAAGCGCTCGCCTTTGTCCATACTGTACGGCAGCAGCACTGCCACATCGATATCACTGTGCAGGTGTGGTTTGCCGCCGGCCCGTGAGCCGAACAAGTACAGGGCAAGGATATCGGGGCGCTCTTCCGCGAAGGTGCGGAGGGTGTCTTGGAGAGTCATAGCTGCAATTGTATCACAACTTGCCTTATCGTCTCACAAACCTCGACACACTCTCGATATGAAACGTCTGTGGAAACATATCAACCGGCTGCGTCGTCTCCAGCGCATACCCGTGTCTAGACAATCGCATCGCATCTCTTGCCAGCGTCGCCGGGTCGCAGCTCACGTACACAATCACGCGCGGCGCGTGCGCCGCCAGCGCATCGAGCGCCGCCGGCTCCATGCCTGCGCGCGGCGGGTCCACGACCGCCAGATCATACGGCCCCGGCGCGTCGGGCAGCACATCCTCCACCGTGCCCTCGATCAAATCCACGTTGTCGAATTCGGCCAGGTTCACCTCGGCGTCGGTGACGGCGGGCGGATACGACTCGACGGCGGTCACCAGCGCGGCGTCTTCGGCGATGAACGCGCTGAACAACCCGACGCCGCTGTAAAGATCAAGCACGCTCTCGCCGCCGCGCAGGTTGAGGCAGTGCATTGCCTCATCGACCAGCAGGCCGGCGGCGGGCGGGTTCACCTGGAAGAAACCGCCGGCGGTCACACGGAACCGCCGCCCGTTTACTTCGTAGCGCGCGCTCGCCGAGCCGATGAGGTTAACGGGCACGTTGTCGCTGAGCAGAAAGTTGATCGAGACGGGCAGATCGGTTTCAAGCGCGGGCGGCTGGTCGTCGGCGGCGCTGAGCGTAATCATCAGCGCGCCGTCGCTCCCGACCTGCAAGCGCGCCTTGTCGATCTCCGGCGTCTCCTCAAAGGCCAGTTCGTCCAGCAGCGCGACCAACTCCGGACGGATGATATGGCATTCTTCGATGGGAATGATGCGGCTGTTATCATGTGACCAGTAGCCGAGCTGCCCGTCTTTGCCGGTGTGAAAGGTCGCCTTGACGCGGTACGCCCACGGCCCGCCGGGGCTGGGCAGCGGCTCCGCCACGTTTGGCGCATCGAGCTTGCCGATGCGCTGGAGCTGGTCGATCATCACTTCGCGCTTGAATCGAAGCTGCGCCGGGTAGTCGATGTGCTGCCACTGGCAGCCGCCGCAGGCGCCGAAATGCTTACAAACCGGCGCTGTGCGCCCCGGCGCCGGGTCGAGCACTTCGACGATTTCGGCGTTGGCAAAGCGCCCCTTGTCCTCGGTGATGCGCGCGATAATGCGCTCGCCGGGGATGGCGTAGGGTACGAAAATAATACGGCCCGCGTGCCGCCCGATGGCGCTGCCGCCGTGGGCCATTCCGGTAAGTTCCAGTTCAAAGGTGTTTGTGTCATTCATAGTGACGGGAGTATAACCCTAAAATGAGGTAAACTGGTCAAAAGATTCTATGGAGCAGCCAGGTGAGCGAGACAACAACGCAGGCGAGCAAGAACATCACCATCCCGAAGGAAGCTATCGCGGACTTCTGCCGGCGGCATCACATCCGCAAGCTGGCACTGTTCGGCTCGGTGCTGCGCGGCGACTTCACGCCGGAGAGCGACGTCGATGTGCTCGTGGAGTTCGAGCCAGACGCGATTGTAGGTCTTTTCAAGTTCATCGAGATACAAGATGAATTGAGTACGCTGCTGGGCCGCGAAGTCGATCTGAATACGGCGGGGTTTCTGAGCCGTCATTTCCGGCAGAAGGTTTTAGAGATGGCGGAGGCCGTTTATGGATGAGCGGGATAAGACACGCCTGCGCGATATGCTCGATGCTGCGCTCAAGGCCCGGTCTTTTATACAAAACAAGACCCGTGATATGTTAGATGAAGACGAAATGCTGACGTTAGCGTTGGTCCGCGCCATCGAGATTGTCGGTGAGGCAGCCAACCAGGTAACGAAAGAGACGCAGAACAATTACCCTCAGATTCCCTGGAAGGTCATTATCGGGATGCGCAACAAGCTTATTCACGATTACGTCAACATAGATCATAATGTTCTGTGGGACACCGTAACTCACGATCTGCCAGCCCTGATCACCGAACTCGAAAAGGTCATTCCATCGGAGTAGTGAGATGAGCGAAACGACGACGCAAGCGAGCAAGAACATCACCATCCCGAAGGATGCTATCGCGGGCTTCTGCAAGCGGCATCACATCCGCAAACTGGCACTGTTCGGCTCGGTGCTGCGCGACGACTTCACGCCGGAGAGCGACGTCGATGTGCTCGTGGAGTTCGAGCCGGGACATACCGTAGGGTTGATTACCTTTGCCGGGATGGAGATCGAACTTTCGGAGATTATAGGTCGCAAAGTGGACTTAAGGACACCGGCTTCCCTGAGCCGATACTTTCGACAGGATGTCCTGAACGTAGCAGAGACGCAATATGAACAAGGATGATTTGATACGTCTGCGCCATATGCTGGAAGCCGCTCAAGAGGCAATGGATTTTGTGCGTGATGAAACCAGAGCCTCACTTGATAATGATCGGAAACTGGTTCTGGCGCTAATCAAAGCCATTGAAACTATAGGCGAGGCAGCATCGCACGTCTCTAAAGAGTTCCAGGTTGTTTACCCTCAGATTCCCTGGCGCGCATCCATTAGCATGAGAAACTGGTTGATCCACGCTTATTTTGACATCGACTTGGATCAAGTTTGGGATACCATCACAAAAGATTTACCCCCGCCTATCGCCCAGATCGAACAGGTCATCCCCCCGGAGCAGCCATGATAACCGTCGTCGCAACCGTCCTTAACGAGGGCGAGAGCATCCGCCGCTTGATGGATTCGCTCGCCGCGCAGACCCGCCAACCCGACGAGGTGGTCATCGTAGACGGCGGCTCGCGCGATAACACCGTCGCCGTCATCGAGGAATACGCCGGGCGCCTGCCGCTGCGCGTGGCGGCGCAGCCCGGCGCGAACATCAGCCAGGGGCGCAATGCGGCGGTCGAGATGGCGCGCGGTGATATCATCGCCATCACCGACGCCGGCGTGCGCCTCGACCCAGACTGGCTCCAGCGCCTCGTCGCACCGCTGGAGGCCGACCCGGATCTGCAAGTGGTGTCGGGCTTCTTCGTGCCGGACCCGCGCACGCCGTTCGAGATTGCGATGGGCGCGACCGTGCTGCCGCGCGTGGACGAAATCGACCCGGAGAAGTTCCTGCCCTCCAGCCGGTCGGTCGCCTTGCGGCGTGCGGCGTTCGCGGCGGTGGGCGGTTATCCCGAATGGCTGGACTACTGCGAGGATTTGATCTTCGACTTCAACCTGCGCGATGCCTTCGGGCGATTCGGCTGGGCGCCCGGCGCGGCGGTCTACTTCCGGCCCCGCGCCAACCTGCGCGCGTTCTTCCGGCAGTACTATCGCTATGCGCGCGGCGACGGCAAAGCCGACTTGTGGCGCAGGCGGCATCTGATAAGATATCTGACGTATCTGTGCGCCGGCCCGCTGCTCTTATACCTGGGCGCACGGCACACCTGGTGGTGGTGGGCGCTGCTCATATTGGGGGCGGCGGCGATGTTTCAAAGGCCCTATCGCCGGCTGCTGCGCGAATATTCGCTGCGCACGGTGATACGAGTCGGCTGGTGGGTGCCGGTCATCCGCGTGACCGGGGATATCGCCAAAATGTTCGGGTACCCGGCTGGGTTGCTCTGGCGGCGGCGCGCATCACCGCCGCCGTGGCGCGCGGGCAAAGGAGAGTAAATTGAGCATGGTTAGTACATATAATATCAAAGTCGCGCTGATGGACTCGGACTTCTACGCTTTGCAGGCCATCTACAGCTACCTGGCCTGGGACCGCCGCACGCGCATCGTATCCATGGCAATGATACCCCAAAACCTGGAGAAAAAACTTGGCGAAGCCGCCCCAGGCGAACAGCCCGATGTGACTCTGTTCGAGGTAGACTGGGCATGCGATGGCGACGAACTGCGCGCCGCACTCGAACGCCTGAAGGGGAAAGCCGGTGTGATTCTATGCACTTCGTCGCGCGCCAACTACCCGCTGATCGTCGCGGCATATGAAGCAGGCGCAAAGGGCTATCTGGTGAAGCGCGATACCCAGCTTGGCATCGCCGGCGCCATCGTGATTGCTATAGAACAGGATAAATTTGTCATCACGCCGGCGGTTGTGCAGCGGTTCGGCGACCAAACGACCGGCGTCGTCGCCAATGCATACGTTATCCCCGGCATACGCACCTATCCCGAATTGACCGACCGCATCGCGCAGGCTTTGCGTCTGTGCGTCGTCGAAGGCATGTCGGCGGAGCTTGCCGCCGACGAGATGGGGGTGAGCGTGCACACCATCCGCAGCTACGTCCGGGAGGGCTACCGCATCCTGGAGGCGCACGACGACACCGAATATCCCACCGACATGTCGCCGCAAGAACGCGCGTTCATGCGCTTCACGGCGCTTCAAATCGTGCAAAAAGGCGAATAGACCGTCACAAGAATCTGAGCTGGCGCGCGCCTTCAAATTCCAGGAGCTTTTGCTTGGTCGCAACACCGCCTGCCGCGCCAAACCCGCGCAGCGAGCCGTCGGCGCCGACGATGCGATGGCAGGGCAGCACCAGCGGCACCGGGTTGGTCGCCAGCGCGCGCCCGACCGCACGCGCCGCGTTCGGTTTGCCGATGCGCCGGGCAAGCTCGCCGTAGGTCAGCGTCACGCCGTAGGGGACGGCGCGCACCGCCTCCAACACTTGCCGCTGAAAATCTGTCATATGTGACCAATCGACCGGCAAATCGAGGGCTTGGCGCGCGCCGGCAAAGTACGCGCCGAGCTGCTCGCGTGCGGCGCGGGTTTCTTCGTCGCCCGGCACGACGCGCGCGCCCAGCCGCTCGCTCAGCGCGGCGACTGCCGCGCTCTCGTCTTCGACGCCTAACTCAATCGCCACAAGGCCCTTCTCGCTCACCGCTACCAGCACCCGTCCCACCGGTTCCCAGTGCATCAGACCGTAATGCACATCAGATTTGACCACGATCACCCACCCTCTCGAAAACAAAGTGCTATAGAATACCACGAAATCCGCTGAGTTTCTCTAAGGATTTTATTATTCTCTCTTGTGTAAATAAGATATTTAAAATATACTATATGTTACCCATTCTAGCCTCAATACAAAAACAGCACGGCGTTCCAATCCCAAGGCTGGTAAGCCTATGGTATTAAACCCCAAAATAATTGAGGAATTGTTGGAGTTACTCACACCCCTAATGCAGGAAGAAAAACAGCGCCGTGCGCTGCTAATGCGCGCGCTGGGTGTTGGCGCTTCTATACTAAACCAAATCGACTACGCCGGTTCGACAGACGTTTTTATCATGAGCATGATTAACACATTAGTTGCCTTTGGTGAAATCGAGCCGGGCAAGCAGGCCATCTGGGCGCTGATGGAAACCATCCGCAAGACGGTAGGTGATAACAAACAGAAACGTATCGACGCTTTAAGATCAATGCTTAACGCCTCCGGTGTCAAAAGTCCGTTTCCCCCGCCCGATATCCATCTCACCAACAAGATCACTCACGTTTCAGCGCCCGAACCTGCTCATCCTCAAAAGACTAAAATTCAGGTGCAAATAGATATTGACATCGATAAATTTAACCCACAGGAGTTTGCCAATACTATAAGCGGTATGCTCGGCGTGCCTCAATCGCAAATCACCATTCTTCAGGTTGTTCCCGGCAGTGTCATCGTGACCATGCTCTTGCCGGTAGAAGAGGCTAAACGCCTGTATCACTGGGGTATCTCCAAGGGCTTGACCGGCCCCACGTCCGGCGGCTCGTCGTCTGGACCGACAACCACAGGGCTAGGGTTAGGATCAAAGACTATTATAGGGGGCATCGGCTTTGTAGTGGTCGTCGTGATCGGCACTGCTCTCATCAGCGCTGTGGTGCTTCGCCTTCCATCCACGACACCCACGCCGTCTCTCACGTCCACTGAAGCGGCATCGCCTACCCCCACACCAACCGCGACCACGACCTTAACACTTACCCCCACACCCACATTCACCCAGACGCCGACACCAACATGGACAGCTACACCTACCTACACTCTGACACCCTCACCGACGCCGTGCGTCGTGCGCACCGACTGGCATATCTACACCGTGGTCAGAAACGATACACTGTCCAGCATTGCGCAACGTGTCGGGAGTACGGTCGATGAACTGGCGCACGCCAACTGTCTTGAAAGCACAGATTACATCTACATCGGTCAGAATCTTCGCGTGCCAAGATCACCCGACGTCTGCGGTGACGGCAGATGCACTGGCCCGGAAAACCTATCTAGCTGCTGCGCTGATTGCACAACCTGCGGGGATGGGGTTTGCTGCGGCGCGGAAAGCTCACTGTGTGATTATGATTGCGGTTGTGACTACGATTATAGTTGCGAGTCACAGCGTGGAGAAAACGCTGAAAATTGCTATCACGATTGTAGCTGCGGCAACGGATACTGCGATACTGCCAACAGGGAAGACTCTCACAGTTGCCCATCAGACTGCTATTGTGGAGACAACATTTGCGATGCATATGAGGAACGTGTTAGAAGTTGTCTGGCAACCGATTGTTATATTCCACCCTCGGTTAACTATACCTACGTTATAGGAATCGATTGTAATACTGTCAGTTGGTCAGTGCGCAATGCCCAAAGTGTGTACTTGTACTTCGGTGACAGCACACCCGAATCTGTACCTTTTGAAGGGCAGTCGGTGGCATGCCGCGGCAATCCTACTCTGCGAGTACAAGACTATGCAGGCAATTGGCGTTCTTACACGGCAACTCGCGCGCCATAACCAATCAAGATTTTATCGAGGGTAAAAACTCCTTACACAAAAACCCCAGCCACTCATCTTGCGGCGAGACAATCTCCGGCAGGTCCGCCAGCGGCGCCCAAAACAACCGGAACGTGTGGTTATCGACCTCCACCGTCCAGCTTGCCTCGGTGCGCCCCTCAAACGCCAGGTGGAAGAAGTGCCGCCGCAGCGTATCGCACAGCACAGCCTGCGGCACCCAACCGAGGATACACATCGTCACGTACTGCGAGTCTGGCACCCGGTCGAACTCCTCATACTTGATCTGAGCAAATTCGCCGGCCTCGCGCAGCCGCTTCACCCAGATACCCCGGCGGATGTAAGCCCAGTCGAAGCTTGCCAGGTCGGGCCGGGCGTAAACCCGCGTCGGTGCCCCGATGAGCCGCCACTCCCCGGTTAGTGTGCGTTCTGCGCAGCCTAGGTAGCGCCGGATGCTCAGCGATGCCAGACCGGTTTCCTCGCCGGCCTCGCGCAGAGCCGCCGCTTCGGGGGCCTCGCCCACTTCCACCGTCCCCGCCGGGATTTGAACGCCGGCATTGGGATGCTCAAACACCAGCAGTTCTTGGCCGCGTGTGATGAACGCCGTCACCTTCTCGACGATGCCGGACCCGGACACCTCACAATCCTCTCGTCCAGGTATACCCGGACACGTCTACGCGGTACGCGATATCCTCAATAAGGCAGGCTGCGATATCATCGACAACATCCCGACACCAGTATACCATCCGTACCATTAGACAATCGACGTGCAAATAGGCTATCATTTACCCCGGTATTGAACCGATTCGAATATGGAAAAACGAGGATCAGACACGACTCATGACCGATCTTTCTACATTCTTCCGACCGCGCGGTGTCGCCATCGTCGGCGCTTCGCGCGACCCCGACAAGCTGGGTCACAGCTTGATGAAGAAGCTTATCCAGTATAACTACCGGGGACAGATTTATCCTATCAACCCCAAAGCCGAAGAAGTTCTCGGCTGGAAATGCTACACCAGCGTCACCCAAGCACCCGACCCGCTCGACCTGGCCGTCATCATCATCCCGGCGCCCTATGTCGAACGTGTGCTGGTCGAATGCATCGAGCGCAAAGTGTCGTCGATTGTCATCATCAGCGGCGGCTTCCGCGAGACCGGACCGGAGGGCGCCAAGCGCGAGCAGCGCTTGAAAGAGATCATCGAAGCGAACGGCGTGCACGTCATCGGCCCAAACTGCGTGGGCTTGATGGACACCCACACCCCGCTTAACGTGACCTTCCTCAAGGATATGCCCGCGCCTGGCGAGATCGGTTTTCTCTCGCACTCTGGCGCGTTGTGCGCTGCGGTGATTAACTGGGCGCGGCAGGCCGGCGTGGGCTTCTCGCGCATCGTCAGCCTGGGCAACCAGGTCGATGTCACCCAGACCGACCTGCTCACGACCTTCGTCGATGACAGCAACACGCGCGTGATCACCCTTTACCTTGAAGGCGTAGACGACGGCCCGGAGTTTATCGAGGTCGCGCGTGCGATGTCGCTGAAGCGGCCCATCCTGGCGATCAAGGCCGGCACCGGCGAGGCGGGTGCGCGCGCGGTCTCGTCGCATACCGGCGCGCTGGCCGGTCAGGACGCGGCATACTCGGCGGCGTTCCGGCGCGCCGGCATCCTGCGCGCCACCACGATGGAAGAACTGTTCAACTGGGCGCGCGCGCTGGCCTGGCAGCCGCTCCCGAAAGGCAACCGCGTCGGCGTGCTAACCAACGCCGGCGGGCTGGGTGTGATGGCCGCCGACGCCATCGAAGCGGCCGGCTTGAAGCTGGCCGAACTCACCGAGGAGACGAAAGCCTTTCTCCGCGAGCGCACACCGCCGGCTGCCAGCGTCGAAAACCCGGTGGACGTGCTCGGCGGGTCGGGATCGGCGACTTACGGCCTGGCGATGGATGCGCTGCTGCGCGACCCCAACGTCGATGTGGTTTGCGTCATGCAAGCGCCCGCCGACTGGTTCTCGGTGCCCAGCCTGGCCGAGGTGGTGGGCGAGATTGCCGGCTACGCGCGCAAGCCGGTGCTGGCGTGTATGATGGGCCTGGAGCCGATGGGCGAGGCCGCTCAGGTGCTCAACCGCCGCCAGATTCCGAATTACACCTTTCCCGAACAGCTTGGTTCGACGCTGGCGGCGATGTGGGCGCGTTGCCAGTGGCTCGATGCGCAGGCAGCCGGCGACCAGCAGCCGGCGGAGCAGATTACAGCAGACACGGCGGCAGCGCGGGCGATTCTCGAAGGCAAGCACGGCCTGCTGCCGCCCGAAGACGCCGGCGCTCTGATGAAGCTTTACGGCATCGCCGCACCCGGCGCGGGCCTGGCGTCCACGCCCGGCGACGCAGCGAAGCTGGCAGACGAGATTGGCTACCCGGTGGTGCTGAAGATCGCTTCACCCGATATCGTGCACAAGATCGACGTGGGCGGTGTGGTGGTCGGCCTGGAGGATGCGGATGCGGTGCGCGCCGAGGCCGCCGCGATGATCGAACGGGCACGGCAGGCGAAGCCCGGCGCGGCCATCCAGGGCGTGCACGTGCAGCAGATGGTGAAGGGTAAAGAGATCATCGTCGGGGTGACGCGCGACCCGCAGTTCGGCCCGCTGGTGATGGTGGGCAGCGGCGGCACGGCGGTCGAACTGACCAAAGATGTCGCGTTCGACCTCGCACCGCTGGCACGTAAAGAAGCCGCCGCCATGCTCGACCGGACTACGGCCGGCCCGATTCTCGGCGGCTACCGGGGCGCGCCCGGCAGCGACCGGGCAGCGGCGGAGGCGGTCATCACCCGGCTGGCGCAGCTTGCGATTGACCTGCCGCAGATCAACGAGATCGAGATCAACCCGGTTATCGTGCGCGGCGCAGGTGAAGGCGCGCTCGCGGTCGATGTGCGGGTGCTGCTGAAGTAATCCTCTGAAAATAGCCACGGAGTGCACGGAGTTTTGCCGACTTTCCCTTCTCTGCGCTCTCCGTGGCTAGCCCCGCAGAAGAACGCGGTGTTGATTCCTTGCACAGATTGTACCCATATACGGGATCAGTTGGCGGACACGCCGCCATATGTAGGGGCGGGTTTGAAACCCGCCCCATATGCATCAACTTAAGCGCTTTTTTTTCCCCTCTCCCCCGACCCCTCTCCCTCAAGGGGCGAGGGGAGTCAGACTCGTGCTAGCCCATATACCACAAAAAGCAGCGA
>JAFGMM010000038.1 GCA_016927535.1 Anaerolineae bacterium
CCGACGCACTATGGCCGCATCTGCCCGATCGAGACGCCGGAAGGCCCGAACATCGGCTTGATCGGGCGGCTGGCGACCTATGGCCGGGTGAACGAGTACGGCTTTATCGAGACGCCCTACCGCAAGGTGCTGCGCGCGCTCGCGCCGGACGATGCCGATATCGTCGGGCGAAGCACGCGCGTCGATATCTTGCACCCGAAGACCGAGGAATTGCTCGCGCCGGAGGGCACGCCCATCGACCGGGAATTGGCGCAGAAGTTCGCCGAGGCCGGGATCGAGAAGGTGCCGGTGCGTCCGTTTGTCTCGCCGGATATCTACTATCTCTCTGCCGACGAGGAAGATCACTACACCATCGCGCAGGCTAACGCCAAACTGGATGCGCTGCACCAGTTCGTCGAGGGGCGCGTGTCGGGGCGCTATAACCAGCGCTTCCTGACCGTGAACTCCGACCGCGTGGACTATATGGACGTGGCGCCGCGCCAGATCGTGGGTATCTCGGCGGCGCTTATCCCCTTCTTGGAGCACGACGACGCCAACCGCGCGCTGATGGGATCGAACATGCAGCGGCAGGCCGTCCCATTGTTGCAGCCCGATATCCCTATCGTCAGCACGGGGATGGAGGGCCAGGCGGCTTACGACTCCGGGCAGGTCATTGTTTCGGATGTCGAGGGCGAAGTGCACACCGTGCACGGCGACCGGGTGACGGTTCGCAGTGATGAAGGCACCGAGCGCTCCTATCGCTTGCGCAAGTTCAACCGCTCGAACCAGTCCACCTGCATCGACCAGCGTCCGGTCGTATCGAAAGGGCAGCGTATTGCGCCCGGCGACGTGATCGCCGACAGTTCATCGACCGTGCACGGCAACCTTGCGCTGGGGCACGATGTGCTGTGCGCGTTCATCTCTTGGGAGGGCGGCAATTACGAAGACGCCCTGCTTATCAGCGAGGACCTGGTGCGCCAGGACCGCTTTACCTCGATCCACATCGAGAAGCACGAGGTAGAAGCGCGCGATACCAAGCTCGGCCCGGAGGAAATTACTTACGATATCCCCAACGTGGGCGACGACGCGCTAAAGGACCTGGACGAGCGCGGCATCATCCGCATCGGCGCGGATGTGGGGCCGAACGATATCCTGGTGGGTAAGATCACGCCGAAGGGCGAGAAAGAGCTTTCGCCGGAGGAAAAACTGCTCCGTGCGATCTTCGGCGAGAAAGCGCGCGAAGTGAAAGACAGCTCGCTGCGCCTGCCGCACGGCGAGAAGGGCAAGGTGGTTGACGTGCGCATCTTCACGCGCGAAGAACACCGCGACCTCCCGGCCGGCGTAGACCAGATGGTGCGCGTCAGCGTGGCGCAGCGCCGTAAGCTCACCCAGGGCGATAAGATGGCCGGCCGGCACGGCAACAAGGGCGTGATCTCGCAGGTGGTGCCGATTGAGGATATGCCTTTCTTGGCGGATGGTACGTCGATTCAGATCATCCTCAACCCGTTGGGTGTGCCGGGCCGTATGAACATCGGCCAGGTGCTTGAGACTCACCTGGGTTGGGCGGCGAGCCGGCTGGGCTTCCGCGCGATCACGCCGGTGTTCGACGGCGCGGACGAGCAGGAGATCGAGGCCGAGTTGGGCCGTTCCTGGCTCATCGACACCGCGTGGGGCGATATCACCGAGCGCTCATGGCAGTGGCTCAAAGAAGAGGGCTACGACACCGACGAATTCGTCGAGGATGACGAGGAAGCGCGGCGACTCTACATCGATCACTGGCTCGGCGGGCGCCCGGAATATGACCGCGAGACCCTGGCGCTGGACCAGGTGTACGCGCGGCGTTCGACGCTGCGCGAGTGGCTGCGCGAGCGCGGTTTCGTCCCTGATGACGTGCTGGCCTTTGGCGACGAGGATATCCCGCTGGCCGACCGCGACCGGCGCGATATCACCGCCCGGCGTGTGGCTTTGCAGTTGTGGATTGAGCATGTCACGGGCGAAGCGCCGCCGTCCGACCTGGACGACGATGCGCTCAAACAGCGCGCCGACGAGGTGATGTTCCGCACCGGGCGCCCGGCGCCGATCTACGGCAAGCAGGTTCTCTACGACGGCAAGACCGGCGAACCCTTCGACCAGCCGGTAACCGTGGGCGTGATCCACATGCTGAAGCTGGCGCACCTGGTCGAGGACAAAGTACACGCCCGCTCGACCGGGCCGTACAGCCTGGTGACGCAGCAGCCGCTCGGCGGCAAGGCGCAGTTCGGCGGGCAGCGCTTCGGCGAGATGGAGGTGTGGGCGCTGGAGGCCTACGGCGCGGCGCACACCCTGCAAGAGATGCTTACCGTCAAGTCGGACGACGTGCAGGGCCGCGTGAAGACCTACGAGGCTATCGTCAAGGGCGAGCCGATTGAAGAACCCGGCATCCCGGCGAGCTTCCGCGTGCTGGTCAAGGAACTGCAAAGCCTGGGCCTGGCGGTGGAGGCCATCGCCGACAACGGCGAAGTGATTAGGTTCGGCAAGGACGAGGAAAAGACTCGTGCGCCGAAGCTGGCGCTGGGGCTGCTGGGGTTGGGCACGCCGAACCGGTAATGTTCTCTCTTTTATAACATATAGCGATATGCGGGACACGGTATGCCGTGTCCCTTTTTTGATTCAGTTGTTATGATTAGCCACCGATAAATGCTTGGAGAACATATGTCAAATGGGTAGAATTGGTCAATACCTTCGCCAAAAAATGGGGGTAGGTAGGGCTTTTGAGGTAGAGTTGTTGTCACAAAAACGCACAAACAACTCAAACCAAC
>JAFGMM010000380.1 GCA_016927535.1 Anaerolineae bacterium
GGTGGCGAGCAATGCGCGGGCGGCGCGCGGCGCAGCCGGGCGGTGTCGTGTGCGCCAGTAAAGGATCAGTGCGCCCACGCCGAACAGGACCGACAGGCAGTTGAGGAACTCACCCAACACCGGGATTTGCCACATGCAGATATAGAGCGCGACCCCCGCGACGGTGACCAAGACGGGGTTCACCGCCGCGTGCTGGTTGATCCGTTTGACGAGGCGGTCGCCGAAGCTGTAGGCAATCACCAACGGCGCGACAAAGCCCACGCCCAGGTAGATTGCCGTGACCAATGCGCCGAACGCCAGCGCCCCAACCGACATCGACGGCCCGGACAGCCCGCCCAGCGAAATCAGCGACAGGAACAATACCGCCAGCGCGACGACCACGCCTGCCAGCACGACGGCCAAGGGGATAAGAACGGCGGTCAGGATGCCCAGCGCCAGGCTGGGGACCGCATGGATGTGCAGTTGTATGGCGGCGGCTTCCAGCAGACGCGGCGCGCGCCAGATCACGACCAATCCAAAGACGAGGAAGGTAACCAGTCGGGTGATGAACGTGAACATCCACAGCAGGGCGGCTGCGCCGATCCATCCCTGCCGCTCGACCAGATCGACGGCTTCGTAGGCCCGGTTGAGCGCGGGCGCCAGCCACGTCCCCGCGCTGCGATGGTACGCCGTGTAACCTTTGATGCGCTCTTTGGGCAGGTTGAAGCTTTGCGGGGCGGTGTAGCTCAGGTCGCCGGCAATCGCCGCGCCCGCGCCCAGCGCCAGGCCCGGCGTCTGGATTTCGACCGGCAAGTCGGTGCCGAACTTGAGCGCCCAGCCTTTCAGCGCGCCCGGCGATTCGACCCGCGCTTCGACGCTGCCCGCGACGGCGCCGTCTAGCACCAGCGCCACGCCGTCAAAATGCACGTCGCCGTGCACCGTGCCCGCCAGGTTTGCCTGGTAGCCGATGTACCACACGTCGCCGCCGACGTCGCCGCCCCCGGCAAGCGTCAGGTTAAACCCGGCGCCGGTCAGGTCGCCGCCGATGCGCGCCGTCTCGCCGGCCTGGATGGAAACAAAGGCCGCACGGATATCGTCCTCCGCCGTGCCGGTCAGGACCATTTCGTGGCCGACCAGGTTGATATCGCCCGTCACGCGCCCCGTGATCTCGACGCGCTGCGCGTAGCCGGAGACGTCGCCTTCCAGCACGCCGTCGATGATGAGCCGGCCGGTGTTGACCAGCAGGTCGCCGGTAAAGGTCTCGTCTCGTTCGATTTTTACCGTGTCGCCGTCGTCCAGTTCGGCGGCATACGCCGGCCCGGTAGCAAACAGCAGGGCGACTAAAACGATGACAGTGCTTGTCGAACGCAGATACTTGAGATTGTGCCGCCGCATGAGGGAGCCTCCTGGTGGCTTCGCAGGCGCTTACTGGTAAGTATAACCTTTTGAGGGGCATGGACAAAACTTGTCCGGCATTTGACCCCATGATAGACTCGCCGCTAAGGGTGAGGTGGCGAGTGTTCGCTTGCCCGGTCTATCAGAGGAAGTATGTGATGGCTTTTGGTAGGTTGGATGTGTACTGGCCCGACGGGCCGATTGAAATTTACCAACTCGAAAAGCCGGTCATTGGCATCGGGCGGCAGCGGGGCAACGATATCGTCCTCGAAACTGACGCCGTCTCGCGCTATCACGCCAAGATGCGCTTTCACGATGCACAGTGCCACGTCGAAGACCTCGGTTCGGTAAACGGGACCTATGTCGATGGCATCCGTCTCCAGCCGAATATGCCCTGCCAGTTGTTGGGCGGCGAGGAACTGCAAATCGGCGATGTGCGCGCCATCTACCACCCGCCTGCCGATTCGGAAGCGACTACCTCCGCGCACACCGCCGACGAAACCCAGGTCTTGGAAGTGGTAAAGCCGACCTTCCGGGTGACGCTGGAGGGCGTGGAACAGGTCGTTTCGCCCGGTATGCACGTGACCCCGCAGTTGCTCATCGAAAACCTGGGCGCACAGGCCGACCGCTATTTCATCGAGTTGGATGGCGTGCCCAAAGAGTGGGTGCGGGTAAACGCCGCCGAAGTCCTGTTGGAAGCCGAACAGAGCACCTATATCTCGATCAGCATCAAGCTCCCACGCCGCCCGGACAGCGCCGCCGGGACCTATCTGGTCAACGTTCACGTGCGCGCCGGCTCCCGCCCGGCCCAGACCGTCAGCGCCGAGATGTCGCTGGTGGTGTTGCCGTTCCATGCGTTTGGTATGCGCCTTGGCGACGGCCCTTTTGATGTCGATGCGCCGTTCCCGGTTCACGTGCATAACCAGGGCAATGTCGCCCTGGATGTCGAACTGCGCGGCGAGGATGATCACGGCGCTTTGCAGTTCGAGTTTCAGCCGGCGGCGCTGAAGTTGCAGCCGGGCCAGCGTGTCAGTGCGATGGCAAAGGTCGGGCCGGGACGCGCCCGCCGCCCGCCCGCCGCCGGGGTGTATCCTTTTAACGTGGTCGCGGTGAATTACGGCCCGGCCGGCTGGCAGGCTGCGGTGCCGGGCCGGGTGCGCATCCCCGAAGCGGCGTTTGGGGCGTTTTCGCTCCCAGGTCGGTCGTCATTTGTGGTCGGTGCGGCGGCGGTGGGGCTGCTCATCGTGATCGTGTTGATGGCGCTGGTTTTATTGCAGCCTGCGCCGCCCCAGATCGTCGCCGAGCCGGTTGTTGCCAGCCCGGTAGACCGCGCGCCCCAAGCCGGCGATGACCTGCTTCTGGCATGGGAGGTCCAGAATGCCTCCGAACTGACGCTCCAGGTGATCCGCAACGGCCAGGCACTTGAGACAGTCCCTCTCGCCGTCGATGCGCGCCAACATACCTACTTGTTGACCGGCGCCGGCCAGTACAAGTTCGTACTGGCGGCCAGCGCCGGCGATCAGAGCGCCGGCGCCGAGCTGCTCGTGGCGGTCGCGCCGGCGATCACTCACTTCGCCGCCGCGCCTACTAATCTGGTGCAGGGCATTGAGGAGAACCTGACGCTCTGGTGGGAGACGCGGGGCGCGACCAGCGTGCAGATTGCCGGGCTGGAGGTGTTGCTCTGTGACCCTGCCGGGTATGCCCTGGCGCCGCAAGGCCCCCAATCTTTCCGGGTGTGCCCGCGCGACGCCGGCAAGGTAGCGCTGCAAGTCATTGCGCAAAGCGAGGGCATGCCCGACCGCCAGGGCGATTCCATCGAGGTAGTGGTCGATAAGGCAATGTGCCGCGTCTTGGGCAGCGAGGCGCTGCTGTACCTGCCGGGCGCGGTGACCGAGGCGCCGCGCACCCTGGCGACCGGGGCAGCTATTCATATCCTGGCGCGCGACCCGTCGGATGCGTGGATGCTGGTAGCCGTGCCGGCCGAGGGGGTGACCGGTTGGCTCCAGCGCGACGAAGCGGTCGATTGCAGCGATGTGAGTCTGCTGAGCCTGATGGTTAATGACACGGTTGCGCCGCCCGCGCCTGCGCCCACCGCGACCCTCACGCCCTTTCCTACGGCAACCGCGACCCTCACGGTCACGCCTACCGGCTGGCCCACACTGACGCCATTTCCGACCGCTTCGCCGGTCGCCAAACCGCCGGTCAATTCGGGCCGGTGATCCCTGGGAGTGTCCCATGTTGCGGCGCGACACCACAAGAGGATGAAAATACCTCACCCCCTCTTATCCCCCTCTCCATTCGATGGAGAGGGGGAAGACGCGCGAAGCGCGGCGGGGGTGAGGTAAAAGCTTATTTTCGTAGGAGTGTCCGTTTGAACGAGCGCCGCCAACTGATCGCCCTGCTGCTATGCGCGCTGGCAGCCCGGTTTCTTTTTCTGCTCTTTTCCGGCGCGCCCTCGGACGCGCTCAGCGACGACGGCCTGTGGTATCTCCAAAGCGGGGCAGATTTGCTCCGCGCCGCCGAACCCGGCCCACTGCACACGGCCCCGCTGTACCTGGTCTTTACCGGGCTGTTCGCCACTCTTCTGCCGCAGTCTGCCGCGATTGTGGTCATCAAGTGGGTTCAGGCCATTCTATCCACGCTGACCGTGGGGATGGTTTATTACCTGGGGCGGCGCATCTGGGATCACCGGGTGGGTATGGTCGCCGGGATGGGGCTGGCGCTGGGGCCGGCCTTCGTCATCGACAGTGCGGCGGTCGTCACCGAACCGCTGTTTATGTTTTTGCTGTTCGCGGCGCTGGCATGTTGTGCGAATCTCTTTCCCGGCGGCGCAGACAAAGACTTGGCGCTGGTGGGGGTGCTGTTGGGCCTGGCAACCCTAACGCGCGCGGTGCTGTTGGCGTTCCCGGCGGCGCTGGTCATCTATTTATTTATACAATGGGATTGGCGCCGGGCACTGCGGTCTGCCATAATTTTATTGTTGGCGTTTGGGCTGACGCTATTACCGTGGACCGTCTACAATTTGATAAAATGGGAGCGGTTCGTGATTGCGGGCGAGGGGTTCGCAAGCTTTTTATTTTTCGGCGCGCAGGAGCAGGGCTGGACCGGCCCGGCTGCTTCTGACGAGGCATTGGGCATGGACCCCGCCAACCCGAACGACCGCGATTATGCCGGGCGGGCGGTCGAAGCCATCGGCGCGGACCCGGTGGGTTGGGTGTGGCTGCGCCTGCGCAACCTGGGCGAGGCGCTTTTGCAGCCGCACAACACGGCCTATTATCCCGGCGAAAGCCTCAAGGCGGCGGCGGCGCGCTGGCTGGGGGAGGATCGCTCGTGGGACGGGTTGGTCGCGCTGATGCAGAGCGAGTCGTTCTGGCCTAAGTTGGCGTTTTATGTGTGCCATTTCGCCGCGTTGATCGGCGGCTTGGCCGGGATGGTACTGGCGCGGCGGCGTTGGCGCGACGCTTTTTTGCTCTACGCCGCGATCGGGTATCTCTTGGCGGTGCACCTGGTAATTTACGCCATCCCGCGCTACCTGTTCCCCGCCGAGCCGGTGTGGTGGCTGTTTGCGGCGTCGGCGTTGGTATGGGCCTGGGAGCGGGTTCGGATGCGGACGCTGCGCCACACGAGCGAGCCGGCCGGCTCCCAGGGAGCTTGAGGCCAGTTCTGAAGCCATCTCTCTGGAAGCTTCATGCTCTCAGGGAGTTAGAGAGGTGTTGGGTGATTTATCGGTTGCTGTTGTTGGTCTGGGCGTTTGCGCCGGTTTTGCAGCCGGGAGGCGCGCGCCTCCCGGCTGACTTGTTCTTCCTGGACAGCGGCGGGCAGGTGTGGCGTATGGCCGCCGACGACAGCGCGCTGGATGCCGTCTCGCCGGTGGGCGTGGCGGTGACCGGCTTCGACGTTGCGCCGGACGGCGCGGCGATTGCTTATCGCACGGTAGAAGATAGCATATTTATCCTGGCGCCGGGCGAAGCGCCGGCCCGCATCGACGCGGAGGCGGCCCTGCCGGGCGGCCTGTCTTACCGGCGCACGGTGGCGTGGTCGCCGGCCGGTCATCCGGTCGCATATGCGGCCGGCGCTGCGGTGCGCGTTTCGCTATCGCTGTCGGGCGGCGCAGCGCCGCTTGAAGCCGGCGGCGGGCCGTTTGTCGATTTGCTGTGGTCGCCGGGCGGTCGCTATATCGCGTGCGGCGCGGCGGGCGGCGGCTGGGTGGTTTACCGGCTGGGCTGGGGTGCGCTGGCGCTCGCGGGCACGCTGGAAGGCGATAACGCGGTGGCGTGGGCGTCGGATACGGCGCTGTTGGTCGCCCCGGCAGGCGGTGGGCTGCGCATGGTGGCGCTGGACGGCGGCGGTGTGCGCACGCTCGTGAGCGGCGAAGTGCGGGTCACGAAGCCGGTCGTAGAGGACGACACGATCTATTACTTTGTGCACGAGTTAGGCGCGCACGCGCCGGGTGTGCTGGCGATGCAGCCGCTTGCGCCGGAAGCTGCCGAGCCGGAGCGCCTCGGCGCGCTGGCGTTCGATCCGGGGGAGGCGCGCTGGTCGGCGCGCGGGCTGATCTTGACGCTGCCCGGTGTAGATGGGTTGGCGCTGGTTGATCCCGTAAGCGGCGAGACGACGCCGATTCCGAATACGGCCGGCGCGCAGGCGTGGGCCTGGAACCCGGCAGCGAAACCCAAGTTGGTCGAAGCGGTGAGCGGGCTGCCCGCCGACCTCTACTTTTTAGCGCCGGCCCCTGACGCGGCCTCGGATGCGGCGCAGGTATGGCGTCTCGATGCGGCGACCGGGACGGCTGCCTTGCTCACGACGACCGCCGCCGGCGTGGCGAGCTTCGCCGTCTCGCCGGACGGTGCGCGCCTGGCCTACGTGACGGACGGGCGCTTGATGGTGGCGGCGGTCGGCGATGCGGGCGCGCTTGAGGCGGCGGCGCTCAGCGCCGGCGGCGCGTCGCCGGCCTTCAGCCCGGATGGGGCGATTCTGGCTTATGCCGACGGGGGCGTTTTCACCGTGCCGGCGGCGGGCGGCGCCGAGCCGTTCGCCGTGATCGGCGGCAGCCGCTATTTGCGCCCGCGCTGGTCGCCCGATGGGACATGGCTGCTCATCGACATCGAGACGGCGCAGGGCGCGGTCGAGACGGCGCTCCTCTCGGTGACCGGGCGCGGCCCGCTGCGCTTCGAGGTCTTGTGCAGCGGGGCGCGTTGGGTGTCGGGCAATAAGGTGTTATGCTGGGGGGCAGATGGCCCGACGAAGGCGACGCCCGGTCTGTACTTGGTCGTGCCCGGCGACCCGCCGCAGGTCGATACCCTGCTCGATGCGGCGTGGTCGATAGTCGATGCGGTATATTTGCCGGGGGATGGGACGATCATCTTCTTGCAGGGTGTGAGCGCGCCGGGCGTCATGGCGGTGCAGCCGGTGCGGCTTGCGCCGGGTGAGGAGCCGGCGCCGTTTGGGGCGGGCGGCCTGGTCGATGCGCCGCGCCTCGCACCGGATGGCTCGGTTATCGCGGGTGTGGACGATGCCGGGCGCGGCGTGTTTATCTGGGTCGAGACGGGCCGGCGCGTGGTGTTGAAGTCGCCGGGACGGATGTCCGGTATGGTGTGGGGGAACGAGTGACGCGCGTAAGCTGTGAGTGAAACGACGAGAAGCGAGGTATGGCCGAACGGATTTTAATTATCGAGGACGAGGACAGCATTGTTCAGTTTTTAGAACGCGGGTTAATCTACGAAGGGTATCGCGTCAATGTAGCAAAGGACGGCGAGACCGGGCTGGCAGTGGCGCGCGACAACCCGCCCGACCTGGTGATCTTGGATTGGATGCTGCCGGGGCTAGACGGCTTGGAGGTATGCCAGCGGTTGCGCGCGGCGGGCGACGTGCCAATCTTGATGCTGACGGCAAAGGACCAGGTCTCGGACCGGGTGCGCGGCCTGGACGCCGGCGCGGATGACTACCTGGTCAAGCCGTTTTCGTTCGAGGAGTTGTTGGCGCGGATGCGGGCACTGTTCCGGCGCGCGGCGCCGGCGGTGCCGGATGTGCTGCGCTTCGCCGATTTGCGGCTCGATACGGGTACGCACCGCGCATACCGGGGCGACCGGGTGATCGACTTGACGGCGAAGGAATACGAACTGCTGGAGCTGTTCATGCAGAACCCGCGCCAGGTGCTCACCCGCGACCTGATCTTCGAGCGAGTCTGGGGCTATGACTTCGGCGGCGAGAGCAATATCATCGAGGTGTATGTACGCTACCTGCGCCAGAAGACCGAGGAGCAGGGCGAGCCGCGCCTGATTCATACGGTGCGCGGCGTGGGCTACGTGCTGCGCGAGGACTGATCGTTTGTGATTTAAGACGATGGGTTGTTCGGTGCCGTGTGGTTGGATAGAGTATCGTTAGGATCAATATAGGCGGTTTATCGTGTAGGATGAACACAGATCGTTTGGGGAGAAACGGAGGTTGATATGGAAACACCGCAGGAAGTGGGATGCGTAGTGCGCCTGGGCGAGGGGTGGGTCGAGGTTGATGTCGGTGGAAAGCTGCGGCGCGTGGCGCTGCCGCCGAACCTGTTCACGCACGTAGGGGGATTTGTGCGTTTGCGAGATGACCAGATTGTGTCGGTGGTCGGGACGGGCCAGCTTTCCCCGCTGCCGGAGCAGCGCCAGGAAGATTGACCGGCGCCGGCCATCCCCATATATACGTCTGGCGCTGTGACCGTGCATGTACAGAACAATCTTAAAAGATGGGGTCGAGTGTTAAAGTATTGACTCGACCCTAATTTTTATGCGAGAATATCCTTAAGGAACGTTTAAAGATCGTTAAAGAAGTGTTTGCACGGCACGAGGTGGACCTTAAGGAGGTTTTCTAATGAGCGCCGAACAGGAGATTGGCCGAGTTGTACGACTTGGCCGGGGGTGGGTCGAGGTAGATTTGGAAGGGAGGCTGCGCCGGGTGAAGCTTCCCCCGAATCTATTGACGCGAGTGGGTGGTTATGTGAAATTGCTGGGCGATTGCGCCGTTGCTGTAGTCGGAACTGGACAACTTACTCCCTCTCAGCGGCGCATCACCGACCGCTACGAATAACCGCTCGACTGCTTCTTCATCGCTGCTACCCGTTTACGATCATAAAATAGGGTCTATTATTCAGCCGGGACGAGGGCGCGGCTGTGGCTTATATGCTTCAATATGACCGGCATTCAAACGGTCCAGGCCAAGCGCCTCCGGCGTAATGGGTTTCGATAGGTTAAAGAAAACATGGTAGGGGCCGATCTGCGTCTCTTCGGCGCCGACCCCGGCCTCTGCCATGCGCTGCCGGATGATTTCGTCCAGGCGCGGGTGGTTGCTGGTAATATAGACGATTTGCTCTGGGCCGGCGTTCTGGACTACGGTGCGGTAAGGCGGGTAGCGTTCGTCGGCGGGGTTGTAGCTGAGGTCGGCTTTGTACGGCAGCGTTGCGCTCAAGACGATGCGCTCGCCGGTGAGGAAGGCGAGCCGGAAGGCAACCCAATAGTTGCTGTAGCCGCGCGTGAAACCGTTGTCCTCCAGAAAGTCGATGAGCGCCTGGTCGTGGTCGTGCGGGATATGCGTGATCGGGTCAAATTGAGTGGTGAAGCCGGGCGGCTGCCGCAGCGCAGCCGCCCCGTTGCTGATGAGGTAAAAAGCCAGCAGGCCCACGCCGGCGCTCTGTACCAGCCGCCGCCGGCGCGGGCGCAGTTCGTACAGCGTCGCGCCGGTCAGAATCGCCAGCGGCGGGATCAGCGGCAGAAAGTAGCGCCCGGTGGGGTCGGTGCCGAAGGTGGACGCTACGAAGATCAGCAGGAATAGGCCCACCATCAGCAGAAGCAGGCCGCGCGCATCCCGGCGCAGGGCGGGCTTCCGCCGCACGACCCAGTAAGCGAAAAGCCCGGCGCAGCCTGGCAGCGCCAGCGCCGAAAGCGGGAACGCAAAGTAGCTCTCGGCCCAGGGAAAGCGTATGCCCATCGCCGCCGGCAGCCCCAGGAACAGCAGCCCAACCAGGCGCGTCCCGACCGGCGCCGCCTCGAAGCCGGTGTTATCGGCGCGCCGCCCGTGCAAGAAGACCGCTATGGCGGCGTTGTTGTGGCTGAAATTGTATTGCCACCATGGCGCGCTGAACAGCATCACAAATAAAAAGGCCCACAGATAGCGGGTCAGGTTGGCAGAGGAGAAGCGGCGCAGGATCAGCAGGGCGACCGGCGCCAGGTACACTACGATGAGGCCGTTGGTCCACCAGCCCAGGCCGGCGGCTGCGCCCAGCACCGCCCAGCGTCGCCACGACGACTCGTGCTCGTGCGTGACCTCGTAGCCGTAAATCAAAATCAGGTTGCCCAGGATGAGCGTTTCGTTGTAACCGCCGAGCGTGGCGGTGGTGTAGAGCGTCATCACGGCGGGCGGCGTCGCCGCGATCAACGCCGCTACGCTCGCTATGTAGCGCCGCCCGCTCAGCCGCCAGCCCAGCCAGTAGGTGGTCGCAATGACGGCCATGTATAAAATCGATTGGACGATTCGCATCGCCAGCACCGACTCGCCGAAGACCGCGAAGCCCAGCGCGACCAAGATGGCGTCCAGGCTGCCCATATAGGCCTGCCCGTAGAAGAACACCGGGATCTCTTTGCCGTGCCAGATGTGGCGCGCCATCACGGCGACGACAGCCTCATCGGCGTTGAAGGTGAACGCGCCGGCGGTGAGCAGCGCGGCGCGCAGGATGGCGGCGGACGCCAGGACGGCGGCGAGCGGGAGGAGCAGGTCGCGTTTTGACATCGGGCGTGATTTCGCATGAGTCGTCATAGCTGCATTGTAGTTGGATGGTGTGGGAGGAGCAAATGGGGGCAGCCCGGCGGCTCTTGTGCCATAATCATGACACCCCACGTGCAGACCTGAGAGTGAGGAGAGATGCTGAATCCACTGCGAATCTTGACCGATCCTCTGATGACCATGCTCCATTACTGGCAGGCCTTGAGCAGCCCGGCTTATCATGTTTACCGCTTTGCGCTTCTCCGGCCATTTTCGATGCCGGAGGTCGCGGGCCGGCCCATCAACAAGCATCTTGGCGATGCGCTGTATAAGCTGAATCATGTGCTGGGGAACGATCGGTTTTCGTGTGGGCTGTTTATAGGGCTATGCATGGGAATGCTCGTGGCGACCCAGTTTGTCCTGCGCCTGGTCGGGGCGGCGGCGATCGCGATCATGCTTATTTTGCTGAGCGGCGTCCTCCTCCCCTTTGTTCCGTGGTTGTGGCGCGTGCCGGTCGTGCTTTCGGCGGCGCTGCCCCTTTCGCACGAGATACAGATGCGCCGCTGGTCGATTCTGCGCAGCACGCTTTGCAGCACGCGCGACCTGGTGGATGCGCTGCACGCAGCCGGCACCTACCGCGCCGGGTTCGTCTGGAGCTATGTCATCATCATGCGCGGGGTGCTGGCGAGCATTGTCGTGCTGCCCTCGCTTGTGGCGAGTCTGTTCATGGGCGAGCCGCTGCACGATACGCTGCTGCTGATGGCGGCCAATCTTCTGAGTCTTGTTTACGTCGTGGCCGAGCCGGTCCTAGACGTGGCGGTGGACGGCGCGGTGGGCGTCATTGGCGCGACCTTCGCGCGCTCGCAGCTCCGCGCGATGCTCGGCGGGTTTGGGCTGCGGGTGGGGCTGTGGACCGTGCAGATGCTCAGCCTGCTGGCGCTTCTGCCCCTGGTATACTGGGCGGCGGGTTCGGCGTCGATGGAGGCGCGCGATGCGGCAGTCAATACGACAGTGATTCTGGTGTTCTTGGGACCGGGCTATAGTTTGTTGGTAGGGATTCCGCCGGCTATAACCATTGCGATGATTCTAGGGTGGGGGGTGGCGCGGCTGCTGGCGCTGCACGTGCTGATGAGGTTGGCGGCGTGGCGCGCGGCGCGGATCGGAGATTATTAGGGGAATGGCACGGTTGCGCTTCGAGCTTTTGTTTGCGCCTATTACCAACATGCGCGCGCATTGGCGTGAGTGGCGAAGCCCGATTTTCTACGCCGAGATCAAGCGCCCCATCCCGCACCCGTCGTTCGACCTTGCCGGATTTCAGCCCAGGAGCCGGTTGGGCCGGTTGGCGCGCGGGGCGGCGATGGCGCTGGCGATTGTGGTGGTGGCGCCCATTGCCGGGATCATCCAGGCATTGGGCTGCGCTGTCGTGTTCTTTTTGGGCATTTTCCCGTTTGTGCCGTGGGTGTGGCGGGTGCCTACCGTGATCGTGGCAGCCGCGCCGCTGGCCCGCGAGATCCAAAACCGGCGCTGGGATGTGCTGCGCAGCACCCCATATTCGACGCGCGAAATCGTCGAAGCGCTGCACGCCGCCGGGACCTACCGCGCTCAGGATATGTGGGTTTACGTGACGCGGGTGCGGTTGGGGCTGGCGGTGCTCGTCATGATTGCGCTGGGGCTGGGGTTGATCTTTTCGCTGGAGTTGGGCCGCCCGCTGTACTTGCTGGATTGGGTGGGGGTCTTGGTGGGTTTGGTCTATCTCGTTGCCGAGCCGCTCTTTGACGTCGCCATCGACGGCGCGTTGGGCATCCTGGCAGCGACCTTCACGCGGCTGCAAGTTACGGCGATGGCGTTCGCATTGGTGCTGCGGGTGGTGCTGTGGGGCGTGCAGGTGCTCAGCTTGCTGGTCCTTATACCGGCGTCGGCGTCGGTGCTTGAGCCTTCCCAGATCGAGGCGCTGCCGGCGCTGGTGGTGCTCGGCCCGGCCTATGCGCCGCTGTTCGAGTTCTCGCCGGCGGCGACGGCGCTCATGGTGGCGGCGGTGCTGGCGCTGCGGCTGGCGTGTCTGCACTTGCTCATGTGGCTGGCGGTGTGGCGCGCCGGAACAATCACGGCATAATGGTGCGGGAGGAGATGACGAAAGATATGGGCCTCATCGCATTCTTGAAAGCGCTTTTGAATCCGTTCCTCATCATGCTGCTGCACTGGTTAGACGAGCGAGACCCGATCTTTAACATTGAAGCGATGCGGCCTATCCCGTTTGACGTCCCGGAAGATTTGCTCAAGGTGCGCTCGCCGGCGCTGGATGCGATCCGGTGCGCCTGGGGCCGGATACCGATCCTGGTGCGCCCGGTGCTGGTGTTAATGTCGGTGCTGGCGATGTGGCAGGTCTTTATGCCGGCCGTCATCATCATTTCGTTGGGCGTGATGATGATGGCTTTGAGCTTGCTGTTGTTTCCGTTTATGCCGTGGCTGTGGCGCGTGCCGACCGTCATTTCGGCGGCGGTGCCCCTGGCGCGCGAGGTCGAGAAGCGCCGCTGGCTGATCTTGCGCGGCACGCCTTACAGCACGCTGGAGATTCTCCAGGCGCTGCACGCGGCGGCGACCTATCGCATGGTGCGGTTGTGGGCTTATGTGACGGTGGTGCGCTTCGTGGTGCTGATCGTGCCGCTTGTGATTGCCATCATCGCGCTGATCCTCGTCGTGTTGGAATTGGGCGTGGCAGCGCTCGGCGGGCAGGTTTTCCAGGGCCGGTTCACGTTTGCGCAGTGGGTCGCGTATATGCTTTGTATTGGGTATATGCTGCTTGAGCCGTTTATCGACGTGGTGGTCGATGGCTGGTTAGGTGTGCTGGCTTCGACGTTCAGCCAGGCGCAGCTTCGCGCGATGCTCAACGGGTTTGTGCTGCGCGTCATGCTTTGGGGGTTCCAGGTGCTCAGTCTGCTGTTGGTCCTGCCACTGACGGCCAAAGTGCTCACACCCAACCAGGTTGACAATTTGCCGAGCCTGGTGCTGCTCGGCCCGGCCTATGGGCTGCTGCTCGACTTTTCGCCGGAGACGACGATTGTGATGATCCTGGCGCTGGCGGCGCTGCGCATCCTGGGGGCACAGATGTTTATGCGGGCTGCCTTGTGGCGGGCGGAGCGCATCGAGTCGGGCTGAGAGGGGATAAAAGTTTGGCCTATACAGCGGCGCTGACGTGTGCTAAAATCCCGCTAAATGGGTTTGAGGATAAGTTGACAAGGAGCGACTTCTGGAACCGATAGAATTAGCTCGTTACATGGTTGATTTGATCGAGGATATGAAGGGGGAGAACATTCTACTCCTTGATCTCCGGGGCGTGTCGTTGATCGCTGACTTCTTTGTGATCTGCAGCGCGAACAGCGAACGGCAGCTTAAAGCAATTGTGCAAGAGATTGCCGAAAAGACCAAGTATAACCACGGTGTGCGCCCGTTCCACATCGACGGCGAAGCCTCCCACGGCTGGGTGTTGATGGACTACAGTACGGTTATTGTTCATGCCTTTTTGCCCGAAAAGCGAAGCTATTATGACCTGGAAGACTTCTGGAGCGATGCGTCTGTAGTGGTCAACATCCAGTAAGGCCCACGGCGGGTTCTTTAAGAGCTGCTGCGTCTCTGGAGCGATTTTGAAGCGCCGCCGCTAATTGTCCTCGAAGACCCAGGGATCGGCGGCGCGCGCCCACTCGACCAGCTCTGCCGGCTCGAAGAACAGGTCCAGTTCGAACGCCGCCGTCTCCGGCCCATCTGAGCCGTGTACCAGGTTGCGCCCTACGCTGACGCCGTACATGCCCCGGATGCTGCCCGGATCGGCTTCGGCGGGTCGGGTCGCGCCCATCAATTTACGCGCGACCTGGATCGCGCCCGGCCCTTCCCAGGCCATGACGACCACCGGCGCCGACGTGATGTACGCGATCAGCCCGGCGTAGAAGGGCTTGCCCTGGTGCACCGCGTAGTGCCTGGCGGCAAGCGCCGGCGTGATCTGCAGGAATTTCATCCCAACCAGGCGCAGCCCGGCGCGCTCGAAACGGCTGATGATTTCGCCCACCAGGCCGCGCTGCACGGCGTCGGGCTTGGCGATGATTAGCGTGCGTTCCACAAATGCCTCCTGATGTGACACGAGCGTAAAAACACAACAAGCGGGCCGAAAAGCCCGCTTGCGAATTTACTCACAATTGCGGAATTTTACAACTGGTCCAGCGCGCCGCGATAGGTATCCAGCGCTTGCTGGAGGTTGTTCTGGCGCATGTACACGTCGCCCAGCAGCCGGCGCACCCGGATGCTGGTCGCAAGCTGCCGCGCGATGGCTTCCAGGTCATTCGCCAGATCGTCGAGGTGCTGTTCGGCGAGCACCAGGTTTTCGTACTTGTCCATGCTCGCCTCGAAATCGCCCTCGTCTTTAAGCGTGCGCGCCTCGCTCAGCCACTGCGTCACCTGCTGGGGAGAAGCGTCGATTTTCAGCGGCGGCGCTTCGGCGGCAGGCGCGGGTCGGGGCTGGGATGGTTGGGGCGGCGGCGCCGGCCGGGACGGTTGGGGCGGCGGCGCTTTGGGCTGTGTCAGCACGCGGGGCGGCGGTATGGCTTCTTCTGCCTCTTCTCCCTCTTCCTCTTCTTCCTGTGCGAAGTCGAGGGGTGGAAATGCGATATCCAGGTCGGCTTCCTCCAACCACGAGAGGTCGGCTTCGAGGGATGCCGGCGCCTCTTCGGGCGGTTCGTCCGGCGCACCATTCGGGATCAGCGGCGCCGAATGCTGCTCGGCCAGCCAAGCCGAGATATCCGACTCTTCAAAGTCAACCTCGATATCACCCAGGGCTTGAGCTTCGGCCAGCCAATCAAGCGAGTCGACCTCGGCCTCTTTGCTTTCCGGCGCTTCCAGGTCCGCCTCTGTGAACCAGACCGGCAGTTCGCTCGGCTCGCCGGGCGGCAGGTCTTCTTGCTTGGGCAGCGGGGGCGTCATGTCCTGGTCGAAGTCTTCGACCTCCTCGGCTTCCTCGGCCAGACCAAAGGCCCCGGTTTCTTCGGCCAGGCTGTCCAGCCATGCGTCGGCATCCACGCTGCCGGTGGTCTGGGTCTCTTGCGCGACCGCGCTCAACCAGTCGGGCATATCATCCGGCGCCGGCTCAATCAGGTCGGCGTCTCCAAGGTCGTCGAGCGCTTGCTCGGTCAGCCAGTCCGGCATTCCATCGGCTGCACCCGAATCCATGGCTACTTCGTCCAATTCCATGCCTTCAGGCATTTGCTCAGCCAGCCAGTCCGGTATTTCGCCGGGCGCTGCCGGTCTGTCCAGGGCATCGGGCGGTTGAGGCATTTGCTGCCTCAGCCAGTCGGGAACTTCGCCGGGGACAGCCGGTTCTAGGCTATCTGTATCAGCATCGGAGGTGTCTTCCATCTGGAGGCGGTTCTCGACTAGGCTTTCTAACTGGCGATCCACCCAGGCTTGCTGCTGCTCCGGCGTCAGATAGCCGCCGGCGGCGAGCGCTTCGATCTCGTCCTCGCTCATTCCTGCGAACGGATCCGCCGCGTCGTCCCCGGCTGCTCTTGCAACCGGCAGACTGGAGAAATCAAACTCAACGTCATCTGCCGTCTGGTCTGCGAGTGCATCCAGCCACGCGAGTTCGTCGCTTTCGGCCACGGGTTCGGGTGGGGAGGGGGCCGGGGCCGGGCGCGCCGGTTCATCCAGGCCCGGAATGTCAGGTAGGTCAACCATCCGGGCGGGTTTGAGCCAATCGGGTAGCTCGGCCGGCACCAGATCCAGGTCATCGTCGAACAAATCGTCGGTGGAGAGTTCCAGGTCCGGCGCTGCCGGCTCAGGCGGCGGGACCGGCTCCTGGGGAGGCGCTTTGGCCTCGACCTCTGGCCCGCCCTTTTTCTGCTTTTCCAACTCACGGAATGGGATATAGCCCGGCTCGTCGATCACACTGTCGGGCGGCGGCTCCTCGATCTCCATGTCGGCCATCGTGGTAAGCTCGGCTTCGCTTACACCCTGGCGCTTGGCGAGGCTTTCTAACCACTTCATCGGGTCTGACATCATCAAGTCTTCGGCGTCAGGTTTCGTGTCGGCGAAATCCTCTGCCATCGAAGGCGTGGCTTCGACCTCCGGTTTTTGTGCTTCTGCCGGCGCGGGTGCTGCCGGTCGGTCCGGCTCGTAGGGGCCTGGGCGTCCAAACGGATCAAAGGGCGTATAGCCCGGTTCATCGACAACCGTATCCGGCGGCGGCTCGATGATCGGCATATCCGCCGAGGTGGTGAGTTCTTCGTCGCCAACGCCCTGACGCTTGGCGAGGGTTTCCAGCCATGCCATCGGGTCTTCCATAATGGTCGCTTCGAGATCGCCGCTTTCCTCGGCGACCGGTTGAGGCGCCGGGGCTGGCGGGATCGGCGCCGGCGGGGGTTCGGGCTGCGCCGGGGGCGTTTCCTCTGCCTGGGCTTTCGATCTTTTGCCGGTCGGGTCGTAAGGAGTATAGCCCGGCTCATCGACGACGGCATCCGCCGGAACCTCGGCGATTTCTACATTCGCGGATGTCGTAAGTTCTTCCTCGGCCACACCTTGGCGCTTGGCAAGCGTTTCCAGCCAAGCCATCGCTTCTTCAGGACTCATCTGACTGAAATCGGGCATTTCCCCGCCTGTCGCATCTGGGGGTGTCATGGCTTCTCCCTCCTGGGGTTCCTATGCACGTTATACCTGTTTTTAACGCGCAAGTCCATCAGGTCTCTCGTTCCGGTGGTTCTTGCGACCGGTCAGGGGGGTCGGTCTCGCTTCCATCATCATCACCATCATCGAATTCATCCGAAACCCGGCGGAGCCAGGTCGGTTCACCTGTCACCTCGTCGGCGTCAAACCAGGGTTCGCCGTCCTCCGGTTCCGATTCGGTTGGCGCGCGCAGCCAAGCTGCCGCACGCGCCGATATCTCGCCGTCCTCGTCTTGGTCGGGTTGTTTTCCGGTGGCCTCTTTGTACGCTTCTTGTTCTTCTTGTTCTTCTTGTTCTTCTTGTTCTTCTTTTCCGGCTCCCGGCAACCCGGCAGACACTCCATCAAAGTGTACATCTGTTGTCTCTGAAAGGCCAATGGCATCCGCCGTATCGGTAGGGCGGGGCATGTCCTCGCCCGCATCCGGCGTCGTCCATTCTGCCAGCGCCAGCCAGTCTACATCGGCTTCACTTTTAGGTTTGGGTCTAGCCGACGTCGGGTTTTTAGAGACGGCGGCGCGGGTAGCAGCAGCGTCGGGCTTTCGCATCCACCGGGGAGTAAGCGTCGGCGTAAGGGTCGCTTCGACGGCCTGCGCTTGGGTTCGAGGCCGGGCACGGACCGGCTTCAGCCAACGCGGGGTAACCAGAACATCAACGTCAACGTCTGCGTCTTCCTCCGTCTCTGCCGGCTCGCCGCCCTCCGGCTCGGCGTCGAATGCTTCAAGAGATGGGAGCGCGGCTTCGTCGGTCTCCAGGCCGAACCGGTCTTCGCCGGAAGGTTCGGAAGCCGGTTCTTTCTCTTCTTCTAACTCTGCCTCAAATTCCAATTCCTCGAACCCCAAGAAATCTTCTTCGAGTGCTTCTTCTGTCTCAACAGAGACGTCGAATGTTTGCGCTTCCTGGGCAAACAACTCCTCCTCAAAAAGGTCGTCTTCGAGCGAGCTTTGGAGAATCAGATCTTCGGGTAATGTTGTTTCCCTTTCTCCCTCCACCTCGTCTTCGGCGAAAGCCGTGAGCCAGTCGAACTCTTCGCCGTCCATCGACTCAGGGGGCAGCGCATACTCATGACCGTCACCTGCGCTGTCCGTCTCAGCGCCGAGTGAGACGTCGTCTTCGCTTGCCATATCGGGGATGGCTTCGTGCAGCCACCCACTATCCATTTTTTCTTCGGCAGGTTCAATATCGTCAAATACTTCCGTCGCTGCCGGTGAGGTTCTTATGGCGTCTAGCCAGTCGATTCGGTCGATATCCGCCGGGGCTTCGGTTTCGTCGTCCCAGGCTGGTTCAGCTTGAGCAAGATCCTCATCGGCATCTTCGGTCATAGCGCTTAGCCAGTCGGATTCGGTGGGCATCGCAGCAGTGTCGGATTCTGCGTCATCGGTGAACCAGTCCATTTCGTCGGCTTCGGGCTGGGCGTCCTCGGTGAGGCCGGTCATCCAACCCATATCGGCGTCGTCTTTCGCCGCTGGCAGGACTTCTTCCTCTTCTTCGACCGCGCCGCCGAGCCAATCCATTTCGTCGGCTTCGGGCTGGGCGTCCTCGGTGAGGCCGGTCATCCA
>JAFGMM010000381.1 GCA_016927535.1 Anaerolineae bacterium
CGGCGCGTAGAACAGCGGGCCGATATCGGGACGCGGCGCGCCGCCCGCCAGCACGCGCGCGCCCTTCGCCCGCGCGTCTTCTACGTGCGCCTGCACCGCCTCTAACTGGTCGGGCGAGATGAGGCTGCCCACGTCGGTCTCGAAATCGGGCGTGCAGCCCAGCCGGACGGCGCGCGTCTTCTCCACCAGCCGCGCCACGAACGCATCGTAGATCGCGTCCAGGATGTAGACGCGCTCGATGGAGATACACACCTGCCCGCCGTTCGAGAACGCGCCGTCGAGCAGGTTATCGGTCGCTTCTTCGATGTCGGCGTCTTCCAGCACGATCATGGCGTTCTTGCCGCCCAGTTCCATGCTGTACGGGACCAGGCGCTCGCCGCAGCGCGCCGCGACCCGGCGGCCTACGGCGGTGCTTCCGGTGAAGCCGATGAAATCGGCGTGGTCGATCAACGCATCGCCGACCGTGCGCCCGCTGCCCGGCACGATATGCAGCAGGTCAGGCGGGAGGCCGGCGGCGTGGAACTGCTCTGCGCCCCACAGTGCGCTCAGCGGCGTGAGCGTCGCCGGCTTGACGACGGCGGCGTTGCCCGCCAATAGCGCCGGGACCGCTTCCGCAATGGTCAGGATAAACGGGAAGTTCCACGGCGCGATGATGCCCACCACGCCGTGCGGCCTGTAATGCAAGTAGCCGGCGGTGAACAGGGGGTAGGCGGCGCGCCGCCGCTCCGGGCGCAGGTATGCCGCGCCGCGAGAGGCATAGTGCCGGATGGTTCCGGCGACCACCACGATCTCGGCGAGCGCGTCGCGCCGGCTCTTGCCGGTCTCCGCCTGGATGATGTCCATGATGGCGTCGGGGTTTTCCAACAGCCGGTCGTGAAAATTCAGCAGGACACGGGCGCGCGCTTGGTACGGGCGGGCGGCCCAGGCGGGCTGGGCGGCGCGCCCGCGCGCCACCGCGTCGATGACATCTTGCGCGGCGGACGGCGTTACTTCGCCCACCACCGCGCCGGTGGCAGGGCTGGTGATCCGGTAAGCGTCAAGTTGTTTTTCCATTGGCGTTATTCCTGTGGAAGAAGGCGAAAGCTCGCGCCGGATTTCCGTCTGAAATACGGTTTTTGCTCCCATTTTTCCGCGAATATATGGCATTCTACCGGCAATACGCCGCAAGATAGCATAGCGAAATCTCGACTCTTGCGACAAAATCTAGGGGTAACTCTTTCGAGAATCGTACCCGGTAGGAGATGATATGTCGCGCGAGAATTTCTGGCAAGATCGGCCCGTTCTGGTCACTGGCTGCACTGGCTTGCTCGGCTCGTGGCTGACCCAGGTGTTGGTAGACCAGGGCGCGCAGGTCACCGGCCTGGTGCGTGATTGGGTGCCTCAATCCTTGCTGGCGCGTGACGGGACCATCGAGCGCATCAACGTCGTGCGCGGCGATGTCTGTGATGCGGCGCTGTTGGCGCGCGTCTTTGCCGAGTACGAGGTCGATACCTGTTTTCACTTGGCGGCGCAAACCCTGGTCAGCATCGCCAACCGCTCGCCGGTGAGCACTTTCGAGACGAATATCCGGGGCACGTGGACGGTGCTGGAAGCGGCGCGCAACTGGCCCGGCACCGGGCGCGTGGTGGTCGCTTCCAGCGACAAGGCATACGGCACCCAGCCCAACCTGCCCTACACCGAGGACTGCCCGCTGCAAGGCCGCCACCCTTACGACGTGAGCAAAAGCTGCGCCGATTTGATCGCCCAGGCTTACGCGCAGACCTACGGCCTGCCGGTGGCGGTGACGCGCTGCGGCAATCTCTACGGGGGTGGCGACTTGAACTGGAACCGGATTGTGCCGGGTACGATGCGCTCGGTGCTGCGCGGCGAGCGCCCGGTGATCCGCTCCGATGGTTCGATGCGGCGCGATTATGTCTACGTGCTCGATGTCGTGTATGCGTATCTTGCGCTGGCCGAGGCGCTGGATGCACGCGAGCTGTACGGCGAGGCGTTCAATTTCGGCATGGACGACCCGCTGCGCGTCGATGAACTGGTGCGCGAGATCATCGCCATTTCCGATTATCCCGACCTTGAGCCGGTCATCCAGGACCGCGCGGTAAACGAAATTCCCGAACAGTATCTTTCCAGCGCCAAGGCGCACCATGTGCTGGGCTGGGAACCGCGCTATACCCTGTCCGAAGGGCTGCGCGCGACTCTGGGCTGGTACCGTGCGCTGCTCATCGACGAGGCAGTACCGGATCATGTCGCTTAACGACACGCGGATTCTGGTTACCGGCGCGACCGGCTTTATCGGGGCGCGGCTGACTGCGCGCCTGGTGGAGCAGGGCGCGCACGTTTCGGCGCAGATTCTCCCCGACGACCCCAGCAATGCTCTGGCCCCGGTGCGCGACCGGGTACTGCACCACGCGGTCGATATCCGCGACGCCGAAGGCGTGGAGCGCATGGTTATGCGGGTCGCGCCGCGCGTGGTCTTTCACCTGGCGGCGGCCGGCGTGACCCAGCCCTTCTTGCCGATTGAGGATGCGCTGGCGGTTAATCTGCACGGTACACTGAACCTGCTGCGGGCGGTGCACAGAGTTGACGGCGCGCGCGTGGTCATGGCACGCACGGTGGGCGAACGGATCAATATGAACCCCTACGCAGCCAGCAAAAGCGCGGCGTGGGCGGTCGCCGAGATGATGTACCGCACCGAGGGGGTGCCGGTCACCGGTCTGATGCTGTACCAGGTCTATGGAGCCGGGCAGCCGGCGCGCGCGCTGATTCCCTCGGCGATTCATGCGGCGTGGCGCGGCGAAAACTTCTCGATGACGCACGGGCGCCAACTGCGCGACTGGGTGCACGTCGATGACGTAGTTGATGCGTTCGTCGCGGCGGCCCAGGCGCCGGACGCCGCCGGGCGCACGTTCGACATCGGCACCGGGCAGGGGACCTCGCTGCGCGACGTGGCGGCGGAGATCTGGCGGCTGACCCAGGCGCGGGGCGTCGTCCAGCTTGGCGCGCTGCCCGCGCGTCCCGGCGAGGAGGAGTCGCAAGTCGCCGACCCGAAGCCGGCCGAGGCGGCGTTAGGCTGGCGGGCCAAGCTCTCGCTGAAAGTGGGGCTGCGGCGCACCCTGGCCGGCACGGTCGAGCTGGATATATGAGCTTTCCTGTGTGAGGAGAACGGATACACGGTGACCGACTTTGCGCGGGCCGGGGAGTAAGCAAGAGGATGCGCATTCTCATCGTTGGCCCCATCCACCACGCCGCCGAGTATACGCGCGCCCGGCGCGACGCCGCCGCACGCGGCGAACCGTTGCCGCTGTTCCCGCCCGGCTACCCGTTTTACTTTTATGCCGAGGCGCTGCGCGCGCAGGGCCACGAGATGGAAGTCTTTCACTTCACGGCGGGCGCGCTGTTCGGCGGGCGGCAGTGGGTTAAGTTGGGGGGCAAAGTGCGCGCGGGCTTGCAGCGCTTCCCGCGCCTCAGCCCGGAGTACATGGCGCGCAACCGCCGCCTTGCCGGGCAGGCGCGCGCCTTCGAGCCGGATTGGGTGTGGTTGATCGGCGGCTCTAACCTCATCCTGCCGGAGACGCTGGCCGGGATCAAAGCGCAGGGCGCAAAGCTGGCGTTCTTTTCGGGCACGTCGCCGGTGGTGTTCGCGCTGCCGAACGAGCGCAAAGCCGCGCCGCTGTTCGACCTGGCGGCGACGAACGATTTTTACCACGCGATGCAGTGGCTTGAGCTTGGCGCGGCGCGCGCCGAGGCGCTGCCCTACGCGGCGTGCGAGCCGTCGTACCACCGCCCGTATGCGCTGAGCGCCGAGGAGCGCGCCGCTTACGGCTGCGACGTGGCGTTCGTCGGGACACTGACGCCGCCCAACCTGTACAGCCGCCGCGTGCGGGCGTTGGAGGCGCTGCGCGATTTCGACCTGGGTGTGTGGAGCGTGCACCCGGTCCCGGCGAGCTTGCAGCCGTTCTATCGCGGCGGCGCGCTGGGCGAGAAGATGCTGCGCATCACCTGCGCGGCGAAGATTGCCGTGAACCCGCACGGCGATTTTATGCGCTGGGGCGGCAACATGCGCCTGTTCGAGGCTGCTGGATGCCGGGTGTTCCAGATCGCCGACGAAGCGCCGGGCGTGCCGGAGTGGTTCACGCCGGGCGAGGAGATTGTGTTGTACCGTGACCCCGATCACCTGCGCGAACTGGCGGCGTACTATCTCGCGCACGACGCCGAGCGCGAACGCATCGCAGCGGCGGGGCAGGCGCGCGTCTACACCGACCACACTTACGCACAGCGCACGGCGCGGCTGTTGACGCTGATGGAGAACTCATAAAGAGAACCTTATGATTACTATCCGCCATTACCGCGAATCGGATGCCGAGCCGGTCGGCAGACTCATCGCCGACACGTTCGGCGAATTCAACCTTTCCGAGTTCACACCTGAAGACCGCGACCGGCTGCTAGGCCCTTTCCGGTATGCGCGGTCGCCGGAGCCGGCGCACCGCGAGGCGATTGCCGAGGTCATCAGGGCCGCGATGGTCTTGGTTGCCGAAGAGAGCGGAGAGATCGTCGGCGTGCTGAGAGGCAGAAAAGACAAGCTGCAAAGCTTGTTCGTCCGGGGGGACTGCCACCGGCGGGGGATAGGGCGGAAACTGGTAGAGTGTTTTGAGGAAGAGTGCGCCCGGCAAGGTGCGACCGACATCCGGCTTTCGGCGACTCTGTACGCGGTCCCGTTCTACATAGCGATGGGATACAAACGAACGACCGGGATTCGGTCTATCCGAATCTTCGAAGGACCGGGATTCAAGTCCCAACCTATGAAGAAGACGCTTCCCCCCAGATCGCCGGTTGTGGAAAGAGGGTAAATTGGCCCGGCTGTCGATTGTGTTCTGCAACTATAACACGCGCGACGAACTGGCGAACTGCCTCGAGTCGATCCGGGCGACGCGCGGCGACGCGCTGGTGGAGATCATCGTCGTAGACAACGCTTCGTCCGACGGCAGCGCGGCGATGGTGCGCGCGCGCTTCCCGGAGGCGGCGCTCATCGCCAACGCCGAGAACCGCTTCTTTGCGCGCGCCAACAACCAGGGCATCGCCGCCGCGCGCGGCGAGTACGTGTGCCTGCTGAACGCGGATATCGAACTGACGGACGGCGCGCTGCCGGCGTGGATAACATATTTGGACGCATATCCAGAGGTCGGCGCGCTGGGCTGCAAGATGGTCTATCCCGACGGGCGCACGCAGCGCGTCTGTGCGCGCTTCTCGCAGTGGGCCGATTTGTTTTTGACGTACAGCGCGGCGGGGCTGCTGCTGCCGGGACTGCGCCGGCGGCGCGAAGACGCGCTCTGGTACGGCGGCTGGGACCGCGAATCGGCGCGCGCGGTGGATGTGATCCCGAACTCGTGTACGGTGATCCGGCGCGCGGTGCTGGAGCAGGTCGGCGGGCTGGACGAGCGGTTCAACCTGTACTTTACGGAGGAGGATTGGTGCCGCCGCGCGAAGCGGGCCGGGTGGTCGCTGCGCTATATCCCGGAGGCGGTGGTGATCCACATCGAAGGCGCCAGCACTCGTAAGGCGGCGAAGCGTTCGCGCCGGATGTATTACCGGGATATGCTGGCGTTCAGCCGGAAGTATTTCGGCGCAGCGCGGACGGCGCTCTTGCGGTTGGCGCTGCTGCCGGTGTGGGCGGCGATGCGGCTGCGCGGGACATTGTGAAAGTGAAAGATGTGTGACGTATGCGAATCGAACATGTGGCGCTCTGGACGCGCGACCTGGAAGGCATGAAGGATTTCTATGTAGAGTTCTTCGGCGGCGCGCCCGGCGATAAGTACACCAACCCCAAGACCGGTTTTTCCTCTTACTTTCTCTCGTTCGACGCGGGCGCGCGGCTGGAGTTGATGCAGATGGAGGCGGTCTCGGCGAACGAGAACGATATCGAGCAGCCCTACACCGGCTGGACTCACGTCGCGTTTGCGGTGGGCAGCCGCGAGGCGGTGGATGCACTGACTGCGCGGCTCGGCGCGGCCGGCTGCCGCGTGGCGAGCGGGCCGCGCGTCACGGGCGATGGGTATTACGAGAGCTGCATCCTGGACCCGGACGGCAACCGGGTCGAGATTGTCTTTAAGGTGGGCTGAAAAGCGCTTTTAGCCCAAACTTATTGTATGATAATGGTGAGGTTCTATGTCGCAGGACGCACACGGCGCGGAGATCAACGCGCTGCGCGATGAAATCATGCAAAAAGTCGCAGAGTACTACCGGTTGGCCCATGCACGCTCCGATTTCCGGCCCGGCGTGGACCGCGTGCAGTACGCGGGCCGCGTGTACGACGAGCAGGAGCTTTGCAACCTGGTCGATTCGGCGCTGGAGTTCTGGCTGACCGCCGGGCCTTATGCCCGGCAGTTCGAGAAAGCGCTGGGCGCGTTCGTCGGTGTGCGCGAGGTCATCCCGGTGAACTCCGGCTCGTCGGCGAACTTGGTAGCGATGGCGACGCTGTGCGCGCAGCAGCTTCGCACCGGGCCGCTTCGGCCGGGCGACGAGGTGATTACGCCGGCGGTCGCCTTCCCGACGACGGTTGCGCCCATCGTGCAGAACCGGCTCGTGCCGGTGTTCATCGATGCGGAGCCGGGCACTTACAACCTGGACCCCAACCAGCTAGAAGCGGCGCTTTCGCCCCGCACGCGCGCGCTGTTCTTCGCGCATACGCTGGGCAACCCTGCCGACATGGACGCGGTGATGGCCTTCGCGCGGGCGCACGATTTGTACGTGGTCGAGGATATGTGCGATGCGCTGGGCAGCGCGTTCGGCGGAAAGCCGGTCGGCACCTTCGGGCACCTGGCGACGATCAGCTTTTACCCGGCGCATCACATGACGCTGGGTGAGGGCGGCGCGGTGGTGACCAACAGCCGCCGGCTGGCACGGCTGGCGCGCAGCATCCGCGATTGGGGCCGCGACTGTTGGTGCGGCTACGATTCGCCGCCGAATGGCAAGTGTGGGCGGCGCTTGCAGACCGAGATCCCCGGCGCCAGCGCCTACGATCACCGCTATGTCTTTACCGAAATCGGTTACAACCTGAAGATCACCGATATGCAGGCGGCTATCGGCGCGGCGCAGTTGGAGAAGCTGCCGGGCTTCATCGCGGCGCGCAAGCGCAACTTTGCGCGCCTGTATGACGGCTTGAAGCTTTTCGAGGAATTCTTCGAACTACCGGCCTGGCATCCTAAAGCCGACCCGTCGTGGTTCGCCTTTCCGCTGACGGTGCGCGAAGGCGCGCCTTTCAGCCGCGAAGTGTGCCAGCGCTATCTGGAAGACTGGAACATCGAGACGCGCCTGCTCTTTGCCGGCAACATTCTTAAACAGCCGGCGTATATGAATATCGAGCGGCGCGTGATCGGCGATTTGCCGGTGGCGGACCGGGTGCTGCGCAGCACGTTTTTCGTCGGCGTGTATCCGGGCCTGGACGACGCGCGGATTGATTACATCGTTGAGGCTTTCGCCGGGCTGGTCAGGGAACATGGGTGAACTGATTCTGGTCCGGCATTCGCTGCCGGCGGTAGACCCAGATGCGCCGGCGTGCGAGTGGCGTCTTTCGGAGGCGGGGCGGGCGCGCTGTACGGCGCTCGCCGCGCAGCTTGCCCCGTATGCGCCGGCCGTGCTGGCGTCGAGTACGGAGCCGAAAGCGCTGGAGACGGCGCACCTCGTGGCGGCGGCGTGGGAGCTGCCGGCGTCGTCGGTGCGGGCGGTCGATGGTCTGCGCGAGCACGACCGGCGCGGCGCCGGCTTTCTCGACCGCGCGGCGTTCGAGGCGGCGGTGGCGCGTTTCTTCGCGTCGCCGGCGGAACTGGTCTTCGGCAGGGAGACCGCCGATCAATTGTATGCGCGCTTTTCGGCGGTCATCGACGCCTTGACTGGCGCGCATCCGGGCGCGACGCTGGCGGTCTTTACACATGGCACGGTGATGTCGCTCTATGTATCGCGCATCACCGGCGCAGCGCCGTTTCCGTTCTGGAAGCGCCTGGACCTGCCGGCGTTCACAGTGCTAGGGCTACCGTAGTTGGAGGCTCGGAAATTAAAGACTAACACTCTGTCATTATGGCGCGCGTCTGTAATATCATTTATACTTGTTTTTATGATATCTTGGTAAGCAGTTTATCATGTTTTGAAAGTGTTTGACATGCCACATACGATTCGCGTGACTAGAATTGCTCCTAACCTTTCTGTTGGCAACCAGTTTCACTGTTTTTATAATTATAGTGACGATATTGCAGTTATCCATGTGTGCCAGGACCCTTGCCACCAACATGCAGTCGGCTACCGGAACAGCCTCCCGACTACACACCCCAATTACTGGTTTCTGGAGGATCGCAATCACCTTTATCTGAATATCATCAACTCTGACCGGCCAATTTTTTATACCGCCACCGTTTTCGTCAAAGCGCTGGCTTTCATCAGGGCGCAGATTGATAGACGCCGGGTGCTCATTCACAGCAACGAGGGGCTTTCGCGTGGGCCTTCGGTGGCTCTCCTCTACCTGGCAAAGATGACCGACTTGGTGAGCGACGCATCGTACGATGCTGCCGCCGCTGATTTCAGCAATCTTTATCCTCAGTACCAGCCGCAGCGCGGTATTGTGACTTATCTCCGGCGCGAGTGGGAGAATCTGAAACTGCCCTCGGAGAACGGCAGCCGCCAAGCGCCGTGATTTGCGGCGGAGATGGGTTGGCAGTACAAGCTGCCGGCTTGGCTAATCCTCGCATATCGCATCGAGGTAAGCGCGGGCGGTCTCCTCGTCAACAAAGACGCGAAAGGTTTCGATCCCTTCATGCAGCAGCAGCCACTCGACCAGCAAGGTCTGCGCCGAAGTCAGGTCGAAAGCGGCGACCGCTTTGATTCTGGGGTCGCGCGCCGACTTATACAACAAGCTGACGGTCGCCAGGCTTGCAATGCTGTCTTGGGTGTTGCGAAGCAAGACGCAGATGGGGACATCCGATTCATCCAATGCAGCCCATAGTTCACGCACAAACTCCAGCCCAATCGCCCCGGTAATCTCGACATAAATGCGGTGCGGGCTTTCGCGCGCCACGCGATATAATTCTTTCATCACACTCAAAACCTCTAACATTACGACTTTCGCTACATCCGACGCCAACGTAGTCTGTTTGTGGGTTTCCGGTCGCTCTCCTGCTCTTTGTAATTCATTTTAAGTGAAAAGTTTGACGACAAAGATGACCAAATCTTAAAGGTCCAGGGAAGATGCGCGTACCCTATTATCGCAGGTAAAACTATAACTACCCTAAAAGGGTGATAAACATCTGATAAAAACGCCGGGCAAAGGGCGCATTTGCTGGCCGAAGACTTGTGGTATACTCCTCAGGTCTTCGGCTGCAACGAGTTTAGAGAGTCCAGACGTTTATGAAAATTTCGTTCATCGTTTGTGTGTATAACGAAAAGGATACGGTGCTGGCCGTGTTGGAGCGCCTGCGCACGGTTGACCTGGGCGCCTGGGAGCGCGAGATCGTGGTGGTCGATAACTGCTCCAGCGACGGCACGCGCGAACTGCTCCGGCAGGTGGATATGCCCGGCGTGCAGATCGTCTATCACCCGTACAACATGGGCAAGGGGTCGTCGATCCGCACCGCCCTGACTCACGTTACCGGCGACTATGCCGTGATCCACGATGCCGACCTGGAGTATGACCCGGATGACCATCCCAAACTGTTGGCGCTGGTCGAACAGGGCGCGGTCGCGGTGTTCGGTTCGCGGACGCTGGGCGGGCGGGCAGTCTACGAATATGTACACGCCTATTGGGGAATCCGTTTTCTGACGGCGCTGTGCAACTTCCTGTTCGGCGGCGAACTGACCGACACCGGCACCGCGATTAAGTTGGTGCGCACCGATGTGTTCAAAGCGTTGAATCTGATCGGCAACGGCTTCGATCTAGACTTTGAGCTGCCGGCCAAGCTGCTCAAAGCCGGGGTGAAGATTTACGAAGCGCCGATCAACTACCGCCCGCGCACCTACGAGCAGGGCAAGAAGATCACGGTCTGGGATGGCCTGCACAGCATTTGGGTGATGTTCCGCGAGCGCCTGGGCCTGACGCCGCTGTGGAAGCAGAACACGCCGCCCGTGCTCGAAGGGCTGCCGTCGGTTGAGAGCCGCCCGCAGTCGTAGCTGTTCGCTGTTAGCGATTAGCGGTTAGTTATTAGTTCGCAGGGGTGATGCACATATGGACATCGTGATTACCGGTTCAATCGCCTTCGACTACTTGATGACCTTCCCCGGTCGCTTCAAAGAGCACCTGATACCCGACAAGCTGGACCGGGTGAGCCTGAGCTTCCTGGTCGATCACCTCGATAAGCACTTCGGCGGTATTGCGCCGAACATCGCTTATACGCTGGCGCTGCTGGGCGAACGCCCTAGGGTGTTGGGCACTGCCGGTAAAGATTTCGACGAGTATCGCGCCTGGCTGGAGACGGCCGGTGTGGACACCTCGGCGGTTATCCAGCTCGACGATGTGTACACCGCATCGTTCTTCGCCAATACCGATCTCGACAACAACCAGATCGCCAGCTTCTACGCCGGGGCGATGGCGCGCGCCAGGGACTATACGCTCGCCAAGACACTTGTGCGCATGCCCGACCTGGTGGTCATCTCGCCCAACGACCCGCAGGCCATGACTACCATCGCCGGCGAATGCCGGGAGCACGGCGTCCGCTACCTGTTCGACCCTTCGCAGCAAGTGCTGCGCCTGGACAAAGACTTCCTGTGCAGCGGCATCTCCGGCGCGTACATCCTGATCTGCAACGAGTACGAATTCGAGTTGATCTCGCAGAAGACCGGCCTGGACCGCGACGCGATGCTCGATCACGTGGCGGTGCTGGTGGTTACATTGGGCGATCAAGGCTCGGTGATCTATACCGGCGGCGACGCCTGCCGCGTGCCGGTCGCGCCGGTGGCCCGCATTGCCGACCCGACCGGCGTCGGCGACGCCTACCGGGGCGGTTTCCTCAAGGGGGTTGCGGCGGGTTGGCCCTGGGAACTGTGTGGGCAGGTGGGCGCGGTGTGTGCGGCGTATGTGCTGGAGCAAGTTGGTACGCAGAACCACCGTTACACGCCGGCCGAATTTGTCGCGCGCTTCCGCCAGACTTTCGACGACAAGGGTTTGCTGGATGGTCTATCAAAGGGTTGATTCAGCCTGGCGCGTTTCTACCATCACCGATAAGAACGCTCTGCGTGCGTTTCTCAACCGGGACCGGGGCTTGAGTGTCTACGCGCTGGGCGATCTGGATGAGCCGTACTGGAGCCGGTCTGAGTTCATCGGCGCCGAGATGGGCGGCGAACTGCGCGGCGTGGCGCTGTTTTACAGCGGTTTCTTCGCCCAGCCTATCTTGGTCTTCTGCGGCAGCCCAGAAGCGCTTGTCGCCACGCGCGGCGTCATCTTGGAGCGCGGCGACGTCTATTACATCCTTGAGCCGGCGCTTCACGCAATCATAGAGAAATGGTATGCGCGCCGCGAGACTGCCGCCATGTGGCGCATGGTCGTGTCCGCCGGCGGTTTTAGGCCATACAACGCGATAATGACCGAGCGCCTGGGGCCGGCCGATGCGGCGGCCATGTCGAACTTGGAGATACCGCTGAGCGAAGCGGGAACCGCCGCGCTGCTCGCGCAGGGGGTATTCTACGCCGTCCGAGATCAAGCAAGCGGCGAAATTGTCGCGCAGGCGGGTACTCACGTGATCTCGAAGCAGGAGAGCGCCGCGGCAGTCGGGCACGTCTACACCGCGCCGGCGCATCGCGGCAAGGGCTACGCGACGGCCTGCACGGCTGCCGTCACGCAAGCCCTGCTCGATATGGGCATACAGACTATTGGGCTGAACGTAGATCAGCATAACGCTGCCGCGATCAAAGTGTACCGGCGGCTGGGCTACGAGACGCACTGTCCCTTGATAGAGGGGTTGGGTGAACCTGTTTGAGGTGCCGAAATGAACTCGCGCGAACGTGTGCTTGCTGCGCTGAGCGGTGAGGTCCCGGACCGGGTGCCCACGGCGGTCAACTTCTACCGCACCACCATGCACCAAATCGGCGGCGCCGACCCCGACGAGTATTTCAATACCGACATTCGCTATGCATCCTTTCCCAGCCCCGAACCCCAAAAAGACTTCATCGCCTACCTGCGCTCGCTCCCGCCTGACGTACACGTCGGCTCGCTCGATATCCTGCGCACGTACCGGGATTGGGGCTACCACCCGGAGATCGAGAATTTCAGCGCGTGGGGCGATATCCACAGCGTCGAGGCGTTCGCGGCGCGCTTTGCCGCCGAACCGCTGCCCGGCTTCATCACCGAGGACGCCCGGCGCAGCCTCGCCGCGCAGGTGGCGGGCTACCATGCGCGCGGCCTGGCGGTGGCGGGGTCGCCGCCACACCTGGGCGGCGAACTGTTCGAGACCGCGTTCCGTATGCGCGGCTTCGAGCAGTTCATGATCGACATGATCGAAAACCCGGACCTGGTGCGCTACCTGCTCGACCAGCTTACCGCGATGCACGTGACGACCTGCGTCGCCCTGACGCGCGCCGGTGTGGATATCCTGGGCCTGGACGACGACATCGGCGAGCCGACGCGCATGCTGATGAGTCCGGCGCACTGGCGCGCATATTTCAAGCCGTGCTGGACCGCCATCATCCAGGCGTGCCGGGCAGTCAATCCTGATTTGCGCGTTTTCTATCACAGCGACGGCTGCTGCGAACCGATCATCCCGGACCTGATCGAAATCGGCGTGGATGTGCTGAACCCGGTGCAGCCCGACGTGATGGACCCGGCCCGGCTCAAGCGGCAGTACGGCGACCGGATCGCGTTCTGGGGGACGGTGGGCACGCCGCAGCGTTGGGCCTGGGCGGCGCCGGAGAGCATCCGCGCCGAAGTGCGTGAGCGCATCGAGATGGTGGGCGCGGGCGGCGGGCTGATCCTCGGCCCGGCGTATGACTTGGAGCCGGAGTTACGCTGGGAAAACCTGGTCGCCTGCTTCGCGGCGGCGGATGAGTACGGGCGGTACGCCTGATTGAATTCCGTCCGACACATAAAATATTGTGTGGTATCATTACCTTCTTAGGCCATACCAAAAATTTGTGCAAGGAGTAATGATGTCTAGCAAAGTATTTTGGGGATCGCCTCGCCAAACACAGTTGGATCACAAAGAGACGCTGCCGGCCAAGCTCGACCTTATCTTAGAAAAGCTCAATTTGCGCGAGCGTGTCAAAGGTCACCGCGTTGCGATCAAAATGCACCTGGGTATTAACGTCGGCTACTCGATGGTTCACCCGGTCTTTGTCCGCAGAGTGGCACAGGCGGTGAAAGAAGGCGGCGGCCGGCCCTTCGTGACCGACCTGCCGCACTCGGTCGCCGATGCGTATACACGCGGCTATACCGCCGAGACGCTCGGCTGCCCGCTGTATCCCAGCACCGGGATTGATGAAAAATGGTATATAGTTCACCCGTATGACTATCGCAATGTGAAAGAATTTCACATCGGCGGCGCCATCGAGGAGGCGACTTTCCTCATCGACTTGGCGCACGTCAAAGGACACCCGGCCTGCTCCTTTGGCGCCGTGATCAAGAACCTGGCGCTGGGCTGCATGGATGGGCAGACGCGCAGCGCCATGCACGATGTCTCGCACTACGAGCCGTATTTCTTTAAAGATAAATGCCCGGACGAGGCGACGCGCGTCGCCATCCGCGAATCGTGCCCTTACGGCGCCATCGTGGACGACAAAGAAGACCCCGACAGCCTGCACCTGCACTACTTCAAGTGTAACCAGTGCATGCGCTGCCAGGAAGTCGCCAACGGCGCGTTGGCGATCAAACGCAGCAACTTTATGGCTTTTTCAGAGGTCAATAACCTTGCCGCCAAGCTGGTGCTTGATACCTTCGAGCCGGGCAATGCCGTTTTCATCAATCTTGCCACCCACATGACGCCGGTGTGCGACTGCTTCGGCTTCACCGGCTTGCCGGTGCTCCCGGATGCTGGTATCTTCGGCTCGGACGACATCGTAGCGACCGAGATGGCGACGCTGGATGCGCTCGCTAAAACGTCCATCATCGAGGAAAATCTGCCCGGCATGATGGAAATCGTCACGCGCGAAGGCCATCCCTGGCAGTGGATTCACGGCCCGTATAAGGATCCCTACGAACAGTTGGAACTCGCCGAGCAGATTGGCCTCGGCTCGCGCGAGTACGAACTGATCGACGTGCTGCCGGTGAAGGAGCCGGACTTCAAACAGATCGCCTATATCCAGGCGGCGCCCTCGTCGTAAAAAAACCGCCGGTCAGGGCGCGAGGAGGCAGCTCGCCGAATGGCCGCCGTGGTGTGCTGTTGCAAGTTTTTGCAAAAACGATTGTTCGTGGATATGCTGTATCAGAATTGCATTAGAAGCGGCGGCCCCGCTTTAGTTTGGCGCTTTTCCTGCTAAAATAGATGTAACCGGGGGGAATTCTCCCGCCGCTTCACTTTAACGATCTTCGTATCGACCCTGTTGACTAAGAGAGGAGAGATCACATGTTACGACGATCTGTCACGTTGTTGGTTTTGCTGGCGCTGGTAACCTTGGCGGTGCCGGTCATGGCCCAGGAGACCGAGCCGACCATTCCCGCCGCGCCATGTGTCGCGCCGGGTGAGTTGACGCTGTGGCTCTGGGATGAGAACTGGGCCGAGGTCATCGGCGATTCGGTCGAACTGTGGAAAACGGAGTATTGCCCCGACGCCGAGGTGACCATCGAGGTCAACCCGTGGGGCCAATATTGGGACCTGCTGAAGACCGCTGCTGCCAGCGGTGACCTGCCCGACATATTCACCATGAGCCAGCCCAACGCTTTCTTCTACATCGACAACAATGCGCTGATGGACCTGGAACCGTACTTCGAGGCGGCCGGCATCGACTCCAACCTGTGGGGCAGCGGTTCGGTCGGCCCCTATCGCGGCGCCGACGGCACGGGCCTCTACTCCGCGCCGGTCGAGTGGGTGACCGTGGCGGTTTACTACAACAAGGACATGATGGACGCCGCCGGGCTGGAATATCCCACCGCCGACTGGACCTGGGACGACTTCGCCGAATACGCCGCCGCGCTGACCGATGAGGAAGCCGGCGTCTACGGCGCGGAAGTCTACATGGAATACCAGAGCGGCTTCCCCAACTGGATCGCCATGACCGGCGTCTCGCCGTTGATCGAGGCGGACCGCAGCCGCTGCACCCTGCAAGACGCGGGCAGCATCGAAGCGCTGCAATTCCTCAAAGGCCTGGCGGATGCCGGCTACATGCCGCCGCCCTCCATTGTCGGCAGCACCTCGCCGGACGACGCTTTCAACCTGTTCAAGTCCGGGCAGTTGGCGATGATGTCGGTGGGGGCGTGGAAGCTGCCGCAGGCGTTCGAGGAACTCGAGTTCAACTGGGACGTGGTGACTTTCCCGAAGAACCCCACGACCGGGCGCAGCCGCTCGACGCTGCACGCGGTCGGCTATTCGGCGGGCGCGAACGCCGAGAACCCCGACTTGGTGGCGAACCTGATTCAATTCCTGGTCAGCGATGAGGGCCAGCGCTTCTTCGCCGAGGCGGGCGGCGTTGCGCCGGGCAACCCCAACCCCGAACTTCAGCAAATGTGGATCGACTCGTTCGGCGATACCAACGTCAACATCCAGGCGTTTATCGATGCGATTCAGGACTCGCAAGGTATCACCGATTTCGACGAGATCGACAGCGTGAATAACGAGTTGGTGCTCAACATCTTCGACCTCGGCATGAGCGTCGAGGAAGCGACCGCCAAGGCCTGCGAGGTCATCGACGCCTACATTGCCAGCATGAGCGAGTAGAACGCGCCGGACGCTGAGCCTTTAGTCTGCGATGGCGAGTGGGGGCACACCTGTGCCCCTACTCTATCTAACGAACCCTTATGTCATGTCCACACTCTTAAACTTTTTCGGGCATACACCGCTTAGCCGGCGCAAGGCATTCTGGGGGCTTGCACTGGTCGCGCCGAACCTCCTGGGCCTGTTCTTCTTCTTCGGTGTGCCGGTTATCATCGCGTTCGCCACCTCGCTCAACGAGTGGAACGTGCTCGCGCCGCCGGTGTTCACCGGGCTGGATAACTTCGGCAGGATGCTGGGCGATAACCTGTTCTGGCGGGCGCTGGGCAACACGGTCAAGCTGGCGCTCGGCGTCATCCCGGCGGAGGTGATTTTGGCGCTGGGCGTGGCGTTGATTCTCAACCAGCAGCTTCCCGCGCGCGGCATCTTCCGCACTGCGTACTTTTTGCCGGTCGTTACATCGTCGGTGGCGGCGTCGGTCGTGTGGACGTGGATCTTTCAGCCGCGCTATGGTTTGCTGGGCAGCCTGCTGCAACCCTTTGGCTTGCGTGATACCGCCTGGCTCACCCGGCCCGAACTGGTGCTCATCCCGGTCGGCGTGGTGACGGTGTGGCAGCGGCTCGGCTTCGATATGGTGCTGTTCCTGGCCGGGCTGCAAGCCATCCCGCGCGAGTTGTACGAAGCCGCCACCATCGACGGCGCGGGACGCTGGCAGCGCTTACGCTACGTGACGCTGCCGCTGCTCTCGCCGACGACCTTCCTGGTGCTGACGCTGCTGGTCATCTCCGTGTTCCAGATTTTTGACCAGGTATACATCATGACCGCGCGAACCGTGCGCGGCGGTGTGGACGGCAGCGCGCTGACTCTGCCGGTGTTCCTCTACGAGGAAGCCTTCACGCGCAACCGCTTCGGCTATGCGTCGGCGGTGGCGCTGGGGCTTTTCTTGATTATCCTGTTCCTCACCGCGCTGCAACTGTGGGGCCAGCGCCTCTGGGTCTACTACGAGTCGGAAGCGCCGGAGGTGAAAGCATGATCCGCCGGGAAGCTCAGGCCGAGCCGTCGTACAAAGCGCTGTCCTGGTTCCAGGTGGGCGGGCTGATCGTCGTGTTGGGCGCCGGCGCACTGATAATGGTGCTGCCCTTCCTGTGGATGTTTTCCTCGGCGTGCAAGCCGCCCGCCGAGATCAACAAGCTCCCGGTGACCTGGCTCCCGCAGGAGGTCGCGTGCCAGACCAACCTGGACGACCTGTACGATCAATCGCCGCGCTTCAGCGAATACATGGTCAATACCGCCATTATGACGGTCGGGCGGCTGGTAGGACAGTTTATCACCTGCTCGCTGGCGGCGTATGGCTTCGCGCGTTTCAAGTTTCCGGGGCGCAACCTGCTATTCGCCGCGTCGCTGGGCCTGCTGATGGTGCCCTTCCAGGCGATTATGATCCCGGAATATCTGCTGATGCGCGCGATCAGTTGGACCAACACCTTCTTTGCCTTGATCGTCCCCGGCAGCTTCAGCGCCTTTGCGATGTTCCTGCTGCGCCAGTCGTTCATGCAAATCCCGCGCGAGATCGAGGAGGCCGCCGAGATCGACGGCGCGAACCCGCTGAAAATCTTGTGGTACGTGGTGCTGCCGCTCTCCGGGCCGGCGCTGGCGGCCTTTGCAGTGATTACGGTGCAGGCGGCGTGGAACGATTTTCTGTGGCCGTTGGTCACCGCCAGCCAGAACCCGCGCGTCGTGACCATCGGCATCGCGCTGCTGCAAGGCGAGCGCAAAACCCCGTGGAACATCATCATGATGGGGTCGCTGCTGGCGACGCTGCCGATGATTATTCTGTTTATCCTGTTGCAGCGCTACTTCATCGAGGGCATATCGATGAGCGGGTTGAAAGGATAGATAGACTGTGAAGACAGCGACGCCGACACCCCCCTTGCCGGCGCCGCTGCACCCAAACACAAGCAGGCTGGATCACTGCGATCCTTCTATCTCCGCGATGGCTTCATACGGCGTCTGGCCGCCGTACATCACGCGCATCAGCCCCATCAGATAGCGGTCCATCGTCTGCACTGCCGGGTAGATGGCGTTGCGGATCAGGTTCGGCGCTAGCTCAATCCCTTCAAAGTCGATGCTGCTCTTGTAACGCACCTCACCGTCGGAATAGTCCATTTCGAAGTTGCCGATGCGTAGACCGTAGTTGGCGCGTGTGATGAACTCGGCGACGGCGAGGCGGACTTCCTCCGGGGCGCGCGTGGTCGCAACGGCGTAGAAGATGAACTGCTGTAGTTCGGTGTGAATCTGGGCGTAGCAGCGCAGCTCGCCATTTTTGCCCAGGAAGTTGGTGCGGTAAATGGTCTTGCCCTCTAACTGCTGCGGGTGCCAGCCGTCCTCTGCAAGGAAGCGGCCCAGCGCCTCGAAGGCGTGCAGCCCGGCGGTGTGTTCCGGCTCTTGTTCTTTCTCTGGTTGGTCGAATTCTTCGCCCATATATCCATTGCCCTTTGTGATTTTAAAGTCTGCATTGTCCTGGCGCATAACCTGCACCGTTTCCATTTTAGGGCGTTCCCGGCATAAAAGCAAAGACATCAACATCAAGATATCGCGACATTGCGAGTCGGTGGTACAACAGAGTGCGAGAAACCAAGAAGATCTTTCACCACAGAGCACACAAAGAGATCAAGAAATCGTCAAAAGCTCCGTGGTACTCATCATTCGCGTAATGAAATGGGCAAAAGGCGAATATCGTGTCATGCTTGAGGCATGGGGTAGCTCCACAAGATAACGTGGAGTAGACGAAAAAGAGGTTCATCGGCATACTTTTTCCATTCTGAAAAAGAAAGGTGGAAAGAG
>JAFGMM010000039.1 GCA_016927535.1 Anaerolineae bacterium
CAGTTGCCTTCGGCTTGTGGTTCGTCGGACCAACGCCCACAGGAGACTTTCACTCCCCAATCATCGCCCATGCCGGGCGTACAACTAAACTCCCCAGGAGCTTGAAGCTCCCAGGGAGTTTTTTGTTTCATAGGCGAGCGTACTTATTGGCCGGCGGCTTCGGGCGCGTCCGGCGCCTTCGCCTTTGATTTTGCCTTCGTGCTCGCATCCTCCGCCGGCTTTGTTTTGCCCGGATCGACGCTCTCCACCAGATCTTGAAGGTCGCCGGCTTTCAGCTTATTGAACATCTGGTTGATCTTGGCGATGGTCGTCGTCATGTCTTCGCCGCTCAACGCTTCAACCTTCGCTTTGAAGACTTCGGCGATTTCGGGCATGTCCAGCAGCAGATCGACCAGCTTGATGCCGGTTTTCCCGGCGCCGGCGCTGCCGCCGTCTGCGCCGCCGAAGTGCACCATACGGATGTTGCTGCCCAGCCCGGCCAGCCCGCCCATCGCCTGGGCCATCGCCTCGGCCATCACCCTAGTCTTGGCGATCTCGGCCTCGATCATCTTCTCGGCGATGAACTGGCGCAGGGTGATCTCGCCCTCAGCAGCGCTCGCGGTGGCGAGTTCGCGCCGGCCCTCGGCCTCCGCCAGCAGCGACGCGCGCACACCGTCGGCTTCCGCCTCTTTGAGCGCACGGACGGCGGCAGCTTCGGCCTTCTTGCCCTCGGCTTCCGCCTCTTTGAGCGCACGAACGGCGGCAGCTTCGGCCTTCTTGCCCTCGGCTTCGGCCTGCATCGTCGCCAGGAGAGCCTCGGCTTCCTGCTTGGCGCCGGCAGCTTCGGCCTCTTTCTTCGCCAGCAGCGCGGCAGCTTCGGCGCGTGCCTTGGTCTGCTCGGCCTGGGCTTCAGCCTCGGCGCGCTGGCGGCGGGCCTGCGCTTCGGCGTCGGCAGTGATGGTAATCTGCTTGCGCTGGGCTTCGGCCTCGATTTCGAGCTTGCGCTGCGCCGCCTCTGCTTCGATTTCGAGCTTGCGCTGCGCCGCCTGCGCGCGGATTTCGACGGCCTGGCCCTCGGCGCGCGCCGGGACCAACACATCGGCCTCCTGCTGCTGCTCGACCACCAACGCGCGCTTCTGCTGGACTTCCTGCTGAGCCTCGGCCTGCGCAAGCTCGATGCGCTTTTTGACCTCGACGTCGCGCAGCTCCAGCGCTTCGCGCTGCTGCAAAATCTCGCGCTGGGCGTCGAGTTCGGCCTGTTCGGCCTCGCGCTGCGCCTGCGCCGCCTTGACGCGCGCCTCGCGGTCGGCTTCAGCCTGCGCGACGGTCGCATCGCGCTTGACGGCGGCGATTTGCGGCGCGGCCATCGCCTGCAAGTAGCCTTGATCGTCGGTGATTTCTTCGATGCCCATCGAGATGATCTGCACGCCCATCGCCGTCATATCGTCCGACGCTAGGTCTTGCACTTTTTGCACAAAGGAATCCCGGTCGCGGTGGATGCCCTCGACGCTCATCTGGCCGACGATGGCGCGGAAGTTGGCGCTGAGGGTCTCGTTGAGTACGACGCGAATCTCATCCTGGCTCTTGTCCAGGAAGGCGCGCGCCGCCGTGCTCAGCGCGGCCTCGTCGGGCGCGATCTGCACCTGCGCCACCCAATCCAGCCGGATCGGTACGCCGCTGACCGTGTAAACCTCGTCCTTTTCGGTCTTGATGGTCATGATGTTGACGGGCAGAATCTTGTAGCTTTCCAGTAAAGGCCAGACGAACACGCCGCCGGTGGTGATGAGCCGCTGCCCGGAGCGCCCGTATACGACCATCACCTGGTTAGGCGGCACGCGATGATATCGCGTTGCGAGCATGCTGAGCACACCCGCGACGATGATAAAACCAACCCCTAAACATAAGAACGGTTCCATTGAGTGACCTCCAGAGATTTGATTTGTTATGAGAAAAACGGGGAATCCAGATCGTCCTGTTTCCGTACTTCCAGGCGCCCACCATCCATACCAACCACAATCACCCGGTCTCCTTTGTTCAGTTCCAGCCCATCGACCTCCTTTACCGGATACTTGACGCGCGCCGCGCCTTCGACCAGGGCCTCCCCGGTTTGGCCGGCCGGCGTGTTGACCGTGACGCGGGCCGTCTTGCCGACCAAATCGCGCCTCGTGAGGACGCCGGTCGATTGCTGGCGCAGCACCCATTTCAACACGCGCGCCACGCCCCACGCGACGACGGCGCCGATTGCCAATGCGACGAGCAGGGTTTGCAGCGGCGTCCATTCCAACGACACGCCGACCAACCCCAGCGCGCCGAAGCTCGCCATGAACGCGGCAATCGCCGTGCAGCCAAAGCCGCGCGCTTCGCCGGCCAGGTCAACACCGTCGGCAGCGTCGGCGGCGTCGAGCGCGCCGGCGCCGGAAAGAAAATCCAGGAAATCCGGGAGGTCCAGGTCCAGGCCGTCGAACATGTCGCCCAGGTCGAATAAGCCGCCGGAGAAGATAGACATGAGAAAATACAATAACCCGACCGCCATGATGATGCCGAAGACCGCACTCATGCTCAAATCCCCCGGATTTATGCGTATTTCGTAAAAAATGATCGCGTATTTTCGATATGATGGCTATATCACGCTTTATGATACGCTTATAGTCTATTCAAAAAACGAGGCGCCGGCAACCCCTACATTTAGGGGGAACACGAACAAAGAAATCGGGATAGGGAGACGGAAACGCCCCCCTCCCACACCACCGGACATGCGGGTCCGCATCCGGCGGTTCGGTCAAGTCTGACGAAGTAGACAACGCTGTA
>JAFGMM010000382.1 GCA_016927535.1 Anaerolineae bacterium
CGCAGATCAACATCCACGCGCTCAACGTCGCCGGTTCGCGCAGGACGGCGCGCACCGCCGACCATCCCCAGAGCACGCCGGGCACCACCAGCCACATCAGGATAAAGACCAAACCGGCCGCGCCCAACCCGCCTTCGATATCCAGCGCGCCGCGCAGCCCGACAAACGGCACCGGCGACAGGCGCGGCGGGATCGTCTCCTCAAGCATCGAACGGCCCAAGATCAGGCGCAGCGCCGCCATCCACATCACATAAGCGCCGGCTGCGCTGCCGCCCAGCAGGATGGCGTCACGGCGCCGCCCGGCAAACCACGCATAGAACGCTGCCCCTGCCGCCATCACCACGCCGATATCTTTGGCGAGCGCCGCCAGCGCAAAGCACAGCGCCGCCCAACCAACCCGCTTGTGATAATACAAGGCCGCGCCGGCCAGCCCCAACGCCATCGCCAGTGGCTCGTTCAAATCGAGATGCACCGCGACGATCTCGCCGATCCACAAACTGTAGACCAGCGCGTACAGCGCATACACGGGCCGCCCGCCCAGCGCCGCGAGCAGGTACGCCAGCAGCGCCGCGCCGGCGCTGTGCGCAGCAACGTTGATCCCCAGCATCGCCCAGGGCACCAGGTCCTTGCTGCCGAACGACAGCAGCGCCGCCAGCGCAGGGTAAAGGATGCGCTGGTAGCGGTAGGCCGCCGCATCGAACCAGTGCGGCGCAGGCGGGTCGAAGCCGAAAATCGCAATGTAATAGGCAAACTGGCCGTCGTAGCCGACGACGTAGCCCTCGTCATCAGGCTGCAAGCCTTCGGAGAACTTGGTGCCGATGCCGGCCAGGATCAAGGCATCGCCGTCGTATTTGTTCAGCACCGGGGCCAGCCAGCCCAACGTCAGCAGCAGCGTCAGCGCGCCGACGCCGGCAGCCCAGCGCCGGTTTTGATAACCGGTTGTTTGCGTCATGTCCCGTATTGTAGGCCAAGTGTGTTCGCGGGAAAAGCGCCAAACGCTCGACGTTCGGCACTGGCGCAACCCGGACGGGTCAAGTACGATTAAAGGCAGCGCAGCACCAGGAGAACCGCTTAATGGCACCGGTCGCACGGCGGCGCTTTTTGCCGATACTGTTTCTCGTTCTCGCGCTCATACTGGCCGCGTCGGGGATTCTTGGGGGGGCCGGGCGGCCCGGCGGCTCGTCCCTACCGTCGCCGCCGCTCGTAGGGGCGACCCGGTGGGCCGCCCCCTGGGTCGCCGTCTTGCCTGCCGCACCCGCGCAAGACACCTGCCAGACCTGTCACCTGAGCGGCGAAGAAACTAATCCCTGGTTCCCGGCGGCGCGCTGGCTGGTCTTCGGCGCGGCGGGCGTGATCTTTGCCGTGGGGGTGTGGCGGAGCGCCTACCTGTGGGCGCGGCGAGCGCGCTGGCGCGGGCCGTGGGCGCGCCTGGTCGATTACCTCGACCACGAGTACGGCATCGTCGAACCGATCAAACGCGCGTGGGCGAAGCCGGCCCCGATCTGGCCGCCGCGCCGCTGGCCGGCTTACCTGGGCGGGTTGACCGTGCTGGCTCTGCTCATCCAGGCGGCGACCGGCGTCATGCTCGCTTTCTACTACAAACCCATCGCCGACATCAACCCGGCGACCGGCACGAGCTACGCCTACGAAAGCATCTGGTTCATTATGAACGAAGTGCAGTTCGGCCCGCTGGTGCGGAGCGTGCACCACTGGTCCGCCGACCTGACGATCATTCTCGTCGTGGCGCACCTGGCGCGCGTCTTCATCAACCGGGCCTACCGCGCGCCGCACGGCTCAAGCTGGCGGTGGGGCGTGGGACTGCTGGTACTGGCGCTGGGATTCGGCTTCACGGGCTACCTGCTGCCGTGGGATCAAAAGGCGTTCTGGGCGACCACGGTCGGCAGCGATATCGCCGGGAAGCTGCCGGTGATCGGCAAGCCGGCGCTGTTGTTCCTGCGCGACGGCTGGATGGTCACCGGGCGGACCTTGCAGCGCTTCTACGGGCTGCACGTGTTCATCTTGCCGCTGCTGACCATCGCGCTCCTGGCGCTGCACCTGCGCGGCCGGCGCTTCTGGTCGAGCATCGCGCTGCGCCAGGCGCGGCAGTGGTGGGTCGTGCTGGCGCTGGTCGTCGCCGGCGCCGCCGTGCTGATGGTGCTCGCGCCGCTGACGCTGGAGCCGCCCGCCGACCCGTTCGACCCGCCCGATAGTCCCAAGTCGGCGTGGTATTTCTTGTTCATATACCAGTTTCTCAAATACGTGCCCGGCACGATAAGTATCGGCGGCGCGCCGGTAATAACGCTCGGCCCGATGTGCGGCGCGGCGGCGCCGGCGCTGCTGCTGATCCTCTTGGCGCTGGTGCCGGGGTTGGATCGCGGCGAAAACAATGGCACAAAGCGCCGGCGGCGCGCGGCGATAGTGATCCTGTGCGCGGCGGCGTGGCTGGTGCTGACTATACTTGGCGTGGCGTCTGGCGTATAATTACCTGTCATATAACAGCACGCGAACAAGGACTCGCCGGGGATGCTTTACAACTTTGACCTTTGGCTCTTTGCGCTCGGCTTAATCGGCGTCGTCTTCTCGACAGCTTTAATTGTCCCTCCCCTCGCAGGGCACTTGAGCGGCGTAACCGGGCTTATCGACAAGACGCTGACCGAGATCTACAACTTCGCCAAACACACGCTGTCCAAGACAGTCGGCTGTACGACTTCGTGCATATCACAGCTTTTAGCCGGCGTTCTGCTCGCCATCGGCCTTATCTTCTTCACCGTCCTGTTTGGCATCCCAATGTTCTTTGTCGCCAGGGCGCTGGTAGACGACCAGATCAGCCTCGCCGCCGGGCTTGCCTTCGGGTTCACCGTTGCAGCCGTGTATTCTCTCCAAACCCGGCAAAAGAAAGGCAAGAAGAAAAAGAAAGAAGGAAAGAAAGACGAAAAGAAAAAGAAGTAGAACGCCGCTTGGTAGGAGATGACATGGTTGACCTCTACAGCATGAGCTGCTCTAAAATTCTCCTGGGTCTAATGTGCCTGTTCCCCGGTTTTTATATCGCGTTCTTATCGCTCTTGAGCGCCAACAACGAAGGCGCACTCCTGGGATTGGCGCTCACCCTGCTCGGCATATTTTTGATTTGGTGGGGGCGCGGCAGAAAAATTAAGGACGCCGGATGAACCCTCACCCCACCAGCCGCCGCGCCTGGCTGCTCGCCGCCGGCGCGAGTGCGCTCGCCATCATCGGCGGCATCATCGCGTACTTTCTCCCGCGCGACCTGCGCGATACGCCCGCCGAACCGGTCCGCGCCGGTGCGCTCGACGAACTGGAGGCGCGCGGCTACCTGGCGCTGGCATACGGCGCGTACCCGGCCATCGTCGTCAGCACAGAGGCCGGGCCGGTCGCGTATTCGCGCGTATGTACACACTTCTCCTGTACGGTAGAATACGACCCCGGCGCGCGCGAGTTCCGCTGCCCGTGCCACGACGCGCGCTTCGCCGGCGAAGATGGGCGTGTGCTCGCCGGCCCGCCCAGCGAACCGCTGCGCCGCTTCGACCTGTTCGTCGAAGACGGACAGGTCTATCTCGGCAGCAGGTGAGCGGTGCGCGCTTTTCTCCGCTTCCTGCTTCAGGCCGTCGCCCAGGCGCGAACCTTCCGCGCGCCGTATCGCGGCGTAATGCACGCGCTGATCTTCTGGGGCGTCACAATCAATTTGCTGGGCCACGTCGTCAACCTGCTGCAACATCCCATGTTCGTCCCGTGGGTCGAGCTTGCCTTTCCGCGCGGCGGCGGCTACCTGCTGTTTGAGTTCGTCAACGAACTGGCGGGTATCGCCATTTTAGCCGGCGTCGCCATGGCGGCGGGGCGGCGTTACATCCAGAAGCCGCCCGCGCTCGAATCGAGCTGGGAGGATGCGTGGGCGCTGGCGATGCTGGCGCTGGTCGCCGCGGCCGGCTTCATCGCCGAGGCGTACCGGCTGGTCGCCGCTGCGCCGGCGTGGGCCGGCGCGACGCCGCTCGCGGCGCTGCTGGCCTCGACGATGCGGGCGTTGGGCGTGACGCCGGAGCACGCCGCGCAGGGCCACGCGACCATCCTGTACGCGCATGCGCTGCTCGGCCTGGCGCTGATAGCCGGCGTCCCTTACACCAAGCTGCGCCACGTCGTCACTGCGCCGCTGAACATCGGGGTGTGGGCAAGAGAAGCTGCGCCCCAATTTGGCGAAATCGAGAAGATCGAGAACATCGAAGAAACCGATGCGCTCGGCGTGGGCACGGTGGGAGCATTCCGGCCCCGGCAGTTGCTCGCCTTCGATGCCTGTATGCGCTGCGGGCGCTGCGTCGAGGTCTGCCCGGCGGCGCTGAGCGGCGCGCCCTTCAGCCCGATGGCGGTTGTGCAGAAAGCGCGCGCCGGCATGTACGGCGCGTGGGCCGCGCCCTCGACGGGAGCGCGCGAGGTACAGCTTCACGGCGATTTGTTCGACGCCGGCTATCCCTGGTACTGCACCACCTGCGGCGCGTGCGTCGATGCGTGCCCGACCTTCATCGACCCGCTGAGCACCCTCATCGACCTGCGCCGGCACCGCGCGCTGGTGACCGGGGATCTGCCCAGGGAAATTGCGACCACGCTGCGCAACCTGGATCGGCAGGGCAACCCGTGGGGCATCCCGCCGTCGCAGTATGCGGCATGGGCGGGCGGTCTCGATGCGCCCGTCGCCGCGCCCGGCGAGCCGGTCGATATCTTGCTGTGGCCGGGCAGCGCCGCCGCCTTCGACCCACGCAGCCGGCAGATTCTCAAGGCGCTAGTCGAACTGCTAAAACGCGCGGGCGTAGACTTCGCCGTCTTGGGCGAAGCCGCGCCGGGCAGCGAGCTAAGCCGGCGGCTGGGCAACGAGTGGCTGTGGCAAGAAGCGGCAAAGACAAACGTCGAACTGCTGAGCCGCTACCGGTTCAACCAAATCCTCACGCCCTGCCCGCACAGCCGGCACGACCTGGGCGTCGAATACAAGCAGATGGGCGGCGATTACCGCGTGGTGCATCACAGCGTCTACCTGGCGCAGCTTGTGCAGACCGGGCGTCTCAAACCGGCAAAGGTTCCCTTCTCACTTGATAAGATGGGCGAGGGCAAACTGACTTATCACGATCCCTGCTATCTGGGGCGCTACGCCGGCGTCTACCATGCGCCGCGCGCCCTGCTCGACGCAATCCCCGGCGTCGCCGCGCGCCGGGTCGAGATGGCATCGTGCCGGCGGGACAGTCTATGCTGCGGCGCGGGCGGCGGCGGGATGTGGCTGGAGCTTGACCCGGCGATCCGTCCCAGCCGGGCGCGCCTCGCGCAGGCGCGCGCCGCCGGCGCCGGGATGATTTACACGGCATGCCCCTACTGTCTGATGATGCTAGAAAGCGCCGGCGAAGACATCCCGGTGCGCGACATTGCCGAAGTGCTGGCGGAGTCGGTGCTGTGAACGTGCACTAAAATGGGCAAAAATCTTCCGCCCCACGGATAAAGCCGTAGTTTTGCGCCGCCTGCCGCGCCGGGCCATAGGATGGGATCTGCCCGCCGGCGTCACAGGCGATGCTCAGATTCGCGCTCGCTACGTCGTTATAGAGCTTCCAGAAATCGTCGGCGAAGCGGGCGATATCCGCCGCGCCCGGCTGGGTGGCATAGAGCGCCATCAATTCGTCGTGCGCCTGCAACGCGCCGGCCCGGTCGCCCCGGAGCAGCAGCGTTTGCATAACGCGGTAGCGCGCAAAAGCGTTCACGCCGTTGTAGGCGTCGGCGGCGCTTTCGCTGGGCCAGAGCCTCAAGCCGGCATTGTACACGGCATCCCAGTAGCGGTCAATCGCCAGTTGAAGATCAATCCTGATTGCCTCGTCGCCGGCGCGGAGCATCTGGTGCCGGTAAACCGGCTCGGTGTAGCGTTGGGTCGCCAGGGTATATCCTTCGCTGTAGCCGCCGCCCGTCAACACATAGTCATAGACGATATCGCGCTCCGGCGGCGCATCGACCTGCACGGTTGCTTGCTCGGTGAAACGCACTGCCAGCGCACCGCTGGGACCGGTGAGAAATTCCAGCGGCGTGAAATTCGGCTTGAACACCGGCAGGTTGCGGAGCAGGTCAACGGTTTCGCCGGGGCTGGGGCCAACCCACTTGATCCCGCGCCAGGCGACCTGGCAACTCCCGTTGCACGTCTCCAACCCGAAAAACAGTTCCAGCCTGCTCGCGTCGCCGTCCAGGTCCCGGAACATCAACGCGACCGGTCGCTCACGCGCGCCGGGGAAGGCCTGGTAAAGAACCTGTCCCTGGCAGTCGAATACCCAGACGTTGTAGGCCTCCATGCCGGGCGCCAGCATTTGCACCGCCATCGCAATCTCCTTGCCGGCCTTACCGTCGAACGCGCCCTCGATCAAATCGCCGGGGCCGGCCAGCACCTCCCACGCCGCCAACCCATCGCGCAGCCGGGACACCGTACCGCCGTCGGAGAGGAAGAAGTCGATATGCTGTGGGATGGCGCGCAGATCGTTGCTGGGGAGCATCGGCGCCATCGACATCTCAGGAACGAGAGTCGGGCAGCCTTCAGGCGGGGCGGGCAGCACGACCGGCGTCGGCAGAGTCGGCGTCGGCGCTATGGGCGGCTGAGCTTCCTCGGTCTGGGCCACCTCCGGAGCCGGCAGCGGCACGCTGGCGCTGGCGTCGGCGCCCTCTACCTCGCAAGGCGGGCAGGTGGGACAGATGCCAGGCGTCGCCGTAATGACGATAATGTGCGCGGTGGGCGAGCGCAGCGCATCCGAAGGGCGGTAGGCGACGGCGGCCGGTGTCTGGGCTTCTTCCGCCTCACCTACCCCTTGAGGCAGCGTCTCGACGGTCGGCGAGAAAACCACCTCCGGCGTCGGTTGGTCGGCTTCAGCGACAGCCGAATCGCCGGAGGTGACGGATAAATCCGGTAACCCGGTGGATTGGAAACAGGCTGTGAGCAACAAGCCGCCAGCGCATATCAAGATCACGAGTGGAACCTTACGCTGCATTTTCTGCCTCCAAGCATCGTGGGGAACACCGCTTATCACCTTCATTTTACACGATATTACAGGATTCACATATTCTAAACTGCGTTGGTGAACCCGCGCCCTTCTGCTATACTCACCCTCTGCTATTGTAAAGTCACGAAGCGAGCGCCAAAAGATGAACCTGATTGTGTTAAATCCCCATGCACGCGGCGGGCGCACCATGCGCATCTGGCCGCGCCTCGAGCCTATCTTGTTGGAACACTTCAATGACCTTATCATCGCCGTCACCCGGCGCGTCGATGAAGTCGCCCAGCACATCGACAAAGCCCGTGCAGTCGGCGTCGAGCGCATTATCGTCGTCGGCGGCGACGGCACCAACCATGTCCTGGTCAACGCGCTGCTGAGCAGCAGCGCGCCGGGCGAACCGCCGATTGCCATCGGGCAAATCCCCATCGGTACCGGGCGCGATTGGGCGCGCACGCTAAACATTCCCCTCGACCCGGTTAAAGCGGTCCACTGGCTGGCGGAGGCCGAACCGCACCCCTGCGACGTGGGCCGGGTGACGCTCAATGGACAGACGCGGCTTTTTCTCAACATCGCCAGCACCGGCGTCGCCGCCAACATCGACCGGCGCGTCAACCGGGTCGCCAACCGCAAACCGTGGACCTTCCTCCGCGCCATCCTGACCTCTTTGATCCAATACCGCCCGCAGCATATTTGTGTGACGTTGGACGGCATCCCCTTTTACACCGGCAGCTCATACGTCGCAGCGGTTGCAAACGGGCGGTGGTTCGGGCATGGCATCCTGGCAGCGCCGGACGCCGCGTATGACGACGGCCTTTTCGATGTCGTCGTATTGGAGGGGATGTCGCGCGTGCAGGTCATTCAACGGCTGGCACAGGCTTATAAGGGCCAGCACATCGGCAAACCGAAGGTGCACCACGCGCAGGCGCGCCGGGTCGAGATCACCGCCGCGCCCGGCGAGACCCTCGGCCTTGACCTGGACGGCGAACCCGATCAGGCCCAACACATGACCTTTGAGCTGCTGCCGGCAGCTCTGTACGTGCTGGCAAAACCGATATCACCCGCTCAAATCACTTAGGGTATAATGCGCGGTAACCGGAACGGAGTGCTTCAATCGTGGCTCAGGCAAGGCAAACTGTTATGGAAACGAAAAGTATCGTAGACCGTGTGCTCGGCGAGATCCCGGCGCTGAAATTCACCGTCGCAGAGACCGCTTTCGAGCCGACCGGGGGCGAAAATCTGGTGCACTACCTGACCGGCACCCAAGAACCCTGGAGCGATAAGCCCGGCGCGCGCACGGATTTTCTGCTCCGCGGCAGCCTGCTCGGCGTTCACCGGGTCACGCCAAGCCCGGACACTTCGCCCGGCGTCTGGGTCGGGCTGGTGACCCAGGCCCAGGCTAAAGCGCAAAGCCTGGTACCCCAAGCGCCCGACGGCGAGGCCCGGCTCCAACTGCTCTTCTTCAACGAGCGCACCCGCAGCCATGAAAGCAAACAGCAAATCCAGCAGCGCGTGTGGCTGGCGCTGGTGATGTTCAACCTGGGCGAGCGCGGCCTCCGCTTCGACCCGGCGGAGGGCGCCGTCCTCACCGAAAGCGCCGTCTTTGGCGCGCCGGTCGGGGCCGCGCCGGACGACATCTTGGAAGGCGCCGGCGTGCGGCACGCCGGTCACTTTTACGTCGTCACCTTCGCCGAGCGCGTGCGTGGGGACGACGAAGAAGGCGAATACCCGGTCGAGCTTGCCAAAGGACGCGGGCGTATGCGCTGGTACGTTCATCAAGTACGGCTTGCATCCGAAGCGGCTCACTTCTTAGCGCTGGAATCGGAGCCGATCCACCGCCGGATCGCGCTGGTGGTCGCGGGCGAGGAGCACGCGACACGCCCCTCCCTCCCGCGCGACTATTACCGCGACGCCGCGTTCCAGCAGGCGGTGATCGACGCCGAAGACGGTGATTTCGACATGACGCTCGTCCTTTCGCCGCGCTACCACGTTGTCACGCTCGACCAAACGGTCAGCCGTGACCACACCTGGAAAGATTTGGTCCGCCACCACAGCAGCCCGTGGTTCTGGTCCGTGCAGGCCGCCCCTCGGCTGTGGCAAATCTGCCTGGAGGGGCACGGCCTATCGCTCGACAAAGAGTCGGCGGCCAGTCACATGGGCATCTCGTGGGAGGTTTGGCGTCACCCCGAATCGCATTACGAATTCACCTTCTTTGGGCTAAGCCATGCGACGCACATCTTGAGCGAATTTCTGCACGACCAACACACCGAAATCGACCTCAAGCCGGGCTACATGGCCGATGAAACCGACCTGATGTGGGATGAACTGGGCGAGTTTCTGGACGAGATGGACCTGCCCGAACTGGACGAAAGCCTACGCGACGAACTCCAGGAAGCGCTTGCCGAGGCCACCGAACACGCCAATCTCTTTAGCCAGACCTTTTTCATGTCGCCGCCGCCGGGGCTCGATATCGAGCCGTACATCCTCGACCCGGAAGAAGCGCTCGAACCGGTCATGGTGCTGCTCTCGCGCGAGAGCGACGTAGACGAGATCATCCAGGAAGGGATGACCATCCAAGACCTGCTCGAAGGCGAGCCGGTCACTTTTAACATCCTGGTCGATGCGCCGCTCCGGCTGCGCGCCACGCTGGATATCATCCACGCCATCATCCACCAGAGCGAAGACGAGGTTTTCGACATCAGCAACCAGGTGCTCCCGCCGCCGCTCGACGCCGTGGTGCATGACAGCGCTCTGCCGCTGGCCGACGGGCGGCTCTGCCCGCTGCTCACCTTCGCGGAGGCGCTAAGCGCGCTGACCAGTCTCTTGAGCGACGACGACCGCGACCGACTCAACGTCTGGCAAAGAACCTTCTGGGCCGGCGAGCTTCGACACCGCGCGCGCACTTCAGAGGACGCCGATGTTTAACCGCGACCACCTAATCGACGACGCCGCGCGCCGGTCCGCCGAGATCATGATCCAGAAAGCCGAGGCGCTGCGCGCCGAACTGCGCAGCCAAGCGCCGGCCGCCGTCGCCTTGCGCAGCGGCGCAGCGCTTACACAAGATGAGTCGGGCCGGGACCAACTCGCGCTCGCCTATCTGGGCGCCGATTACACCGTCGCCTGCCCTGACTTCCAAGTCTATCGCACCGGCACCGGCGAGCCGGCCTATCCCTTCTTGCAAGCGGTGCTGCTCACCTACCTGCAAACCGCCGACGGCGCGGCGCGCGCGCACCGGTGGGTAAGCTTCCGCGAGCTGCCGGGCGGCCAGTTCTACCACCGCGCTTTCCAGGGTTACACGGGCGACCTGCTGGCGCGCGAACTGGGGGACAACCTGGAAGCGTTCCGGCGCGGCGCATCGCCGCTGGCCGAGACACGCTTGGGCGGCTACGGCGACGCGGCGTATGCATTCCGGGTTCTGCCGCGCGTCTACCTGGCGGCGGTGTACTGGCTGGGCGACGCCGACGAGGGATTCGCGCCGCGCGCGCACATCCTATTCGATCCGGCGGCGATTCACTACATGTCAATCGACGGGCTGGCAGTCATCGGCAGCCAGCTTACCTCCCGGATTCGGCGCGGCGCGAAACCCTGAGCCGGCTGAAACAAATCTGCAATATTCTCCCTTTATAGTCAGAGCATCTTATCCGATAGATTTTGGGAGGGAGTCAAAATGCAACTAAGAAAATCGATCTTATCGGTTCTGCTCGTCGCCGTTCTGGCCGGCGGGCTGGCGGCGGACGGCGCCGCCGCGGCCGGCGACGAGGTCGCGATCCGGTACGACAGCGAGCCGGACGATGTGGTGCTCTACCTGGGCGACCTGGCCTACGCGCGCGACACGGTCACGCTGCCGCCCGGCGACGTGGAGGTAACCTTTCCGACCAACACGATCACCGACTCGCTCGTCATCACCGAGAACGGCGAGCGCGTGCCGGTGATCCGGTTCCGCAATCGCGGCGCGGCCAGTTGGGAGGCCATGCTGTCGAGCCGCGCCATACCCGTCACCGAGATGCAGGCACAGCAAATCATCGTCACCTGGCCGTCGGAGGCGACCGAAACGCGCGAAGTGACATTCGAATACCTGATGCGCGGCGCGGGCTGGCGCCCGGTCTACGACATGACCGTGATCGACGAGGACAGTGTGCAGTTCAACTTCAGCGCCGAGATCACGGTTTACGCGCTCAGCCTCGAAGACGCCCGCGTGCGCCTGCTCTCCGGCATGATCGCCACCGGCGACATGAGCGTCTACGAAGCCCAGATGACGGTCGCGCAGAACAACCTGGGCTACCAGAACGTGATGCCGGCATCCGCCGAGATGCCGGAAACCCAGCAAACCGGCACGTATCACATCTATGACCTGGGCACGCTGAGCGTCGAGCCGGGCGATGTGGTGCGCGCACAGTTGGTGAATGAAACCCTCGACGCGCGGCGCGTCGTCGCGTGGGATACGCGCCAGGGCGACCGCACCGATGTCATCTACAAGGTCGCAAATACCACCTCGGTCCCCTTTGCCCAGGGCACGGTGCGCACCTACCAAGACGGCATCTACACGGGCAGCGACGCCATCGAGTGGACGCCGGCCGGCAGCGAGGGCAGCGTCACGGCGGCGGGCATGAGCGATGTCCGGGTGCGCCGCAAGGAAAGCATCACCGAAGAAGGTGAGTGGTTCAGGATTGACTACCGCGTCCATGAGGTCGCGCTGGAGATCGGCAACTACACCGGCGAGGAACTAGAAATCACCGTGCTCGACGCTTGGGACTCGCGCGGGCGTGACTTCAGCTTCAGCATGGAGCCGACCCGCCAGCCCGGTAACGTGCTGCGCTGGGACCTCACCATCCCGGCGGGCGAGCACGCGACCATCACGTACACGTTCATCACGGACTAGAATCAGCGCGGCGGAAGTAAGCCGCCGGTTTTCCCCTCACCCCCTGGCCCCCTCTCCCACAAGGGGCGAGGGGGAATCAGAGCCGCTGCACGGCGCTTCTGGCTCCCTTTCCCCCACAAGGGGGGAAAGGGGTGGGGATAGAGGGGAGGCGTCGCCGCAGGCGTATTTACGCCGACGTGCACTAGAATCAGCTCCACCCGCGTTCCCAACATCCGAAGCTCTCCGGGAGGTCACGCCTCCCGGAGAGCCGCGTCGCTTGCGTCGATGAATTCCCGCATGACCCCGATGTACTCGTCCTGCCGGAGAACCGCCGACGCATGCCCCGTCCCCTCAAAGAGATGCACCTGTGCGCCCGGATACAGCGACTTCAGACGCTCGCGCGTCGGCTCCGGGGTAGCCGGGTCGTCGGCGGACAACACCAACAAAACCCGGCCCGGCCAATCTTTCAGATCGTCGGGCGTGTAGGGCTTTTCGCTCCAGTCAATCGTGCGCCGGAAGATCGCCATAAAGTCTTTCTTAGCCAGCCGGTATTTGACGATTTCGAGCGAATGCGCCTTGAGCAATACCAGTTCGGGCCGGCCTTCTTCGATCAAGCCGCCGATCAGCCGCCGGCTCAACAGTGACCGCAGCGCAAACGCCGGCAGAAACCGCAAGAACCGGAGGGTTTTTCGCAGCGTTTGGCCGAGCGCGGGGTCAGGATAGAGCGTATGCGAGGCGACCAGGCTGATCGAGCGCTCCGGGTAGCGGCGCACGAACGCCTGCGCCACCATGCCGCCATACGAGCCGCCCATCACGTGGGCGCGCTCGACGCCGACGTGATCGAGAATGCCGGCCAGCCCGTCTACCAACCCGTCCATCGTCGGCACCGGGCTGTAATCGGGCGCAATAACGCGGTAGTGCTGGGCCAGGCGCGTGATGGTCGGCCAGCTTATCTCCGCAATCGCCAGCGCGCCGCTCAGCACTAAGAGAGGTATATCGCCCTCCCCGTTGTCGATATAGCGCCAAGTCACGCCGTCGATCATCACGCTTTGACAGGGATATTGAGCACGGAACCGGTGCAGCTTTTCCAGTTCGGCTGCCGGAACACTTTCGTAGAGCTTGGCGATTTTTGGGTCCAAGAACGTTGATGTCATCTCTCCGCCTCCTCGATTTTAGATTGATCTAAATCATGATAACTCAGATCACGCCGTTAAGACAACCACAGCGGCAGGTCGCTTTATTCCCCGTCAAACCACCGCCACAGCACCGCCGCCGCCCCCAGCCCCACCACCGCCGACATGATGCCGATCAGCGCGAAGCTGCCCGACAAACCGTAAACGCCCATACCTACCTGCGCGCCCACCAGGCGCCCCAAGGCCTGCGCCGCGACGTTGCTGCTCATCATCACCGAGCGCGCCTGCGGCAGCGTCTCCGTGAACAGCACAATCGACACGACGATTGCCATCTCGACGAACACAAACAGGGCAAACAGCCCGGCAAGCGATACCCACAGGTTGGCGCTCAGCCAGGGCAAGACCGGGTAGCACACGCACGCCAGCAGCGCACAGCCCAACGCCAAGCGCCGTTTGCCCAGCCGGTCCGCGAAGCCGGTCACGAGCGCCTCGCCCACCACCTCGGCCAGCGCAATCGTGATGGTCGCTGCACCCAACAACGCGAGCGGCAGGTCGAACGACAGTTCCATCCATGCGCCGTAGTTAATCATCAACATTTCATTGGCAACCACGAACAACATCGAAAAGCCGACGCCCGCCAGCGCCGCCCGGCTGCTGCGCATGACGCGCCACGCCTCACGGAGACTGGCGGCGTTCACAGGATCAGGATTATGGCCGGCCGGCAGCACCCGCCACAGCAGCGCCAGCGCGCCCAGACTCGCCGCCAGCAGCGCCGCGAATACTGCGCGCAGCCCCGACGCATCGAGCAGATAGCCCGCCGCCGGCGCGCCGATCACCAGCGCCAGCGACCAGGCCAGTTCGGTAACGCCGATGGCGCGCGCCCGCCGGGCATACGGCACCGCGCCGCCGATGTACGCCTGCATCGCAGGGTCATAAATCGCCTTCGCCACGCCGAAGACCAGTATCACCAACAAAAAAGGTCCGAACTGCGGCGCGGCCAAGCCAAGCGCGCTCGCAGCGGCAAGAAGCGTCAGCGCGCCCAGCAGTACCCGCTTGTGCCCGTAGCGGCCGGCCAGCGGGCCAAACAACGGGCCGAGTACACCGATCCCACCCTGCCCCGCGACGACGCCCTGCACTTCTGCCAGCGATACGCCGAGTTCACGGCTAATCGCAGGGAGGAAAGGGTACGCGAAGCGCCGGGCGACGTTAATAACCGTGCGTGCACAGGTCAGCGCTGCAATGGATAGGGCGATGGGAGTATCATCTCGTTGTTTCTTCAATGGGATATCTCACCTGTACTGATTGGCGAATGGGGAGAATTATACGGGGATTCTAACAATAGGACGATGAATAACACGTGGATCAGGAAAAATCTGGTTGCGCAAACCTTTGATGTAGAGTATCATCTGATTCTACTTGCATACTATAGTTAGCATACTCCAATGTTAAAAATAGCTTTTGATGAGAATCTCACCATTGAAATATTTAACTCGAATGTACAAGATTTGTACGATGAGTGGGCAGCACCTATCGTCATTGTTTCAGATGGCGCTTATGGTGTAAGCGGATTCCCGGGCGATCTCCCAACGCATGAAGGTCTCGATGAATGGTATGAGCCTCATATAAAAGCTTGGTCGAAAAAAGCCACACCCCAAACTACACTCTGGTTCTGGAACACCGAAATTGGCTGGGCGACCGTCCACCCAGTGCTGATCAAATATGGATGGGAATATAAAGCTTGCCATATATGGGATAAGGGAATAGCTCATATCGCCGGAAACTCAAATACAAGATCGCTTCGGCAGCTACCAATTGTGACAGAAATATGTGCGCAATACATAAAAAAAGCTTACTTCCAGATTGGTGATCAGCAATTGGCAATGCAAGAGTGGCTCAGACATGAGTGGGAACGAACAGGACTACCGTTATATAAAACCAATGAAGCCTGTGGTGTTAAAAATGCTGCAAGTCGCAAATATTTCACTAAGGATCACCTCTGGTATTATCCTCCACCAGAAGCATTTGAACAAATCGTCAATTACGCGAATGCATTTGGTAATCCAGCAGGCAGACCTTACTTCTCAATAGATGGCAAAAACTCTCTAGCGCGCGAAGAATGGGAAAAGTACCGCGCCAAATTTTACTGTCCAGTTGGCGTAACCAATGTCTGGCAAGAATCGCCAGTCAACGGAGACGAACGCATCAAAGCAGGAACGAAAGCATTGCATCTCAACCAAAAGCCACTCAGTCTTACAGAACTAATCATTTCGATATCATCGGATAAACATGATCTTATATGGGAACCTTTTGGAGGCCTTTGTACGACCGCTGTCGCCTCATATAACCTAAGAAGGTCCTGTGTAGCAGCCGAAACTGATCGCAAAATCTATCAAGAAGCAGCTAAAAGGCTCTTATCCCATAGTCAACAAATTCGATTATTCTGATACCAATAGCTTCTGCAATTCTGCATCCGAATGGAGCAATTTCTGCTTAGCCCACTCGAAAATCGTATATCCATACACAGTAGAATTTAAAACTTGAGCTTTGAAGGCCTCAAGCCCTGGGTGCTGTATCCGGTCCATCTTTGCGAAGTTCGTATCTAACCGATATCGATATCGACCAAGCAGCTTTCGCAGTTTTTCTTGATAAACAGCCGCGGTTTTATAGATTTTTCCCTCTGCACCCCACTGCTCGACTTCCTGAACAGCCAATGCAAGTCGTTCAGGGCCTTCTTGGAACTTGTACCCATTTGTATTTGTCTGTTGCAAGTTTATAGTTCTATTTTTGGTATCTTCAGGTTCTATTACTAAGTAGTTCGGTGGATCATGGTAGTGCAAATCCCTCGCCATCGCTAAGCTTTTAGCTGAGCCAATCCAGACGTCGACCACCTTTGGTTTACCATAAAGCAAATATTCTGGCAACCAAGCTATGATTGCAACATTAACTTGATTATATTCGAAGCGAGAGGCACTGTCCCTGAAACGCGCTGTTATCTCGGTAGCCAAAGGAAACCAAGCTTTTATTTCAACACCCGGACTGGGATTAAGGTCGCCGACAAACAATGTATCAGGAAATCCCGGGTCTTGTCGGACCCAATGACCGTTATTAGGCCAATCTTTCCTCGAGTTTAGCAAGTTCACAATCGAAAACTCAATCATATTGCCGACAAGCGGCGAAAGCTTTGAGACCACTTTGGCAAGATTTCGTGCATATTCTATATCAGGCGGCTTTGCGATAGTCAGCACATCAAGCAATTGGCCTTTAAGACCTAGAATGGTCCCACTCGCTCTCATCAAAACCCGTGTTGTTTCGGTATCCATCGAATAACTCACTGATCTCGATCTCTAAAGCGCGAGCGATTTTTTCAATGTTTCGTAATGTAACATTCTTTTCGGCACGTTCTATCATGCCAATGTATGTACGATGTACACCCACCATGTCGGCAAACTCTTCCTGCGAAATGCCCCGGTTGGCCCTTTCCGCACGAACTCTACAGCCAAAGTACTTAAGGATGTCGCGCCGCATAATCACACAACCATTATTATTATCACCGCTCAGTCTACAGCTTTGCATACTATAGTTCTACATACTAAAGTTAGCATTCTCATTCATACCGTCTGTCTCCTGTACCAGACGGTGGAAAAGTATCGACTGTAGCCGCCGGTACGCTAAAATTGCCGCCCGTATCCTGGTTCAAGTCACAACGGAGTGTTCATCCATGCATCCAACAACCCCTACACGCCGCGAGGAGTTCTGGGCAGGCGCCCGCGCCACGCTCCCCCTCATCGCCGGCGCAATCCCGTTCGGGATCATCTTCGGCGCGGTGGCCGTCACCAGCAGCCTTTCGGTGCCCGCCGTAATGAGCATGTCGCTGTTCGTGTTCGCCGGTTCGGCGCAGTTTATCGCGGTCGGGCTGGTCGCCGGCGGCCTGTCGCTGGGCGTCATCGTACTCACCACCTTCTTCGTCAACCTGCGGCACGCCCTCTATGCTGCATCTCTCGCCCCTTACATGAAAGACCTGCCGCAGCGCTGGCTGCTCCCGCTGGGCTTCTGGCTAACCGACGAGTCGTATGCAGTGGTCATCCTGCGGTACAACCAACCCGACGCCTCCCCGTACAAGCACTGGTTTTTCCTCGGCTCGGCCATCGCCATGTACACCAACTGGCAGATCTGCACCCTGATCGGCATCATCGCCGGCCGGCAGATCGCCGACCCGCAGAGTTGGGGCCTGGACTTCGCCATGATCGTCACCTTCATCGGGATCGTGGTATCCCTGATCCAAAACAAAGCGGTGCTCGTGTCGGTCATCGTATCCGGCGCGACCGCCGTGTTCGCCAACCACCTACCTAACAAGCTGGGGCTGATGCTGGCGGCGCTCCTGGGCATCCTCGCCGGGGTCGCCGTGGAGTCGATATGGCCCCAACCCGGCGCCGAAACCGAAACGCCCGGCGCTGTAACCGGAGAAACGCTATGAACGAACCTTTATTGATTCTGGGGATGGTGCTGGTCACCTTTGGCGTGCGCTACCCGGTGCTTGCCGTCGTCGGCAAAATCAAACTGCCCGAACCGGTCTTCCGGGCGCTGCGCTTCGTCCCGCCGGCGGTCCTGACCGCGATCATCGCGCCGGCGGTTCTGATGCCGGAGGACAATCAACTGCTGCTCTCGCCGGCCAATGCTTACTTGGTTGCCGGCGTCGTCGCCGGATTGGTATCGTGGCGCAGCCGGAGCCTGCTGCTGACAATTGTCGTCGGCATGGTCGTCTTCCTGGGCTGGCGCGCGGTGTTCGGCGCGATGTAAAACTTGCCTGGCGTCGGTCGTGCGCGCGCGGATGCGGCCTAGATCGTCGGGTCCAGCCACTCGCGCAGACCTTCGCTCAGCAAGTTAGAGCCGAAGATCACCGTAAGAATCGCCAGGCCGGGGAAGGTCGCCAGCCACCATTGGTAGAACTTGGTGCGCCCCAGCGAGATCATCGCGCCCCACTCCGGCGTGGGCGGCGCCACGCCCAGCCCCAGGAAGCTCAGCGCCGAGACCAGCAAAATGATATTGCCCACGTCCAGCGCCGCCGTGACGATGATCGGTGTCCAACTGTTGGGCAGCACGTGCCGGACCAGGATTTGGCCCTCCGGCGCACCGATGGAGCGCGCCGCCGTGACATAATCGAACGAGCGGACGACCATCACCTGCGAGCGCATGAGCCGCGCGTAAGACGGCCACACCACGATGCAGGCGGCAATCGCGGCGTTGGTGAGGCTGGGGCCGAGGAAGGCCGAGATTGCCAGCGCCAGCACAATCGAGGGGAACGCCAGCGTCACATCGGCGACGCGCATAATCACGCCGCCGACGAAGCCGCCCATGAAGCCGCTGACCGCGCCGAGCGCGCTCCCGACGAGGACCGAGACGATCACCACGATAAACGAAGTCGGCAGCGAAATCTGTGCGCCGTATACTACCCGGCTAAAGATATCGCGGCCTAGCTCGTCGGTGCCGAACGGGTGCAGGGCAGAGGGCGGCTCCAGCCGGTCCGAGAGCGACTGTTCGAGCGGGTCGTAGGGCGCGATCTGGGGCGCGAAGAGCACCACGAGCACCCAAACGGCTAAGATGATTACGCCGATCCAGAAGATAGGATACTTGCGCACGTGTATGCGGAGGCTGCGCCGCCATTCGCCGCTCCGGGGTCGTATGTTTTCGTCTATAGGGGTAGTTGACAGCGATGTCTCACTCATGGCGCACTCGCGGGTCCAGAATGCCGTAGAGGATATCGACGGTCATGTTGACCAGGATGTAAATGGCGGCAATGAGCAGGGTGCCGCCTTGAATGGCCGGGTAGTCCAGGTTGCTGGAGGCGCGCACCAGGTATTGCCCCAGCCCCGGCCAGTCGAAAATGGTCTCGGTCATCACCGCGCCGCCCAGCAGCCCGGCGAAGGCCAGGCCCAGGATCGTCACCAGCGGGATCAACACATTACGCAGCGCGTGCTGCACCACCACGGCGCGCTCCGAGAGGCCCTTGCTGCGCGCGGTGCGGATATATTCTTTGCGCATCTCCTCGATGATCGAAGCGCGCGTCACGCGCAGCACCAGCGCCATGGTGAAACCGCCCAAGATGACGGTGGGCAGCATCAGGTGATGCAGCGCGCTGGCGCAGGCCGCCGTGTCGCCGGCGAGCAGCGCATCCAGTGTAAACAGGCCGGTCACCTGCGGCGGGCTGGTCATGCGCGGGTCGAGACGGCCCGGCCCCGGCGCGACGCCCAGATGATAATAGAAGACGAATAAGACAACCAGGCCGCTCCAGAAGGGCGGCAGCGACGCGAGCAGCAGCGACAAGCTCCACGCCAGGCGATCCAGCAGGCTGCCGGGCCGTATCCCGCCCACGATGCCCAGCGGGATGCCGACCAGGGTCGCAAACAGCAGCGACGTAATCGCCAGTTCGACCGTCGCAGGCAGATAGAGCGCCAGGTCTTCGGTCACCGGGCGGCGGGTGAGGAAAGACCTGCCGAAGTCGCCCCGGACCAGGTTGGTGACATAGGTCAAGTACTGCTCCCAGATGGGGCGATCCAGGCCCCACTTTTCGATGGCGGCCTCGACGATCTGGGGATTGTTCATGGCGCGTTCCCCGACGATCATGACCAGCGGATCGACCTGCACGATGTTATAGATGACGAAAAGCCCCAGCGAAATCCCCAACAGCATAGGAACCGCCAGGAGCAGCCGCCGGATGATATATGTGCCAAGTCCTCCAATCATTGACATTCACCGATCATGCAGATGCACGGGGAGGGGCACGCCGGGCCGCCGCCCGTGCCGTGCCCCCTGCGGAGCGCGAACAGTATCGTCTGCGTCTGCGTCTATTCGCCCGCGCGTGTGATGCTGTAGAAGTCGATAAAGTAAACCGGGTTGTACGCGAAGCCCGTGATCTCGGTGCGCATCGCATACACCGACTGCGCCTGGATCACCGGGACGAACACCGCCTCATCGACATGGGCGTTCTGGTACTGCGTGTACAGTTCGGTCCGCGTGTCAGGGTCGGTCTCAAACGCCGCCTGGGTCGCCAGGTCGGCGATAGTCTCCGAGTCAAGCTGGATGCGATAGGCCGGGCCGGCGTCAGGATACGAGAAGTAGTCGGACCACATCGTCGCGTCTAAGTAGTCGGGCGTCCAGCCGGCGAAGAGGAACTGAAGCTCCTGTGCGCGGTAGGCGGTCAGGAAGTTGGAGGTGGGCTGCTGCTCGACCGTTACCTGAATGCCGACTTCGGCCAGGTCGGCTACGATCTTGGCCGCGATAGTTTCGTTCGGGACGCCGCCGGGCGCGCCGGTGCCGATGGACAGCACCAGCCCGCCGAAGCCGTCGGGATAGCCGGCCTCGGCGAGGAGCGCCTTGGCCTTCTCGACGTCGCGCTCGTAGCGTGCGCTGGGATCAGAGCCTTGCACGCCCAGGGGCAGCATCGCCGCCGGGCGGTCGGCGTAGCCCTGGAGCAGGCCATCAAGGATGCCGGTGTAGTCGATAGAGTAGGCGATGGCTTGGCGCACTTTCTTTTCCCAGAGCGGCGCGATCCACGGCTCCGAGCCTTCAGCGCCGGGCGACGGGGCCGGCGACATTGCCAGGTAGTTGAGGTTGAGGCTCTGCCCGATGGCGACTTCCAAGTCGGGGTTGGCGAGAATCTGGGCGATGAGGTCGGGATCGGTGAAGTCGGTGATATCGATATCACCGCGCTCAAGCTGCTGCAACGCGGTGTTGGCGTCGTTGACGTCGCGGATGATGACGCGCGCAAAGGCGGGCGGCTTGCCCCAGTAGTTGTCGTTGCGCACCAGCGTGACCTCGGCGTTAGGCACCCAGCCGGTCAAGATGAACGGTCCGGAGCCGGCGGAGTTCTGGTCGAGCCAATCCTTCGCCGTGTCGGTCTCGGCGGCGTCCTCGGCGTCGGTGCCGCCGTGCTCAATCACCACCGCGCTGTCGAGGATGCTCATGGCAGGCGTAGTCGTCACGGCAGGGAAGGCCGGGAACGGCTCTTTAAGCGTGACCTCCACCGTCAGATCGTCTACCACCTCGATAGCGGCGATGGGATCGGCGTAAAACGACGGGTTGCCCTTCAGGTTGATGAGGCGCGTCCACGAGAAGCGCACGTCTTCGGCGGTGATGGGGTTGCCGGAGGCGAACTCAAGCCCTTCGCGCAGCGTGAACGTGTACACCAGCCCATCCTCGGACATCTCGTAGCCCTTGGCGATGTTGGGCACGATCTTCGAGAGATCATCGGTACTGACGTTGAGCAGGGTATCATAGGCGGCGTGGTGGATGGTGAGGTTGGTCGATTCGTAAGCCCAGCCGGGGTCGAGAGTGATGAGATCGTCGGTGCCGGTGGCAAAGATGAGGACATCTTCCTCCTGTGCACAGGCCGGCCCTGTGATAATGGTGGCGACCAATAAGATCACCAACAAAGCGCTAAACTTCTTCATGCTGTCTCCTCCTTCTGCATTTGTACGGCGCTGTGGGATTTGGCGAAAAACCTTACGCTAGTATACCAGAGATTACGCATCTCACGAATGGCAATTATACCAAAATCACTCGGCGCTGCGCCGAATCGCAGAGCGAGACCTCAACTTAAGCCGTAATTTTCCACATCGCCGCGAGCGCGCCGGCGTAGCACGCCGCGCCCAGCCACAACACCGCCGAGAACCCCCAACTGATCGCCAGCATCACCGCGAGAATCGCGCTGACGACGCTCGCGCAGCCATTGATCGCCCAGACCCACGGCGTCAGGCCGGGCGCCAACGCCTCGACCATCGCCAGCCCGCGCGCAAACGGCACGCCCATCAGCACACCCGGCGGCGCAATCACCGCCAGCGAAACCATGACCCGCGCCCACAGCGGCAAATTAAAGGCCATGTCGAACACGGCCGGCAGGAGCAGCGGGTACACTGCAACCAGCGCCGCCAGCACGCCCAGCGCCGCCGGCAGACTCCAGCGCGGCGCGCTCAAGCTGCCCAGCCCGGAGAACAGCAGCACGCCGAACAGCACCAGCGCCAGCGCGGTAATCGGGTGCCCGACGAAAACGATAAAGCGCTGCGCCAGCGGCATCTCGACGAACAGGAACGCCAGGCCCAACAGCGAGAAATAAAGCAGGGCGCGCGCCTTCATCCACCGCCCCGCACTTGCCGCACCGGATAAGCGCCGCCGCCCCGCGAGCAGCGGCCCAAAGATCAGCACCACGCTCGCCGCACCGACCAGCGCCAGCAGCAAGAGCAGCACCAGGTAGCCGCTCCCGCCGAAGGGCTGCCAGGTCTTGCCGAGCGTTTCGAGCACCTCCTGCGTCTGCCCCCAGCGGAAGAAGTGATAGAAGAACGGGCGGTCGTCGGTGGTGGGGCTGATATCATACTCGTAGCCGTCCCACACCGCCGCGCCGCGCGCCAGGATATCGGTGTATAGGTTGTAATAAACCGGCTCCGGGAAGACGGCGAAGCGGTTCACCTCGTCGGCGCGGATGCCGGGCAGCAGCACCAGGTCGAAGCGGCGCGACTCGGCGAAGGCGCGTATTTGCGCAACCTCGCGCTCGGCGAGCGGCTGCCGCCCCACCACAAAAGCCACCAACTGAGTCGAGCGATACGCCGCGATATGCGCGCCGGGGTCTGCGACGCCCAGGCGCTCCAGCGCCCGGAGAATCAGCGCCAGGGTACGCGCATCTTCGCTGGGCGGGGTTTGCAGCCAGCGCATCACAAACAGCAGGCCGTCGTCTTTGAGCGCTTGCAGGTAATCGGCGAACGCCTCGACCGTATAGCGGTAGTTCTCCGAAAGGCTGTACGCGCCCGACGTGACCGGCTTGAAGCCGTCGGTGAGCGCCACATCGACGATATCGAACTGCCCGCCGCTGCGCCGCGCGAACGCACGCCCGTCCTCGTTGACCACCACGGCGCGCGGGTCGGCATACAGAGCGCCGGCCGCGTCGATAAGCAGCGCGTTATTCTCGGCGGCGGTCACCTGCGAAGCGCCCGCCGCCAGCGCCATCAACACGTCGAAGCCGCCGCCCGGCTCGACGACCAGCGCCTTAGCCTCCGGGCGCAGATCGAACGGCAGCGCGAGCGGCAGCCACTTCGCCAGTTCGACCGCCTGGGGGTCGTCCGGCGCCAGCGCGGTGATGGGCATCAGGTTGTCGCCGTCGAGCGTGACGCCGGCCTGCACCGGCGGGTCGAGGCGCGCGTTCATGCTCAGCCCAAGCAGCGAATGAATCGACGCGCTCTCCACCACATCCACGCGCGCGACCGCATTCCACGCGCTGAAGGTGTGTTCGGCGTCGGGCGCGCGCAGCGCCGAGACCAATCCTTTGTATTTGGAAAGCCGCAGCGCCATGAAGTCGGGCGGGTAGACCACACCGACGGCGACGAACACGACACAAAGACTGAATAGCGACCATTCCTCTAGCGAGGGAGCCGAACGGCTCAGCGCGAACACGCCCGCCGCCGCCAATCCCAGCAGCACGGCGAGCAGCACGGTCCCCTCGCCGCCGAACGCCGCCAGCGCCGGCAGCACGACCACACATCCCACCGCCGACCCCGCCAGGTTTGCGGCATAGATGCGGTGCGCGCGCCCAGCCTCAGACTCCAGGAGTTGACCGACGACCAAGCCGCTCAGGGTAAACGGCGCCACCGCCGCCAGGAAGTTGACCACCAGGTGCGGCACTTCGCCGGCGTCCCAGGCGATGGCGTAGGGGTCGAACTCGACATAGTTGACGAGCAGATAGCTGCCGAGTATCGTCAGCGCAAACCCCGCCGACAGAAGCGCCGGGTGTATGCGCCGCCGCCACGCGGTCAGCAGCGAGCCGCTGACGCCCGACCCCAACAGCGCCAGGCTGATCGCCATAAACGCGAAGTGGTAGAATTGCACCACCGCGAAGACCCGCGTGAGCGCCAGCTCAAATACGAGCGCCGCCGCCGAAACCAGGCCGACGCCCAGGTAGGCCGCGATCTCGGCGCGGCTAAGATGCCCGGATGAGTACGTTTGATCGTTCATGAGAGCCGGCTATGCCCCCAAGAGAAAGAAGAAGCGTTGAACCACGAATAAACACCAACGCACACAAATAAAGAATTCGTGATGATTCGTGGTTAAAATCTTTCCCCTACGATAAACCCTAAACAGCACGGCAATGCGAGTCAGTATACTTCCGGGTTCACACAATAAGGCAGGCGCTCGCCCTTCAGCCCGGCGATTAAATTCTCGGCGGCCATCTGCGCCATCTTGCCGCGCGTCGCCCGGCTGGCGCTGGCAATGTGCGGCGCAATGACCAGGTTGTCTAGCTCAAGCAGCGGGCTGTCCGCCGGGACCGGCTCCGGCTCGGTCACGTCCAGCGCGGCGGCGGCGATTTGTCCATTCTTCAAGGCATGGTACAACGCATCGGGGTCTACCACCGGCCCGCGCGCCGTGTTGATTAAGATCGCGTCCGGCTTCATCTTCGCCAGCGCATCCGCACCGATGAGGTGATAGGTCTGGTCGGTGAGCGGCGTGTGTACCGACACGAAATCCGATTCGCGCAGCAGCGTGTCCAGGTCCACGCTTTGGGCCGGCAAAGCCCCCGCGCCTGGGCCATCTGTGACCCAGGGATCGTAGTAGAGCACCCTCATATCAAATCCCCCGGCGCGCTTCGCCACCGCCCGACCGATGCGACCAAAGCCCACGATGCCCAGCGTCGCGCCGAAAATATCCTGCCCCAGCAGCAGCGTCGGTCCCCAGGTCTTCCACTTGCCCGCACGCACGAACCGGTCGCCTTCGACTACGCGGCGCGTCGCTGCCATCAGCAAGGCAAAGGCAAAGTCGGCGGTCGTCTCGGTGAGGACGCCCGGTGTGTTGCCTACCGGGATGCCGCGCCGGGTCGCCTCCGGGAGGTCGATGTTATCGACGCCGACCGCGAAATTGCTGATCACCTTGAGACTCGGCCCGGCGGCGTCCATCACCTCGGCGCCGACGGGATCGGTCAGCAGACACAGCAGGCCGTCTATCCCTCGCACCTTCTCAAGAATAACCTCCCCCGGCGGCGGCAGTTCGCCAGGCCAGATGTCGGCGTCGCAGAAATCTTTGACCAGGCTCAGCCCCCGGTCCGGGATGATCCGTGTCACGAACACTTTTGGCTTTGGCTTTGGCATCGTTTGTCCTGTCCCTCCTGCACATTAAAACAGCGCCGGCTGGATAGGCGGCGCGCCCAGCGGCGCGCCCTCACCGACCAGCGCCAACAGCCCCGCCTCGTCGAGCACCGGCACGCCCAACTGCTGCGCCTTCGCCAGTTTGCTCCCCGGATTTTCGCCCGCCACCACGTAGCTGGTCTTGCCGCTGACGCTGCCGGTCACCTTGCCGCCGTGCGCCTCGATGAGCGCCGCCGCCGCCGCGCGCGTCAGGTGGGGCAGCGTCCCGGTGAGCACAAAGGTCATCCCCGCCAGGACTTGCTCGACCTCAGCCGCCGGCGCATCCATCGCCAGCCGGACGCCCGCCGCGCGCAGCCGCTCGATCAAATCGCGGTTACGCGGCGCGGCAAACCAACCGGCGACCGCGTGAGCAATATTCGGGCCGATGCCGGGGATCGTTTCGATGTCTTCGGCGAGCGCGGCGGCGAGCGCGTCCATCGCGGGATACACGCCGGTGAGCAGTTCCGCGATGCTCTCGCCTACGCCTTTGATCCCCAGCGCGGCGACCAGACGGGGCAGCGGGCGCGTCTTTGCCGCTTCGACCGCGCTCAGTAGATTGCTTACTTTCTTCTCACCGAAACCATCCAGCGCCAGCAGCTTATCTTTCTTCTCGGCCAGCGTGAAAACGTCTGCCTCGTCCTGGATCAACCCCGCGTCGAGAAGCTGCTGCACGATCTTCGTGCCCAGCCCTTCGATATCGAGCGCCGCCTTTGAGACAAAATATTCGATGTTGCGGTGTACGCGCGCCGGGCATGCAAGATTCGGGCAGTAGTACGCCACTTCGCCCTCGTCACGGACCACGGGCGTCGCACAGACCGGGCAGCGCGCCGGCGGTTCGATAGGCTCTTCTGTCCCGGTACGCGCGCCCGCCACCGGGCCGACCACGTAAGGGATCACGCCGCCGGAGCGCTTGACGATCACCATGTCGCCGGCGCGAATATCTTTCCGCGTGATGTCGTCGTAGTTGTGCAGCGTGGCGTTGCTGACGGTTACGCCGCTGAGAAAGACCGGCTCCAGCTTGGCGCTGGGCGTGATGACGCCGGTCCGTCCCACGTTTTCCTCGACCGCCAGCAGCTTCGTCGTGACCTCCTCGGACGGCAGCTTGTAGGCGATTGCGCCGCGCGGGTCCTTGCCCACGATGCCCAGCGCACTGTAAACCGCGCAGTCGTCCACTTTGATGACCAGGCCGTCGATCTCGAAGGGGAGGTCGCCGTCCCAGCCCGTCACGTAGGCTATCACCGCCTCCAGTTCTTCGATCCGCTTCGTGAGCACGCCGTCTACCAGGAAGCCCAGCGCGCGCAGGTAGTCCAGCCGCCCCGCCTGGCTGTCCGGGACGATGCCGCCGGAGTCGTCGGCGTCCACGACGCCGTAGCAGTAAGTCGTCAGCGGGCGCGCCGCCGTGACCCTGGGGTCGATCTGGCGCAGCGCGCCCGACGCCATGTTCCGCGCATTGACATAGGTCGGCTGGCCGGCGGCCTCCTGCTGCTCATTAAACTTCTCGAAAGCGTCCTTCAAGATGAGCGCCTCGCCGCGCACCACCAGGCGCGGCGGCGCTTTGACCCCGGCGTTCGGGTCAACCGGGATGCGCCGGGGAATGCTGCCGACGGTGCGGACGTTGTTCGTCACGTCGTCGCCGACCTCGCCGCTGCCGCGCGTCGCGCCCAGCGTGAGCAGCCCAGCAGTGTAGGTCAGCACGATTGTCAGCCCGTCGTACTTCGGTTCAATAGTATAGGCTAACGGGTCGCGTCCATCGCGCAGCTTCAACTCGTCGGGCAGCAGCTTGTCGATGCGGGTGCGCCACGCCCGGATATCGTCCGCGTTGAAAGCGTTGCTCAGGCTGAGAATAGGCGCGGGGTGTGCCACGCTGGCGAAGCCTTCGGTCAGGTCGGAGCCGACGCGCTGCGTGGGCGAATCGGGCGCGACGAGTTCCGGGTGTTCGGCCTCGATGGCCTTCAGTTCGTTCATCAGCCGGTCGTACTCGTAATCGGTGACGACCGGCGAACTGAGCACGTGGTAGCGGTAGATGTGGTAGTTCAGCGCCGCGCGGAGTTCGGCGGCGCGTTCGGCGAGGGTTTGCGCTTTCGATTCGTCGCTCATCGCTTCTCTCAACTGCTCATACTCATTCACGTTATTTGCATCATTCGTGGTTAAACAATTAAAAGTCCGGTCTGACGCCCGGCAGCGCCAGGCTGTCGTCGCACTCGTGACGGTATCCACAGCGCATGCACCGCGCCTCTTGATTGTGGCTGCGCCGCACCTCCGGCGCGCGCATATCGGCGCGTATCTGTCCCAACACCTCGATCAAGTCGCGCTTGAGCTTGTCGGTGTAGTCCACCTCGAACATACAGTCGGCATATCGGATGATGCCATACGGCGGGCGCTGCCGGTAGACCTCCTCAACCAGCAAGCAATACGCCGCCAGTTGCAGGATGTGGCTTTGATAGGGCTGCTCCGGCGCGCGCCCGCTCTTGACCTCCACCGGGATGATGCGGTTATCTTTGTTCACCAGATAATCGGGCCGCCCGGCCAGCCGGTAGCGCGCCGAGTAAAGCGGCTTTTCCTGCTCCCGTTCGGCGCCGGTGTCGCTGTAGACCACCTCGCCGTCCGGCACACCGCTCTTGCGCCGGCCCAGCTTCGAGAGCAGCAGCAGCGCCAGCCCCGCGATGATAACCAACAGAATAAACTCCGGCCCCATCTCCGCATCACCCCCCGGCGGCCAACTGCAAGAAGTAGACGCCGGCCATAAACACGCCCGTGATAATCAGCAGCACCGCGATCACCGCGAGCGCCGCCATCACGCGCACAAAGACGCCGTGCCGCCGGTGCTGGCGGACGCCCTGCTGGATCTCCTCGATATTAATTGAACTAATACCCTGCCGGTCGTACCACCAGGCGCGGCGGCAGTACACGTAGCGACTGATATCGCTCGCGCGGATCACATCCGAGGGATACGAATCGTCACGCTGTCCCATCCGGCTCTGCACCCAGTAAATTCGCGGCGTGCGTTTCGAGCGCAGCCTGCAAGCGCTGCTGGCGCAGGCTCAGCGTCAGGTCGCCGCGCGTGCGTTCCAGCACGCCGCGCAGTTGATCGACGCGGCGGCGCAGCCCACCCGTCACCGCGTCGCTCTGATCGAACGTCATCAGCAGGCTGTACGCGGCGTCCATCACCGCGAGCAGCCGTTCGGCCTCCTCGCCGATATCGTCGCGCCGGATCAGATCGAGGATGTGGCGGCGTAGTTCGCTGGCCGCCTCGGCCAGACCGTTGAGATAGGTCGCCGGCTCGATCTCCAGATCGCCGGGCGTGGGCAGCGGGTCGCCGCGCACGATGGCATAAGTCAGGTGCGCTTCGACGTACTCTTTCAGCGCGTCCTGGGTGTAGCCGGCGTGGTACACGTCGGGATAGGCCGCCCCGGCTTCGCGCAGCGCGTCAGCCGACTGGCCGGCCTCGGCCAGCCGCTCCTTGACCAACCGCCACTCGTGGCGGTGCACGGCGCGGATAGTGTTCGCGCACTGCCGGATCAGCAGACGCGACTGCTCAATAGCCTGGTTACGGGCCTTCTCTTTCTCGTCCAACACCAGGCGAATTTCGTCACAGACGGTTTCCATTTGGTCAAACAGCATGGTAATCTCTCATTTCGTCTCATCAGGCTGTGGAGAATCGTCGTCGTCTGCGCCGCCTTCGCCTTCATCTTTGGGTTTGACGATAGAGCTAAACAGGTGGTCGGCGAGGGTGGGCGGCGTCTGGATAACGCCGTACTTCTTTTCATACATCGCCAGGTTCTCGCCCAGCGCATTGTACAGCAGGCGCGCATTGGTGGGCGTGAGCACGATGCGCGCCTGGACGCGCGCTTTAGGGAAGTTCGGCAAAAGCTGCGCGAAGTCGATGATGACCTCGGAGCCGCTGTGCATAATCATGGCAAAATTGGCATAAGTCGCATTGAGCGACGCGGGCACTTCGAGCTGCACCTGCTTGCGACCCGGCTTAGGCAGGTTTGAGTCTTGAGGTTGGTTTGTCACGGTTTGTTTGCTCCGTAAAGAAATTTTTAGGAAATGGCGGGGGCCTTTGCGCCTTTTGTCGCAGCAGCCTTTACGGACTAGCTCACATGTTTTAGAATACACCGCCAATTATATAAACGATTCGCAAAATCAGCGAAGCGAAAGGGACAGGGAGATAACCATTATGAGATTTAGCATCTGTTCGTTCAGCTTTCACCGCCTGCTCGCCGAAGGCAAACAAGACATTTTTAAATACATCACGGACTGCAAAGAATTGGGCGCTGCCGAGCTTGACCCGTGGAACGCGCACCTTTCGGTCGTTAGAGGTGAAGACGCCGTAATCGAGGCCGGACACGACCCGGAGCGCGCCGTCCTCTCGGCCCAGAGCGACGCTTACCTGGAGAAGGTCAAAGCGGCGGCGGATGCGGCCGGCCTGCCGTTCGGCTGCATCGCCGTAGACGGCGCGCACATCTACGAGGACACGCCCGACAAGCGCGCCCACAACCGCGCCGTCGCCTACCGCTGGCTCGACGTGGCCGCCAAGCTCGGCGCGCGCCAGGTCCGCATCGACGCGGGCGGCCCGGAGGATATGCCCGACGATGCATTCGCCATCATCGTCGCGGGCTACGAAGATTTGATCGCGCGCGCCGGCGCGA
>JAFGMM010000383.1 GCA_016927535.1 Anaerolineae bacterium
GCGCTGCTCACCAGCCCGCACGCGCACGCCCGCATCGTCGATATCGACGCGAGCCGGGCGCGTGCGCTGCCCGGTGTGCGCGCCGTCCTGACGTATAAAGATGTGCCGCGCGTGGTCTATGCCTCCGGCGGGCAAAGCTGGCCCAACCCGCCGCCCTGGGACCAGGTGAGTCTCGACAACAAGGTGCGTCACGTGGGCGACCGCGTGGCGGTCGTCGCCGCCGAGACGCCGGAGATTGCGCAGGCGGCGCTGAAACTGATCGACGTGACTTACGAGGCGCTGCCCGCCGCGCTTACCATCGAGGAGGCGATGTCGGAGGGCGCGCCGGTGATTCACGACGAGCCGGACGCGGTGAACATCCACAATGCACAGCGCAACATCGCCGCGCACAACGAAGCGGTTTACGGCGACGCCGCGCGCGCCTGGGCCGAGGCCGATCACGTGGTCGAGGGCGAATACCGCGTGCATCAGGTTCAGCAGGCCTCTATCGAGCCGCACGTGTGCGTCACCTACTGGGACGAAGACGACCGCCTGGTGGTGCGCACCAGCACACAGGTCCCGTTCCATACCCGCCGGATGCTCGCGCCGCTCATCGGGCTGCCGGTTAAGCGCATCCGGGTCATCAAGCCGCGCATCGGCGGCGGCTTCGGCGGCAAGCAGGAGATGCTGATCGAGGACCTCTGCGCGCTGCTCACCATTGCCACGGGCCGCCCGGTGCGCATGGAGTGGACGCGCAAGCTCATGTTCACCAGCGCGCGCAGCCGCCACGCCCAGATCATCCGCTTCAAAACCGGTGTGAAGAACGACGGCGCCATTACCGGCATGGAGATGACCGTGTTGGGCGACACCGGCGCGTATGGCACGCACGGCCTGACGGTGCAGACGGTGTCCGGGCTGCGCGGCCTCAGCACCTATAATTCGCCCTACCGCCGGTTCTACACCGATATCTATTACACCAACCGCCCGGTCGCCGGGGCGTATCGCGGCTACGGCGCGCCCCAGGCCGAGTTTGCGCTTGAGGTGCACATGGAGCAGGTGGCCGAGAAGCTGGGCATGGATGCGCTGGCTTTCAAGGCGAAGAACTGGGTGAAGCCGGGCGATGATATGCCGATGTCGAAGGCGCTGGGCGAGGCGCGCGAGGGCTTCCCGCAGATCGTGACCAGCAGCGCGCTGGCCGAGTGCGTCGAACTGGGCGCGCGCGCCGTCGGCTGGGAGGCGAAGCGCGGCAACCGCGCCTATCGCGGCGACGGCCCGGTCAGGCGCGGCGTGGGCGCGGCGGTTTGTATGCACGGCACCGCCATCGCCGGGCTGGATATGGGCGGCGCGAGCATCAAGATCAACGACGACGGCTCGTTCAATCTGCTGGTCGGCGCGACCGACCTGGGCACCGGCTCCGATACCGTGCTGGCGCAGATTGCCGCCGAGACGCTGGGCGCGCCGCTGGAGGATATCGTCGTGTATTCCTCCGACACCGACTTCACGCCCTTCGACAAGGGCGCGTATGCCAGCAGCACCACATACATCTCCGGCGGCGCGGTGAAGAAGGCCGCCGAACAGGTGCGCGGGCAGATCTTGGAGCGCGCCGGCCTGATGCTGGGCGTCGAACCTGCCGCGCTCAAGCTGGGCGACCGCAAGGTCACCGCGCCGGACGGGCGCGCGGTGACGCTGGAACAGGTGGCGCTGCATGCCCTCCACACCGAGGAGCAGCGCCAGATCATGGCGACCGCCTCGCACATGAGCTATGAGTCGCCGCCGCCGTTCGCCGCGCAGTTCGCGGAGGTGAGCGTCGATACCGAGACCGGGCAGGTGACGGTCGAGAAGCTGGTCATGGCGGTAGACTGCGGCGTGGTGATTAACCCGGTCACGGCTTCCGGGCAGGTGGAGGGCGGCATGACCCAGGCGCTCGGCTACGCGGTCTGTGAGGAGATGGCGTATGATGCGCAGGGCCGCATCGTAAACCCGCGCTTTGGCCCGTATCGCATCTTCACCGCCGACGAAATCCCGGCGCTGGAGGCGATCCTGGTCGAGAGCTACGAGCCGAGCGGGCCTTATGGCGCGAAGGCCATCGCCGAAATCCCGAAGGACGGCGTAGCGCCGGCCATCGCCAGCGCGATCCACGACGCGACCGGCGTGTGGATCAACGCGCTGCCGTTCACGCCGGAGCGGGTCTGGCGGGCGCTGCGGCAGAGCAGCCCGTCGTAATGTTCTATAGCGGGTTGTTTTGCCGGAAAGCGCCGGGCCATCTAAAATGGTGCGGGCCATCCGGCGCGTGGGGGCAGGTTTCAAACCTGCCCCTACAAATCACCAACACCGTTATGCTTACTCCAGGAGAACCGGTCGATATGCAAATGCAAAGTCCAGCCCCCCGTCTTGATGTAGACGTGACCCGCGAGGATATCCCCTGCAACCTGTGCGGCAGTTGGGATCACGCGCCGTTTTGCCCCGAAAACGGGCGCGGCCTGGTGCAGTGCCGTGGCTGCGGCCTGGTCTATCTCAGCCCGCGCCCGCCCGACGCAGAGCTTTACGCGCTGTACGGCGAGACCTATTTCAAGAGCGGCGACTCGCGCACGGTCGGCTATACCGACTACGCCCGCGACGAGCCGAACATCCGCAAGACGGCGCAGCGCCGCCTCAAACACCTGGAGCGTTACGTGAAGCCGGGGCGGATGTTAGACGTGGGCTGCTCGATGGGGTTCTTCATGGCGGAGGCCGCCGCGCGCGGCTGGCAGGTGCAGGGCCTGGACGTATCGGCGTTTGCGGTGGAGCGCACCCGCGCGCGCTTCGGCTTTGACGCGCGGCATGGCAGCTTTCTAGAGCTGGATTATCCCGCCGGCGCTTATGATCTCGTCACGATCTGGGACGTGATCGAACACGTGCCCGACCCGGCGGCGCATGTGCAGAAGGCGGCGGAACTGCTCCGCGCCGGTGGGGTGTTGGTGCTCGCCACGCCCAACGTGGACAGCCTGCCGGCGCGCTTTACCGGTAAAAATTGGGTGGGCTACAAGCTCTCGGAGGAGCACGTGTATTACTTTTCGCGCCGGACGCTTGCGCGTATGCTAGAAAAGGCCGGCTTCGAAATGTTGAACAGCCGTCACGTCGGTAAATACGTGACGCTGGATTTGTTCTTCGACCGCTTCGGCATATACGCGCCGGTTCTGGGCAAGGTCGGGCAGTTCTTGGGACAGACGTTGGGCTTCGGCAAGCTGTCGCTGTACATCAACCCGTTCGATATCGTGTGCGTGACGGCGCGCAAGGTGTAGCCGGTGGGAGCACGTGGGCATCGGCTGATCGGGCCGCTGTTGGGCGTTGCCGTGGTCATTCGTCTGGCAGTGCTGCTGGTGTTCCCATCGGTGTTCGCCTTCGAGCAAACCGGCGCGGTGCACGGCTCCGAAGCATACGACACCTACGCACAAAACCTGCTGGCGACCGGCGTCTACGGCATCACACCCGGCGCGCCGGATGCACTGATCCCGCCGCTGTACAGCTACGTGCTGGCCGCGCTCTACGCGGTCTTCGGGCGCGGCTACTTCACGGTGGGGCTGTTTCACATTCTGCTGGACGCGCTCTCGATAGCGATGCTGTGCGAGATCGGCCGGCGGCTGATGCCGCGCGGCGAGGCGGTCGGTCTGCTGGCGGGGTCGTTCTATGCGCTCTACCCGTACCTCATCTTTCAAAACCTCACGCTCATCGACACGCCGCTGTTCATGGCGCTGCTCTACGCCTTCATCCTGGCGATGGTCCTGCTGCGCGAGCGCCCCGCTTTCGACCGCGCCGCATGGCTGCTGGCCGGTCTGGGCGGCCTGGCGCTGGGTCTGTCGATGCTGGTCCGCCCGGTCGTGCCGCCCCTGGCGCTGCTGGCGGCGCTGTGGTTCTTGTTCCGCCTGGATTTGAAGCAGACCGTCGCGCGGCTGCTGCCGGTTGCGCTGGTCGGCGTCGCCGCCGTGATGCCCTGGGTGCTGCGCAACTACACGGTTTACGACGCCTTCGTGCCGATGACCACCACGTCGGGCGCGAACTTCTGGCAGGGCAACAGCCCGTACACCGTGCCCTACCTGCGCGCCGGCTACGATGTGCAGTGGACCGCGCCGGAACTCGAAGCCGTGAACCCGGACAGCCGCGAGGCCGACGCGGAGCGCTTCGCGCTGGCGACGGCCTACCTGCGCGACAATCCCGGTAAAATCCCCGAACTGCTCTGGGTTAAGTTCCTGGTGCACTGGAGCATTGATATCGCGCCGCGCTACAACCCCACGAGCGGCGAAGCGCCCCAACTCGAAGAGGATTACACCGGTGCGCCGCTGGTGCAGGGCGCGGGCGGCGACGGCGGTCTCAGCTTAAGCGGCGTCCCCGAAGGCGACCCCGTGAACGCCTACGCCGAACCGCTTTTCGAGCAGGTGGGCCGCACAGTTCACCGCTTCTATTACGGCGGGTTGTTCTGCCTGGCGCTGTTCGGCGCGGCGCTGAGTGCGCGGCGCTGGCGCGAGGTATCGCTGCTGGGGTTTGTGCAGCTTGCGATGACGGCGGTGTATGTCTTCTTTCACCCCTCCACGCGCTACCGCGTCCCCACCGACCCGCTGCTTTTTCTCTTTTCGGCTTATGCGCTGGTGTGGCTGTGGGCGCGCGTGCGGGAAAGGGAGAGGAAGAAGAGCAAGATTTTTACCACGGAGACACAGAGGACACAGAGAAGAGAATAGGAAACATATTACAGGGAACTCCGCGCACATCTCCCAGGCCTAGATTTGGCTCAAAATAAGCGCCTATTCACTCGGCCTGCTGCTCTCCCTCTCCTCCTAACCCCCTCTCCCACAAGGGGCGAGGGGGGAATCGGAGCCTCCGTGCAGCGATTCCGGCCCCCTTTCCCCCCTTGTGGGGGAAA
>JAFGMM010000040.1 GCA_016927535.1 Anaerolineae bacterium
GGCTCTGATTCCCCCTCTCCCCTTGTGGGAGAGGGGGCCAGGGGGTGAGGGGAAAACCGGCGGCTTACTTCCGCCGCGCTGTACTAGCCCCCTCTCCATGACATGATACTGTTGGCGAAACCGGAAAAGAGCGCCGAACCGGGCGGTAGGGGCGGGTCTGAGACCCGTCCAGGGCCGGTTTGAAACCGGCCCCTACCATTCGCCAACAACACCATGACATGGCGAGGGGGAACCGGAGTCGCCGGATCGCGGGTCTCTCCCCCGCGCCACCGTATGGCGCGGGCTGCGGCTTGCCGCGTGGGAGATGAGGTTCTGAACCTTGCAAAAGCCCTGGATTGCCTTGAAAATCAGTCTTTACAAAATCATCTGGGTGTGGTATAGTTCTCGCGGTCTTATCAAAATGCGACCACACGCCGGGGTATTACGCCCGGCATTTTATTCGTAACGCAAGGGGGGGATCGCCACACCAAGCGATTTCCTGCTGTCATAGGCGGCTGAACACGGGGGCTTGATAAAGCCGTCCGTGTTCGGCTTATTTGTAATTAAGGAGATGAAGAAACGCATGCAAGATGACATCGTATATGTGACCCGCGAGGGGCTAAAGGAACTCGAAGAACGGCTCGACTACTACCGCACCGTCCGCCGCCGCGAGGTGGCCGAACGCCTGCGCATGGCTTTAGACGAAGGCGGCGAGCTGGTCGAAAACGCCGAATACGAAGACGCCAAGAACGAACAAGCCTTCGTTGAAGGCGAGGTGCTGCGCCTGGAAGACTTGCTCAGCAAGGTCCAGATCATCGAAAACAACGGCGTCCGCGATGTCGTCACGCTGGGCGCGCGCGTCACCCTGCGCGAGGAAGGCCTGGACGAAGACGAAGCCTATATGGTAGTCGGCCCCGCCGAAGCCAGCCCCAGCGAAGGCAAAATCTCTAACAAAAGCCCGATGGGTCAGGCCTTGATGGGCCATAAGGTCGGCGACCGTGTTAAAGTCCAGGCGCCCGACGGTGAGTTTGTGATCGTCATCAAAGACATCGAATAAACCGAACGAACCAGGCGGCTATTCCCGTGCTAGACGATCCGGCACGGTTTTTTCTTTACCGGCAATCCACAAGCAAGGAATAGAGATGAAGCTAACTATCGACCCCGAGCCGGATTTCAACCGGCTGCGGCGCGCGCTCCTACGCCAGGGCGAGCCGGAGCGCGTCTCGCTGCTGGAGCTTTTCGCCGACCCCGAGATCATCCGGGCCGCGCTGGACATCATCGGCGGGCCGGCGACGCGGGCCGGCGACACCGACGCGCAAAACTGGATGCGCCAGGTAGTACACTTCTGGCACCGGCTGGGCTATGATGCGGTCTGGATGAACCCCGGCCCGACGCTTGAGTTCGAGCAGGTATCCACCGCAGATACCGCCCCGCTGCCGCACGAGCAGCGCAACTGGCACCGCGCCAACGTGGGCATTATCCAAAACTGGGCGGACTTCGAGCGCTACCCCTGGCCGCGCGCCGAAGACGCCGACTTTTCGTTGATCGAGTTCACGGCGCGCATGCTGCCGGACGGGATGAAAATCTTCGTCAACGTCGGCGGCATGCTGGAGCCGCTGATGTGGCTGATGGCCTACGAACCGTTCGCCATCGCCCTCTACGAAGACCCCGCCCTGATCGAAGCGCTCGTCGATAAAATCGCCGGAATCTTCACGCCGGTTGCCGAAATCGCGCTCGACATGGACTTCGTGGGCGGGCTGTTCATCGGCGACGACATGGGCTTCAAAACCGCGACGATGGTCGCGCCGGAGCACTTGCAGCGGTACGTCTTCCCCTATCACAAGCGGCTTGCAGCAATGGCGCACGCGCGCGACAAAATCTATCTCCTGCACGCCTGCGGCAACCTGGAAGTCGTCATGGACGACCTGATCGACGACGTGAAGATCGATGCCAAGCACTCCTACGAGGACACGATCATGCCGGTCGAGGAGGCCAAGGCGCGTTACGGCGACCGGGTGGGCATCATCGGCGGCATCGACGTGGACTTTCTCTGCCGCGCCGCCGAAGACCAGGTGCGCGCCCGGACGCGCGACGTGCTGGACAAGTGTATGCCGGGCGGCGGGTACGTGCTGGGCAGCGGCAACAGCGTAGCAAACTACATCCCGGTGCAAAACTTCCTGGCGATGGTCGATGAAGGCCATAAGTGGCGACCGGCCTGACTTCTGGGCCTATCTCGACCGCCTCGTCTCGGAAAGCGTGCTCGTCATCGACCGGCCCAAAGGCAGCGCACACCCGCGCTTTCCGAGTCTCTTCTACCCGCTGGATTACGGCTGCCTTGCGAACACGACCGCCGTTGACGGCGGCGGCGTCGATGTCTGGGTGGGGGCGCTGGGGAAAGACGCCGGTCCACCGCAAGCCGTCATCTGCACGGTGGACCTGTTCAAACGCGACACGGAAATAAAAATCTTGCTCGGCTGCACCGAGGACGATATCGAAACGATCCTGGCCTTTCACGACACACACCTACAGCAAGCGCTGCTGGTGCGCCGCGAGAAACACGCCTAAAAAGACTGAAAGCTAAAGGCTGAAAGCCAAAAGCTAAAGATCGGCGCTGTGCTCCGCAATGAACGCCCTCACCGACTCGGCGCTGTTCAACGCGATGCCCTGCGCCTTGCGGTCGATGCGGCGCAGCAGCCCGGTCAGCACGTCCTTCGCGCCGATTTCGATAAAGGTCTCGACGCCCGCCGCGCGCATCGCCTGCACCGATTCGGTCCAGCGCACGCGCGCAGTAAGCTGCGCCGCCAGTTCCACGCGGATGCTCTCGGCGTTGATGAGCGGCGCGGCGGTCACGTTGCCGATAACCGGGACGGCCGGCTTGCGAAACTGCACACTCATCAAGTGCCCGGCGAAAGCATCGGCGATGTCTTCCATCAGCGGCGAATGGAAAGCCGCGCTGACGTTCAACCGGATCAAACGCTTAGCGCCCGCCTCTTTGAGCAGTTCCATCGCCCGCTCAAGCGCCCCGGCGTCGCCGGAGATGACCACCTGGCCGGGCGCGTTGTCGTTCGCCAGCACCGCCGGCGCGCCGGTCTCCTGCGCCGCCCGGTCGCATGCCGCTGTCACCGCCGCCGAATCCATCAGGCCAATCACTGCCGCCATGCCGCCGGGATGGGTGCGGCCGGCGTCTTTCATCAAGCGCCCGCGCTCGCGCACCAGGTGCAGCCCATCGGCAAAACTGAGCGCGCCGGCCGCGACCAGCGCGGTAATCTCGCCCAGGCTGTGCCCGGCCATGTGCGAAGGGACCGCCGCCCCCGGCCCGGCGCGCTGCTCAAACGCACTTTGAATCACACGCAGCACGGCGATACCGGTCACATAGAGCGCAGGCTGCGCGTTGATGGTGTCGGTCAGCGCCTCTTCCGGCCCTTCCCAGCACAGCTCAGAGAGCGGGAAGTCGAGCAGTTTGTCGGCTTCGTCGTAGACGGCGCGGGCGCGCGGGTAGGTGTGCGCGAGGTCTGCGCCCATGCCGACCTGCTGCGAAGCCTGCCCAGGGAAGACAAAAGCCGTTTTCTTCCAATCAATCATGGCGCGCTCCACTCAGCCGGGGTGTGCGGGGATACTGACTACGCGAAGAAATCTCTACTCTTCTTCTTTTTGCTTGATGACCTCGCGCCCGTTGTAATAACCGCATGCCGGGCACACCCGGTGCGCCACCTTGAACTCGCCGCAGTTATCGCACGGCACCAAGTGCTTGAGCACAAGGGCATCGTGGGTGCGGCGACGGTCGCGCCGCGCCTTAGAAACACGTCTCTTTGGTAATGGCCCCACGGTAATTTCTCCTGAATCCTACGAAAACACCGGTCTCGAACAAAACGCAGCCCGGCAACCACGCCGGGCACAAGGATTATAGCAAGTTGATGATAAGTGTCAAGGTTTGCGCCGGGCGGCAGAAGGGCTGAATCGTTCTAACGTTGTTTTACCTCACCCCCGCGCGCTGCGCGCGCTTCCCCCCTCGCCACGGCGTGGTGTTGTTGGCGAATGGTAGGGGCCGGTTTGAAACCGGCCCATGCACATCAACTTAAGAATTTTGACC
>JAFGMM010000384.1 GCA_016927535.1 Anaerolineae bacterium
GGCTGCCCGCCCACCCCCCAGGCGCTCCTGAACGGGTATATCGCCCTGCACAAGAAAATCGAGGCCCAAAAGATTCGCACCGTGCCGTGGTATCGCCGAACCCCCTCCGCCGAAATCCCGGTGCCGGTGCTTGGCCCGGATATCATCGACCCGCGCCGCGCCCACATCCTGCGACGCCAAGCCCAGGCCCAGGCTGCCGATCCTATTGCGTCTGACGAAACCAACAGCGAGGAAAACGCATGAGCGACGTTCCCACGCAAGAAGAAGCGCTCGCCCCCGCCGATGTGCTGATCGAGAAATATCCCGGCGCCGTGTCGAAGGACACGCGCGAAGGGTACGAGGGCGTCGTCGTCGATGCCGGCAAGCTCGTCGAGGTGGCGACGGCGCTGCGCGACGAACTGGGTTTTAAATATCTCGCCAGCGCTACCGCCGTGGACTACCTCGAAGACGAGTACTTCGAGATGGTCTACCACGCCTGCAATGTCGATACCGGCGGCAAGCCGCTTGTCTTCAAGGCCCGCACCGCCCGCGCCGAGGCCGTGCTGCCCTCGCTGGTGAGCGTGTGGCCCGGCGCCGACTTCCAGGAGCGCGAAGCCTGGGACCTGATGGGCATCCGCTTCACCGGACACCCCAACCTGCGCCGCATCTTGATGTGGGAGGGTTTCGAGGGTCACCCGTTGCGCAAGGACTGGCAGGAACCGTACTACGAAGAAGACGCGAAGCCCTTCGATAGCCGGTGGCCCGAAGGCCATGTCTGCCGCGCCGAACAGCTTAACCCTTACGGCATGAACGTCCGGTACCCGCCCGGTTTCATCTACGACGGCTACGAATCGGTCGCCGACGACGACACTTACAGCGGGATGGGCGTCACTTTCGACGAGCCGCCGGGCGGCATCAAGACCGGCCGGCTGGTCGTCAACATCGGGCCGCACCACCCCTCGACGCACGGCGTATTCCGCATGGTCGCCACCCTGGACGGCGAGACCATCGAAGACCTGCACCCGGTGATGGGCTACCTGCACCGCAATCACGAAAAGATCGGCGAGCGCAATACCTTCTTGCAGAACATGCCCTACACCGACCGGCTCGACTACATCTGCTCGATGTCGAACAACCTGGGCTATGCGCTCGCGGTCGAGAAGTTGATGGGCGTCGAAGTGCCGGAGCGCGCCGAACTTATCCGCGTGCTCATGGTCGAGCTAACCCGCTATGTCAATCACCTGTGGGCGATTGGCTTCTTGCTCAACGACCTGGGCGCGTTCTACACGCCGGCGATCTACGTGATGAACGCGCGCGAGTTGATCCTGGACTTCTTCGAGGCCACCGCCGGCAGCCGCATGATGTGCAACTACATGCGCTTCGGCGGCGTCTTCGCCGACCTGCCGCCCACCGTCGGCGGGCGGCCCCAACTGCCCACCGACGTCTTCCGCGAATACGAGACGATGGCTTATCTCAAAGACCTGGTTTACGAACAGATGCCGCGCTTCGTCGATGAGTTCGACGCGCTGCTGACCCAGAACGAGATTGTCATCTCACGCGCGCGCGGCGTGGGCATTCTGCCGCCCGACATGGCGATTGCCTACAGCGCCAGCGGCCCGCTGCTGCGCGCCAGCGGCGTACCCTACGACCTGCGCCACAGCGACCCGTACAGCATCTACGACGAGTTCGACTGGGACATCGCGGTGCGCTACAACGGCGATGTCTACGACCGGCTGATGCTCCGCTTTGACGAGATCCGCCAGAGCATCCGCATCTTGCAGCAGGTCGTCCCGCGCCTGGAGGCGACCCAGGGCCAGCCGGTCTTCAGCGGGCGGCGCGCTTACCAGGTGCGCGTCCCGGCCGGCGAGAGCTACGGGCGCATCGAAGCGCCCAAGGGCGAACTGGGTTTCTACGTCGTCTCCAATGGCAGCCCCAACCCGTGGCGCTATCACGTCCGCTCGACCAGCTTTATCAACGTGACCGGGCTGGGCGAGCTGTGCAAGGGCCATAAGGTCGCCGACGTGGTCGCCATCCTGGGCAGCATCGATATCATCTTGGGCGAAGTGGACCGGTAGGGGGTATGACATGTACGGACAGGGCATCGCCAAAGGTATGTGGGTAACGATCAAGCACCTGGTTGATACTTACCTGGACGATTTGAAGTGGTGGGGCCGGCGCTATACCGACCCGGCGGTCTTCCCGGAGCGCCAGGGGCCGCACACGCGCGGCGTTTTTACCGTGCAGTACCCGGAAGAAAAGCTCCCCATGCCGGAGCGCTTCCGCTTTACCCCGTTCCTGGTGGTCAACGACCCGGACGCCCCGGAGCATCCCTCGCATATCTGGTGCACAAGCTGCGGCATCTGCGCGAAGGTATGCCCGCCGCAGTGCATCTGGATCATGCGCGGCGTCCATTCTGACACCGGGCGGCCCATCCCGGAGCCGGCCGAGTTTTACATCGATATCGACGTCTGCATGAACTGCGGCTACTGCGCCGAGTTTTGCCCGTTCGACGCGATCAAGATGGACCACAACTACGAATTGGCGAGCTACGACCGCACCGCGCACCATATTCACGACCTGGCGCGCCTGAGCAAACCGGTTAGCTACTGGGAGCATATCGCGCCGACCCTTGCCGCGAACGAGCGCGCCGCGCGCGAAGCAGAAGCCGCCCGAAAGGCCGCTCGAAAGAAGTCCGCCCCGGCGAAGCAGCAGGACGACGCGAAATAAAACCCGGCCACGAAAGGCTCATATTTTATCAGGCACGGCGCCGCCGTGCCCTTTTGTGTTTCCCGGCAGGTGCGCTACCAAAAATTTAGATTATGCTATAATTGGTTTATACCATCAACTGGTCTGCGTCGGCAGATCAACCGGATGAACCCCCGATCCGGTTTCATACACGGCATCTGAAGCGCCACCGTGGAAACGATCACATAAGTGAGGCGATGAAGTAACGTTACATAAATGCAGTAACTCACTTGTTGTGATGAGTACAGGTTCGTAGACAATGTATAGATAGTGAGGGTGGAATCGTGTTGTATCAAAGTGACGCCGAAGTCCTGTTCCCTGCACGGGTGATCCCGCTCCTGCGCGACCTGCGCGGCGGGGTGTGGTGCGAGTTGATCGATAAGGTGATCGAAGCGGGCGACAGTCACCCGGACACCCTGGCTTTCGGGTTGATGATGATCCGGCTGGACGGGTGTATGACCTGCCACGCCGACAGCTACCGCGCCATGCGCGGGTGTTCGATCTGTGCGCGGCAGGCGGTGGCGCGCTTTAAGGGGTCGGACCACGAACTGGTCTTGCTCTGGGAGCGCGCCCGCGCCGAAATTGATCTCTGGTTGGAAACCGGCATATCTCCCGATATCGGTTAAAATAGACCCCATTCGCTAAGTCCATATTAGAGAAAAGAGTGTGTTTCGGTGAATCAGAAAGACAAGCAGCTTGATGCTGTCAGGGCGGCGCTCGGCACGGTGATCGAGCCGGAGTTGAAGCGCGACCTGGTAACCCTGAACATGGTAAAAGACATTGAGGTTGAAGGCGGCACAGCCCACATGACCGTGGTGCTGACCACGCCGGCCTGCCCACTCAAAGACGTGATCGAGGCGGATATCCGCGCCGCCGTCACCGGCGTCGATGGCATCGATGCGGTTGAGGTCAAGTGGGATGCGCGCGTCCCAAGCGATCCGCGTATCTCCGGGCAGATTGACCTGCCGATCCGCAACGTGATCGCGGTCGCCAGCGGCAAGGGCGGCGTGGGCAAATCCACCGTCGCGGTCAACCTGGCGATTGCGCTGGCGCAGGCCGGCGCGCGCGTCGGCCTGATGGACGCCGATATCCTGGGGCCTAACATCCCGCAGATGATCGGTCTGCCGGCGGTCCCGCCGCCGATTACGGAGGTGGGCGGGCGCAAGAAGATGATCCCGCCGGCGCTGCACGGCGTGAAGGTCATCAGCATGGCCTTCCTGGTCCAGCCGGGCCAGCCGATTGTGTGGCGCGGCCCGATGCTGCACGGCGCGATCCGCCAGTTCCTGACCGACGTGGTGTGGGGTGAATTGGACTATCTGGTGGTAGACTTGCCGCCCGGCACCGGCGACGCGCAGATGAGCCTGGTGCAGAGCGTGCCTGTGTCCGGCGTGGTGATCGTCACGCAGCCGCAGGCCGTGGCGGTGGAGGAGGCGCTAAAGTCGATGGCGATGTTCGGGAAGATGGAGGTCCCGATCCTGGGCATCGTCGAGAATATGTCGGGCGAGTTCTTCGGCAGCGGCGGCGGCGAGGAGCTGGCGGAGGGGACCGGCGTACCCTTCCTGGGGCGCATCCCGATGGTCGCCGCGATCCGCGAAGGCGGCGACGCGGGCAAGCCGGCGGTGGCGGTCGCGCCCGACGGCGAAGCCGGCCGCGCGTTTGCGTCGTTTGCGCAGCAGGTCGCTGCGCGCGTGAGCGTGCTCACCTCACAACGACTCGACGCCGCCGAATAATCCGGGTATACTTCTCCTTGGTCATTTACAGGGCGGGTCGTGCCGGACTCGCCTTTTCTTGTAGCAAGTTTGGTAATTCCACCACAGGGAACGCAGAGCGTGCGGGGCGCTTGTTGGCCCGCGCGCTTTGGGTGCTCCGTGGTGAGTTTTATAAATACCGAAAAAGAAAAGAAGGAGGCGCATATGCGTCGCATGATCATACCGCTGTTCGTCTTGCTCGTTCTGCTCGTCCCGCTCGCTGCGGCTGCGCAGTCCGATGTGACCGTCACGGCTGAGGAGGCGGTCAATTTGCGCAAGGGGCCAAGCACCGATTATCCCATCGTCGCTACGCTCTACGCAGACGATCCCGTGCCGGCGGTGGGCCGCAACGAGGACGGCAGTTGGGTCGCCGTGAACACTGGTCTCGTCCGGGCGTGGGTGTCGGTCGCCGTGGTGGACGTGGTAGGCGACGTCGGCAGCCTGACGCTCTACTGGTACCCGGCGCTCGGCGAAGCGCCGGCCGCTGCCCCGGCAGCCGAAGAAGCGGAGGCGGAAGCAGAACCGGCGGCGGCTCCGGCGGCTCCTGCCCAGGCGCCGGCGGCTGCGTCGGGCCGGGCGAGCTTCACCGTGACCGACTTCCATTACGCCGAGGATGGGCGCGTGGCGCGCATGTGGGTCAACGTGACCAATCACAGCCTTACACCGGCGCTCGCCAGCGGCAACTGGTTCCCCACGCCCAATCCCGACGGCGGGCGGCAGTGGGTGACCCTGCTCAAAGCGGTTTATCTTACGGACGGCATCCCGGTCCCGATCACGGGCGACGCGCCGCTGTGGGAGTTTGTTATTACCACCGACGACGGGTTGTCGTTCTCGGCCTATGCCGGCTGCGAATATCACGAGCGCATTGTGACCGAGGGCTTCGAGCCGACCGCCGAGGGCGGCTTTACCTGGGTGCAGACGCTTGAGGGTGGCTGGTTTAGCTGCGGCGGTGACTGGGGCGCGGGCAATATCAAGCCCGACCACGACCTGCTGCCCGGCCAGAGCGCCTCGGTGCCGCTGAACGTGTGGCTGGTTGACCCGCGCGCAGAGGGCGCCGGCAAGCGCGAGATCGTGCGGATCGATTTCATCCCGCACGCGCCGGACGGCACGCCGTTCGGTGTGGTCGGCAGCGTGACGCCGGCGCCGGCTTTCTGATACAACAGCATGAATTAGAATTATGAAGACCGGGGTACGGCGCGGTAGCTTCGCAGTATAGTAGCGGCGCCGGTTTAGTAGGGGCGGGTTTCAAACCCGCCCCATGCACATCAACTTAAGAATTTTGACCGTTTGTGCACCTGTTCCCCCTCTCCCCAAACCCC
>JAFGMM010000385.1 GCA_016927535.1 Anaerolineae bacterium
AAACACAGCCATCACGTCATCTCTGCCATTCATAATGCTTTAGTTGGTCGTCCTTTTGTTCCACTGGCTTCCGCCTGAGTAGTAACCAAAATTCTTAAGTTGATGCATATGGGGCAGGTTTGAAACCCGCCCCTACCCCCAAATGTGGCGGTTTGACAAAAATTGGTGCCCATTACCTGGTTATTTTTTCAAAGTCCATGAAACCGGCCCCTACCATTCGCCAACAACACCATGTCATGGCAAGGGGGCCAGGGGGTGAGATACTGCCAGTTCGTTTTGCCCTGTCCATATGAATGGAGTATAGGAACTGACTCACCCGGAAGCAGGACCGTACAAAGAGCGCTGCCTGACGATGAGATATTTTGCATGCGACCACAGGAGCGGACTGGCGATGGGTCCCCTTTGCGCAACCCATCCCGCATAGAAGGCCGGCGCCAACAGCCGGTCGTTGACCTGTTCGGGTAGATTGCCCGTCGCATTAGCCTGCGCTTCGGCCCACTTGGTTAGAGCGCTTGCGCGCGCTGCATCGCCAAGCTCGAAATAGTACCATGCTAACCATAGAGCCAGCAGCACCCAGGGACCGCCGCCGTAATAGGTGTCTTCCAGGTGACGATAAACGCCGCTGCCCGGCGCGTGCAGATCGTGCTCGATGCGCGCAATGGTCTTGCGCATGATCGGGTCGTCGGGAGGCAGCAGCGCATGCGGGACGGACACGCTGATGAGGTTGGCGTCAACCATGTCTAGCCCCACCGACTTTGCCAGCTCACCATGAGGAGTCAATCCCCGGTCCAGGACGAAGGCACGGATCGCCTGCCGGGTTTGACCGAAATCGACGCCCAGCAGGTGCTCTGCAGCGGCAAGCCCGGCATAGATCGCGCCCAGCGTGCTAATGTGAACGGCGTCACCGCGCTCTTCCCAGCAGTCGTAGCACGGCGTTTGCCAGAGCGCCGCCAGATAGCGGGCCACGAGGTCGGCAGCCTGCGCCCAGGCCGCCGGGAGCGGGCGCAGGCGGGTGCAGGTCACATACTGCCACAGCGACCACAACCAGGTCCCCGGCCCGTCAAGCTGAAACTCCGGCCAGCCGGCCGGCCCGGCCTGGCCGTCGGCCAGGTAGCGGGTATTGAGCGTATCCTCGAAGATGGGCGGCGCGCCGGCCTTTGCCCGCTCGATGCTACGCGCGACCGCGTCGGCGCGCCGGTTGACGACATCTGCGCACCAGTTATGAAAACGCCCGGCGCTGGCCCACTGCGCATCCATGACGCCGCTGTGCTGCGCGCCGACATCCGCACCGTCCAGCGTCAGCGCATATGCGATGTAGGCCCCGTCGCGGAACCAGGAGAACCGGTAATCGGGCATATTGGGACAGGCCAGGTACGCGCCGCCGGGCTGCTGGTTTTCCAGAAGAACTCGTAAGCTGCGCCGGTAAAGTGCAGGTGAGGTGTTCACGGGCTGTACTCCAGCACGATCATGTCCCAGTATTCGAGGCGCGGCAGCACAAAGCTGATCTGGTCGCCGTCCGCCGTAAAGCTCAAGGGATGTACGCCCAGGTCGTCGCCGTCCGGCGAAGCCCACCAGATGCGTTTCACCGGCTTCTCGGCGCGAATGCGCACGGTCAGATCGTCCAGAGGAGCCGGGCCGGCGGGCAGCGCAGTCTGCCACCTGCCGTTTTCTAACCCCATCAGGTTAACCAGGCTGAACGTCTCGAACCCGTCGCCGGCGCGCGCAACGACCACCACCCGGTCGCGTGAGCGCCGGCCGCCGGTCTCGATGCCGTCGAGGATCAGGTCGGCGGCGCGGGCGGCGGCGTCGCTTGTATCCAGCGCCAGGACTTCTTCGTAACGCACCTGGAAATCATAATAGCGCTTCATCAATGTCTGCGTAGCTGAGTCCATCTGGCCGAACTTAGGGAAGTACGGGTCGGTGAGCATCGCTCCCGGTTCGCCTAGCTCCAGGTGATAACCGCCGCTGGCAAAGATGAGCGCGTCGGCCAGGCGCACATTGGGCGTCTGATCGGGATGGATATAAGCGGCGATGATGACGGGCTTGCCGCCGCCAAGCTGCTGTGCTTCGGCCACGAGGCGGTGGAAATCTAAGAAATAGCTGTAAGGCTCCCAGACTTCGATGTAAACCGCATCCTGGCCGGCCGGTGCGACCGTCTCGACCGGCCAGTTTCCGACGGCGTTGAAGATCATCGCGCCGTCATCGCCGCGATGCCTATGCACCACTTCGGCGGCCCGGTCGATGAACGCCGGGAACACCTCCGCCAGGTCGATGCGCTCCCCGGCGGCGTTGCGCCCGACCTTGGGCGCGCCGTATTGGTCCAGGTGGATGCCGTCGAACGCGGTCTCTTCCAACACCCGCCCGAACTCGCCCAACAGGTGGCCGGCCCACGGTGACCCCGGCGTGGGGTCCATAATGTAAAGAAAGTCATCGCCGAACTTGTACGGGTGGTCGGGCCACTCGAACAAAGCCCAGTCGGGATGCTGGGCGTAGAACGCCGCCGACGCGCCGTAGATCGCGGTATAAGGCATGGCGGCGATGTGCCGAGCGTGCGCGGCGCCGATCAAGCGGGTGACGGTTTGCAGCGACAGGCGCCGGCCCAGCAGATCGGTGTAAGGGTCTTCTGGGGGCAGAAGGGCCTCGTGGCGGTACTGCCAGTCGTAAAATTGTAAGCCGTTGATATGGTAGCGGGCAGCCCAGGCCATTGTTTCTTCTATGTCTGCGCGATCCGGCGCGAACTCGCTCAAGAACCCGTAGCGCGGCGCTTGTATCCAGTGTTCGAGTACATCGAACGCGGTCGAAGCCGTCGCCAGCGCCGCGCCGTCGGCGCCGAGCAGCCGCACCTCAGCGCCGTAGCCCCTGGGCGCGGCTGCCGGCGGAGTCCAACTCAGCCGGGCCGCGCCGCCGGCCAGGTCGGCGCCGAGGACGGCGAGGGTTTCGGTGAGGTGTACGATGGTCGCCTCGATGCGCGCCGCCGCGCTGCCGGTCGCCGTAACGTACAGCGTGACGGTTTCGCCGGGCCGGTAGTATGCTTTGTCGGGAGCAACATCAATCATAACATCACTTGCCACAGATAAGCCTCCGTTTGAAGTCAATAGCCAGATCAGCAGCAGTACGGTCAGAGAAAGTCGGTTTTTGTTCACCCTTTGATTGCTCCTGCGGTAAGCCCCTGCACGAAGTAGCGCTGGAAGAAGATAAACAGCATCACGGTCGGCACCACCGAGACCAGCGAGGCGGCGAAGATAAGCCCCCAATCGGTGGCGTGTACGCCGCGAAAGTTGGCGATGGCGATGGGCAGGGTGCGCTTCTCGGCGTCGGTCAGCACCGTGAGCGCCCAGATGTATTCATCCCACGCGCCCAGAAAGCTGAACACGGCCACCGTGCTGAGCGCGGGGGTAGAAAGCGGTATCAAGATGCGCAGGAAGATAGTCAGGTGATTCGCGCCGTCCATCAGGGCGGATTCCTCCAACTCGCGCGGCAGGCTCTCGAAGAAACCGCGCAGGAGAAATGTATTGAACGCCAGCGGGCCGGCGGTATAGACCAGCACCAGGCCGGGCAGGTTGTTAATCAGGTCCAGCGCGCTGGCGACGATGAATTGAGGGATGATGAACATCATCGCAGGCACCATCATCATCACCAGCATGACATAAAACAACAGGTGTTTGCCGCGAAACTCAAAGCGCGCAAAGGCGTAAGCCATCATAGCCGAGAGCGCAGTAACCAGCGCCGCCGTTACAATGGCGACGCCGGCGCTGTTCAAGAGCGCATGGGCAAAGTTACGGCTGCTAAACGCGGTGGTAAAGTTGTCCAGGGTCGGCTCGGCGGGGACAAACTGCGGCGGGAATTCCGGCATGTAGGCGTTGGGCTTGAAGGCCGTGCCGACCATATAAAGCATGGGGGCCATCGCCAGCGCCGCGCCGGCGCACAACACGCCGAAAATAGCCATATCGAATAAAAAGTGTGAACGTCTGCTGAAGGCGATCATAGTCGTCTATCCTTAGTATTCGACCTGGGGCCGGCGGAACAGGCGCATCTGTACAAGGTTGACGGTGACGATGATGGCCGCCAGGATGTAGCTGAGCGCTGCACCATAGCCGAACAACAGCCGGTCGAACGCGCGGTCATACATATAGCTCAACACGACTTCGGTGCGGTGAAGTGGGCCGCCGCCGGTGATGAGAAAGACCGAAACAAACACATTGAACCCGCCGATGACGAGCATCACCAGCACAAACAGCGTGGTAGGCCGGATGAGCGGCAGTGTGATGGTCAAAAGCTGTTTCCACTGGCCGGCGCCGTCAATGGACGCCGCCTCGTACAGATTGTCAGGGATGCCTTGCAGGGCCGCCAGGAAGATAACCATCGACCAGCCGATGCCCTTCCAGATGCCCAAAGCGTAGACGGCAATCCATGCGGTGTTGGTTTCGCTCAGCCAGGCGACCGGCTCGGTCAGCACACCCAGCGAGACAAGGATATAGTTAATTAATCCGCCGGGATGCGCGCTGAACAGGTATAGAAAGAGGAACGCCACCACCACCCAGGAGGTTACGACCGGGAGGTAGTAGATGGCGCGGAAGATTCGCTTGGCGACGGTGACCCGGTGGACCAGGATCGCCACCGTCAGCCCCAGGATCATCTGGCCGGCGACCGTGATGATGGCGTAATTTACCGTGTTGCCCAGCGCCAGCCAGAAGACTTTGTCTTCAAGTATGGCCCGGTAGTTCTCCAGGCCGACGAACGTGCTCACCTGTCCCGGCATCAGCTTCCAGTCGAAGAAGCTGATGTAAAACTCGTATATTAGGGGATAAATCATCCATAGGATGTAGAGTGCCAGGCCGGGCAGCAGGAAAAGATACGGGACGTACCATCGACTTTGTGGACCGGAACGCATGGTAGGCTACCTTTTTTAGGATTGCTTGATTGTAGGTAGGGGCACGGCATACCGCGCCCCCATATGCATCAACTTAAGCGCTTTTTTCCCCTCTCCCCCGACCCCTCTCCCTCAAGGGGCGAGGGGAGTCAGATGCGCGCTAACCCAAAATGCCACAAAAAGCAGCAACTCCAT
>JAFGMM010000386.1 GCA_016927535.1 Anaerolineae bacterium
ATGGAGTTGCTGCTTTTTGTGGCATTTTGGGTTAGCGCGCATCTGACTCCCCTCGCCCCTTGAGGGAGAGGGGACGGGGGTGAGGGGAAGCAGGCGCTTAAGTTGATGTGCATGGGGCAGGTTTGAAACCCGCCTCCCTATTCGTGTCCATTCGTGTCCATTCGTGTCCATTCGTGGTTAAAAAACCTCTACACTCCCAAAACGTCCCCAAATCGCCTGTACGCCCCATCCCACGCGCCGGCCGTCGCCGGGTCCGGCTCGTAGGTTCGCAGATCACACGCCAGGCTCACCAGTTCGCGCCCCGCCGCCAGCGACTCCAGGCATCCGGTCGCCATCGCCTGCACGATGATGTTACCGATGGCAGTCGCTTCGTCCGGCCCGGCGACGACTCGGCGCCCGGTCGCGTCCGCCGTGAGCCGGCACAGCAGCGCGTTCTTCGAGCCGCCGCCGATGATGTGAATCACGCCCATCGTGCGGCCTAGCAGCGCTTCCAGGTTCTCCAGCGTGCGGCGGTACTTGAGCGCCAAGCTCTCCAGCGCGCAGCGCACAACCGCGCCCTCGTCCGCCGGTTCGGGCTGGCCGGTGCGCGCGCAGAAGGCGCGGATGCGCGCTGGCATATCGCCGGGCGCAAAGAAATCGGCGCTGTCGGGATCAACCACCGGCCCGAACGCCGGCGCGCCCGACGCCATCTCGGTCAGTTCGGCATAGCTGTACTCGGTGCCGGCCTCGGCCCACACGCGCCGGCACTCCTGCACCAGCCACAACCCGGCAATGTTCTTCAGCAGCCGGATCGAATTGTTCACCCCGCCCTCGTTGGTGAAGTTATATTCAAGGCACCGGTCGGTCACGACCGGCTCCCTCACCTCCGCGCCCATCAGCGACCACGTGCCCGAACTGATGTACACGAAATCCTCGCCCGTGGCGGGCACGGCGGCGACCGCTGCGGCGGTGTCGTGGCTGGCGGAGGCGATCACCGGGACCCGGCCCTTGAAGCGCGGCACGTCGGCATCGAGCGGGCCGAGCACGGCGCCGGTCGGCACCACCTCGCCGAAGATATGCATAGGGATATCGAGCGCTTCGAGCATCTCCGCCGCCCACGCGCGGGCGCGCATGTTGTAGCACTGGCTGGTGCTGGCAATGCTGAACTCGTTCACGGCCCTGCCGGTAAGCCAGTAGTTCAGCAAATCCGGGGTGAACAGCAGCCGGTCGGCAAGCCTGAGCGCCGGGTCGTCGTTCACCACCATCGAATAAAGCTGAAACACACTGTTCAACTGCATGAACTGGATGCCGGTATGCTCGAAGATGTCGCGGCGCGCGACCCTCTGGAACGCGCGCTCCATCATGCCGTCGGTGCGCGCGTCGCGGTAGTGCACCGGGTTACCGAGCAACGCGCCGCGCTCGTCCAGCAGGCCAAAATCCACGCCCCAGGTATCCACCCCGATCCCGTCGAGTGCATCGCTCTCAACCGCGCGCAGGCCCTCCATGACCTCGGTCCAGAGGCGCAGGATATCGGTGTAGAGGGTATCGCGCGCAGCAACCGGGCCGTTGTCAAAGCGATGCACCTCTTGCAGGTCCAGGCTGCCGGCGGTGAGTGTGCCCAGCACCGCGCGCCCGCTCGATGCGCCTAAATCGAATGCGAGAAATTGCGGCATAACGATAGTCCTCCTTTTTGGGTTTCTGGCTTTCTGGTTCGTGTCATCGCAGCTTACCCGCCCGCGATAGGCGAGAACACACCGACATCATCGCCGGCCTTAACCGGCGTATCGAGGCAATCGCCGAGCGCCGTATCGCGCCCGTTGACGATTACGCGCACATGAAGCCGCAGCGCCGTGCAGTTTGCCGCCGCGTCGCCGCCGGCCGGCGCAAAGATCGCTTCGCGCAGCGCCGGGTTATCCGCCGTCAGGATGCGCAACGCCTCACCGACGGTCGGCGCGGCAATCTCAACCTGCCACGCGCCCTTATCGACGTGGCGGCGAAACGCGCCGTACAGTTTGATCGTCGCCATCGCCCTTCACCACGCCTTGTACTCGTCGCTTCGCTTGCGGTATTCGATGAACGGCTCGTTAATGATCCGGACGAACAGCATGATCTGGCACGCCTCCTCCACGGCGTCGGTCCACTGGAACGCCTCATCGAGCGTCTGCCCGATGGCAAAGGTGCCGTGCCCGCGCAAAACGATGACCTTATAGGACTTCAGCGCGTTGGCGACCGTCTCGGCCATCTGCGGCGAGCCGGAGGCGAACTCCTCCTCGACCACCGGGACCTTCTTCAGAAAATACGAGCCTTCGTTATCAACCGGCATGATCTCGTCGCGCGAGAGCGAATAGGCCACCGCGTACCGCGCGTGCGAGTGCACCACCGCCAGCGCCGGCGTGGCCTTATAGATCGCGCGGTGCACAATCGACTCGGTGGAGGCGATGGCGATCCCGCTGTCTTTAGTCGTCAGGCCGGTTTCAACCAAGTCTTCAGGCTTCAGGCGGCCCAGCATCGCACCGCGCCGCTTGATAATCATGCGGTCGCCCACCCGGATGCTGATATTGCCGCCGTGCGAAGAAATCAAGTTATGCACGTACATATCACGACCGATGTCGCGGAACATTTCGTAAACACGTCGATCAATCGCCACTTTACCCCCTCCCTTGCGCGCCGCGCCCCGTCACGCGATACTCAGTTCGGTCAGGCCCAGTTCTTCGAGCTTGGCGGGCGTCGGGATGCCATCCTTATCCCAGCCGCGCGCGCGATAATACTCGTCCAGCATATCCGGCAGGTGGCTCACTTCACCGCCGCTGTTGCCGGTGCCCGGCTCGTTGAGCAGGCGCGGCGGCAGGGTATCGTCCGCGCACGTGAAGCCCTCGCGGAGGTTATACAGCCGCTCCAGGTTGTAAATGCGCTCGCCGGTGCGGATTAGCTCGCCGGTCGGGTACTCGACGCCGGTGAGCGAACTCAACGCGCGCGCTAGGTACTCGTCGGCGACCACGAGATTGACGAACCTGCACACCACCAACGAGTCTACAATTGCACTGGTGTCCTGGTGGAGCTTGACGTAAACGCTCTTGCCCTGCACTTGCAGCCGGTCGATCATCTTGGGCAGACCCAGCACCTCCGGGCCGAGCATGTTGCCGCGCATGTGGCACGCGCCCCGGTTGCCGGTCGCGTAGAGCAACCCTTGGCCCTGCATACCGCGTGGGTCGTAGGCCGGCATCTCCAGCTTCTTGACGCTCATCGAAAGGTCGGGGCGACCGTACTTCGCCGCCAGACGCGCGCTGCCCATCGCCAACTCGTCGCCGACGCCGCGCCGGTACGCCATGTCGAGCAGCGTTTGCTCGAACAAATCGCCGCGCCCAAAGCGCAGTTCGCTTTTGAGCAGTCCCAGCTCGCTCAACTCCATCGCGCAGCCGATGGTCGAACCGGCGGAAATCGTATCCATGCCCAAGTCGTTGCAGAGATAGTTCGCCTCGATGACCTGCTCCATGTTGTCCACGCCGCACGCTGCGCCGAACGCCCACAGCGTCTCGAACTCCGGGCCTTCGCCTTCTTTCTTCGCGGTCCGGGTCTGGCGCGTGCAGGCGATGGGACAGGCCCAGCACGCCGAATTCTTGACCAGGTACTTCTCGGTCAGGGTCTCGCCGCTGATCGCCTCCGCGCCGTCGAAGTGTGACCGGCGGTAGTTGTAGGCCGGCAACGAGCCGATGTTGTTGAGCAGGTTCATCAAGAAAGCGGTGCCGAATTCGGGGAAAGCCTGCGAAGTGACCGGGCTGGCTTTCAGCATCTTGGTCGATTCGTACTGCACGAAGCGGAAGCGCTCCTGATCGGCAAAGTTGACGCGGTGCGACCCTTCGCACACGATGGCCTTCAGATTCTTGCTGCCCATCACCGCGCCGGGCGCGCCGCGCGCCGCTGCGCGGGTGCCGTCGTTCATGATGGCGGCCAAAAGCACCTGGTTTTCGCCCGCCGGGCCGATACAAAGCACATTGCGCCGGTTCTGATCCTGGCCCAGCGCCTCGGTCGTCTCAAAGACCGTCTTGCCCCACAGGTGCGCAGCATCTTTGATAGCAGCGCCCTCCTCGGTGATTTCGAGATAAACCGGCTGCGCAGCCCGGCCCTTGACCACCAGCGCATCGTAGCCGGTGCGCTTGAGCCGCATCCCCCACCAACCGCCGGAGTTGGCATCGAGCACGGTGCCGGTCTGCGGCGACTTGGTGCTGATCGAGAAGCGGTTGCTGGTCTGGTAGCCGCTCGCCGTCATCGGGCCGGTGGCATAGATGAGCACGTTATCAGGAGAAAGCGGGTCTACGTCCGGGCCGACCATGTCCCAGAGCATGCGCGCGCCCAGGCCGCGCCCGCCGATGAACTGCCGCGCGATATCCCTGTCGAGCGGCTGGGGTTCGATGGCGCCGGCCGTCAAATCAACGACGAGGATCTTGCCGATCCATCCTTTGTTTTCTTCCATTGAGAGGCCCATTATGGCAATTATCTGGATGTAAAAAGTTGTCGAGCAGACTATAAAACGAAAGCAGGGAAAAATAAAGTGAGAAACCCAATAAAAGTTTGCGCAATTTAGCATGCTCCGTGTTGGTCAGGTAGCGCTACAGAATACCGTGGTGATGGTTTCTTGCGCGGATTTGTACCCATATACAGGGTTGGCAGATGCACACGCCGCCATATGTAGGGGCGGGTTTGAAACCCGCCCCATATGCATCAACTTAAGGATTTTGACCGTTTGTACATCTGCTCCCCCTCTCCCCAAACCCC
>JAFGMM010000387.1 GCA_016927535.1 Anaerolineae bacterium
ACATCTGGGGGGTTCTCCCCCTCTCCACATGGTGGAGAGGGGGCTGGGGGGTGAGGTGAGTCTAAAACATTTTCTGAAGGTCTATATCAACGATCTGACCGGAGCGATCCGCCTTGACACAAACCACCTCTTGCAATAGAGTTCATATGCACTCAACGGTAGGGTCTGGGAGTATACGAAAAAGTGAGCGACCAATCGGAAGCAGCAAGAAAGCTCGTCGAGGAATCGGAATCGGCCCAGAACTTCCTAAAAGCGGTCTACCATCTCCAACAGGACCTCGCTTCGCACGAGCCGAAGCCCCGGCGCGTATCCACCAGCGCGCTCGCCGAGGTGCTGCACATCTCCGCTCCCTCGGTCACCGATATGGCGCAGCGCTTGGGCAAGGCCGGCCTGGTGGACTACCGCAGGCACAAAGGGACTCTGCTCACCCCGCTCGGCAAGCAGGAAGCGATTAAAATCATCCGGCGGCACCGCCTGATCGAGTCATACCTGGTCGAGGAACTGGGCTACGAGCCTTACGAAGTGCACGAAGAAGCCGAACGCATGGAGCACACGGCGTCCGACCGTTTCGTCGAAGCCATCGCCCACAAACTCGGCGACCCGGATTTCGACCCGCACGGCGATCCTATCCCTTCCGCCGACGGGAGCATCCAACGCCGCGACCTCAAGCCGCTCGCCGATATCCCGCTCAACACGCCGGCGACCGTGGCGCGCTACGGCACCAACGAGGCCGCGCTGCTCCGCCATATTCTGGAGCGCGGGTTCGACCTGGAGACTCACGTTCAAGTGGTCGCCCACGATCCGCTCGACGGGCCGGTCCGGGTGCTCATCGGCCGCGAGGAGTGCATCATCGGTCACAAGATCGCCAAATTGATCCTGGTAGAACTGCTCCCATAAAGCTAAAGCGCCCGGTTTAAACCGGCTTAAAACACCTCCTTTAAACTCTATACCCGGCGATCCGCAAAAGCACTTGTCACATCCCGCCATTACGATACAATCTCTTGTGGAGAGCACGGTAGACAGCATTTAACCCGGTTCGAGGTTCCCAGCAGGAGAGTGCCGCATGAGCACAGCTTCAGCTTCTATTCCTCCCTCCGCCGAACCCAGAGGCTTGTTCGCAAGCCGCCAGGGACGCATTATCCAAGAGAACTTGACCGCCTATCTTTTCTTACTCCCCGCATCGCTCATTATCTTCGTGTTCGGCATTTTTCCGGTCGGGTTTGCCCTCTACGTCAGCCTGCACAAATGGCGGCTGGTACAGGGGGGATTCCTGGGACTAGAAAATTACAGCAAGGCCATCGACGTACTGGCCTACGTCGGCGGGTTCTGGTTAGGGATCGGCGCGGCAGTCGTGGCAGTAGTCACCCTGCGCCGGACGCTGCGCGGCGCACAAGAACGCGCCCACTCCCTGCTCGACCTGGGCATCTGGCTGATCCCGGCAGTGGTGACGGCGGCCGGCGCATACCTGTTCGTGCGCTTTACCGTGCTCTGGCTGCCCGAAATACTCGACGTCCCCAACAAGATGCAAGGCCAGCAGCGCACCCCAGAACTATTTATGCAACTGCTGGGCGAATCCTTCCAGATGCCTGAAGTGTCGCAGGCGATAGGGATATCCCTCGTGACGCTGGTGGTAGGGCTGGGACTGGCCGGGTTCATATCCCGCCGGAGGCCGTCCGCGCACGCCGGCGAGTACTACGTCAACCTGTCGCTGGCCGTCAGCGCCATCCTGGTCGCCGTCCTCGTCCTCAGCTTCACCTATATCGAACTGGAGCGCGCCTACGCCGAAGCGCTGGCCGGCGGCGAAGAGCCGCCCCTGTGGTCACAGATCGTCGCCATCAGCGCCGGGGTCGTGCTGATGGGCCTGGCGTGGCTGGTGTGGAAGCGAGTCGGCGGGCAAAGCTCGAACGCGCGCACCGCGCTTATCATCATGGCGGCGGCCCTCTTGATGGCGGGCGGGTGGATTTTGATCGGCGAGCTGCCGGGCGTGATCGCTGAAGGCGACAAAGACCTGTTCCAGGGCTTCGTGGTGACCGTCTTCTACTCGGTCGGCACGGTCCCCATCCAACTGGCGATCTCGCTGTTCCTGGCTTACCTGCTCTTCCAAAACATCAGAGGTAAAGCATTCTTCCGGGTCATCTACTTCCTGCCCTACATCACCCCGGCGGTGGCGTCGGCGGCGGTGTTCCGCATCCTGTTCACCAACCGGCCCAGCGGGGTCATGAACCGGTTGATTACGACATTCGGCATGGAACCGCAGAAGTGGATCCAGGAGCCGAGGGGCGTCATTGAAATGCTCGGCACCGGCGCCGGCGTCGCCATCCCGGAGTGGCTGGCCGGGCCGAGCCTGGCGCTGATGGTCATCATCATTTACAGCATTTGGACCTTCATCGGGTACGACACGGTGGTCTTCCTGGCGGGGCTGGGCGCCATCCCCGGCGACCTGTACGAGGCCGCCGAAGTGGACGGCGCGGGCCGGTGGGCGGTCTTCCGCCACATCACCCTGCCGCTGCTCTCGCCGACAACCTTCTTCCTCTCGTTGATCGCCATCATCGGCACCTTCAAAGCCTTCAACCACATCTGGGTGCTGCGCGACACCGGCGCGCTCGGCACCACCGACACCGTGAGCGTCGTCATCTTCCTGGAGTTCTTCCGCAATTCGCGCCTGGGCTACGCTTCGGCGATGGCGTTCGTCCTGTTCGGCGTCATCCTATCGCTGACTTTCGTGCAAAACCGCATCGCAAGCAAGAGGGTATTCTATGGCTGAGCACGCTCCAACCCTAAGCAACACTGCGCAAGCAACTGCGGTCGAAGGCGGCCGGCCGCTTCGACAGGTCAAAATCACCCACCTGTTGATTTACGTTGTGCTCGGATTCGGGGTCTTCATCGCCGTCGCGCCGTTCCTGTGGATGGTCAGCACCTCGGTGATGACCCAGGGCGAAGCGCTCAGCGGCCAGACCTTTCCCAAAGAAGTCCAATGGCAGAACTACGCCGATGCCTGGGAACAATCCAACTTCGCTAACTACGTGCGCAGCAGCGCCGTCATCGCCCTTATCAGCGTCTCCGGCACCGTGCTCTTCTGCACACCCGCCGCTTATGCCTTCGCACGGATGAACTTCTACGGGCGCAACTTCCTGTTTGCGCTCTTCCTCTCGACCATGATGATCCCGGAAGCGGTGACTCTCATCCCCAACTTTCTGACCGTCACGTGGCTGGGGCGCATCTCCGAAACCGTCACCGAAAGCTGGCTGCGCCCGCTCAACCAGGGCATCGCGCCCGAAACGGTCGCACAAATCAATAATGTCCTGAATTCGCTGTGGCTCGCCCCGCTCGACCCGGCGCAGCCCATCGGCCCGCTGACGTGGATCGACAACTGGCCGGCGCTGACCATCCCCTTTATGGCGAGCGCGTTCAGCATCTTTATGCTGCGCCAGTTCTTCGCCCAGATTCCCGACGAACTGTGGGATGCGGCGCGCATCGACGGCGCCGGGCATCTGCGCTTCCTGGTCCAGATCGTCGTGCCCATCTCGAAAGCCGCGCTGACGACGGTCGTGCTCTTCGCGTTCATCGGCTCGTGGAACGCGCTGTCGTGGCCGCTCATCGTCACCAACACCGAGCGGTGGCGCCCGGTTTCGTATGGGCTGTCGAAGTTCGTCACCGAAGCCGGCCCCGACATGCACCTGCAAATGGCCGGCTCGGTCATCACCATCATCCCGATCCTGGTTCTCTACTTCTTTACCCAGAAACAGTTCACCGAAGGCATCGCAACGACCGGTCTGAAGGGTTAACCTTGACGGCCGGCGGCGGCGTTAGCCAGGATTCTGCTTCTTTTCTTTACTTTAAGGAGGTGTGAAGGATAAAACCCATTACATTTAAAACAAAAAGCGTTAAAATGGGCAGCGAACTGGCAAGCCCTTACCATCTAACCAAGCGTTCGTCACATTTAGCTATCTCTATTAGGAGGAGAAACGATAATGTCACGCAAATGGTTTTACCTGTTCATGCTGGTCATGTTGGTCCTTTCCACCTCCGGCATCGCCGGGGCGCAGGAAAGCATCGAAGATGTTGACCCGACCGGCGCCACGATCGTATGGTGGCACAACCACAGCCAGCACCGCGAAGAATGGATTCAGGAAAAGATCGCGCAGTTCAACGCCGAAAACGAGTGGGGCATCACCGTCGAGGCGCTGTACCAGGGCAGCTACGACGACATCCGCGACAAGATGAACGCGGCCATCCAGAGCGGCGACACGCCCGCCCTCGTGGTCAGCTACCAGAACGACCAAGCCTTCTACCAACAGGCCAACGCGCTGGTCAACATCGACGACTACATCAACAGCGCCAAGTGGGGCCTGACCGAGGAAGAAATCGCCGACTACTACCCGGTCTTCTGGAAGCAGGACGTTCACCCGGCCTATGACAACCAGCGGCTCGGCTTCCCGCCCAACCGCTCGATGACCGTCCTGTACTACAACATGGATTGGCTGGAGAAACTGGGCTACGACGGCCCGCCCACAGACTGGAACACGTTCAGCGAGATGGCTTGCGCCGCCACCGATGCGGACGCCGGCACAGGGGGCTACGCCTTCTATGACAGCGCCTCCAACCTGGCGGGGATGGTCTTCAGCCGGGGCGGCGACATCGGGACCGAGGACGGCCTCGGCTATAACCTCAACGCGCCCGAAATGATCGCCGCGCTGCAATGGCTGCAAGACCTGGTGAACGATGGCTGCGCCTACACCCCCAGCGAGCGCTACGGCGACCAGGCCGACTTCGCCAACCAGAGAGTGCTCTTTACGATGGGCAGTTCCTCCGGCATCCCCTTCTACGAGTCGGCGGTTAATGAGGGCGAAAAAGGCGCCTTCAACTGGGGCGTGGCGGCCTTCCCGACCGGCGAAGGCGTTGACCCGGTAGTGAACGTCTACGGCGGCAGCATCACGATCCCCAAGACCACCCCCGAACAGCAGCTTGCCGCCTGGCTGTTCCTCAAGTGGTTCACCGGCCCCGCGCTCCAGGCCGAATGGGTCGAGATCAGCGGCTACTTCCCCACCCGCGCCTCGACGGTTGACGAACCGGTCTTCCAAGCCTATATGGAAGCAAACCCGCACTACGCCCAGGCGTATGAGATTCTCGGCATCGTCAACCACATGTACGAGCCGCAGCTCATCAGCTACACCGAAGTACGCGACCTGATGGACCAAGCGAGCGCGCGTGTGGTGCAGGGCGAGAACGTCGAGGAAGTCGTCACGTGGCTTCAGGAAGCCGCCGACGAAGCCGTAGCCGAATTCGAATAACCGTTAACTGACAAGGAGCCGGTCCGACCGGACACGGCTCCCGTCGATGCGCGGGCTGGGGTGCGGATGCATCGCAGCCCGCGCAGCTTTTCCGGCTCGGATTCGCAGCACAGCACATAGAACGGAACATGGAGGCAACATGCCACATCTGTTAGTCACCCAACTGCGCTTCACGCGCAGCCAATTGATGCGCTGCCTGGAGGGAGTATCGGACGAAGACGCGCGCCGCCGCATCGAACCGATGAACTGCATCAGTTGGATCGTCGGCCACCTGGCAACCCAGGAACAGTATTTCTGGGTGGAATCGGCGCAGGGGCGAAGCATCGCGCCCGGCCTGTACGAGCGCGTCGGGTATGGGCGCCCGCCCAGCACACCGCCGCTCGACGAAATGTGGAAGCTGTGGCGCGAGATCACCGCCGCCGCCGATACCTATCTCGACACCCTGACGCCCGAACTGCTGCAAACTCACCTAAAGCATCGGGGCGAGCCGCACCCCGAAAACGCCGGCACGCGGCTCTTGAGGAATATCTACCATTACTGGTTCCACATCGGCGAAGCGCATGCCATCCGGCAGATGCTCGGTCACGGCGAATTGCCGCAGTTTGTCGGCGACATGTCGCACGCAGTATATCATCCTGAGTAAGCCGCCGACCTGCTCTCAGGCCCAAAAAGCTCTCCGAGAGCATCGAACTTTCGGAGAGCTTCCATCCACAGTAACTATTCACCTCGTGGGCCAATCCACGCAAAACGCCGCGGTTGGTGACGATAGCCGACGGCTTCAGCCGTCGGAGCTACGAAAAACGTAATACGCAGAGAGCAAGGGGAATAGTTACCTATCCACATCTACAAGCCCATTTCGACCAACCCTAGAACGGGATTTCGTCGTCGTCTTCCGCAGCCGGGCCGTTATACACCGCCGGGACATTGGCGCCGGTGCCGCCCGCCACCGCGTCGCCGCGCCCGCCGATGAAGCGGATGCGGGTCGCCGTGACCTCCAGACTGCCGCGCGCCTCGCCGCCCCGCCCGATGTACGCCGATGCATTCTCCATGCGCCCGGTGACCAAGGCCTGGCGTCCTTTGGCGAGATACTGCGAGACGGTCTCGGCCTGGCGCCGCCACACGGTCACGCGGAACCAGACCGTCCGCTCCTGGCGCTCGCCGCTCTCGCGGTCGCTCCAAACTTCGTTGGTCGCCATGCTGAAATCGGTCACGGCGGTGCCGTCCGGGGTATAGCGCAGTTCGGGGTCGCGGCCCAGGTTGCCGACGATGACAACCCGCTGAAACTCATTATTTTCGGCCTCGTCGCCCACCGGCACGATGCGCTGCGCCCGCACTTCCATCAGAGCGTGTGCATCGCCCATTTCGTCCATCCACGCCCTGGGTTCCTCGAAAGCGCCGACAATCAGCAGCCGGCGTCCGGCGACGAGATACGGTGCGTTGTCCTCGGCCAGCCCGCCCCACGCCGTCACGCGGAAGCGCACGCTGCGCTCGTTCGCGCCGCCGTCTTCACCCTCCCAGCGCTCGGTCACGGTCATAATGAAATCGGTCACGGCAGTGCCGGTCGGTATATAGCGCAGTTCGGCGTCCTTATAGACGGTGCCTACCAGCGTAATTTGGTTAAACATAATGCCTCCGTCTCCTTAATATGCAGGCGCATTAGTGATAGTACCTGCTGCCAGGGATACTGTCAATCGTGCTCGATCCCTTCTATTATACTAGAACGAATGTTCAATTGCAAACTCGGCAAAGGGTGTATCCCGCGCTGCTGGCGAGATTTTTTAATGGGACGCGGATTTTTAGTCTGAATCCGCGTTTATCCGTGTTTATCCGCGTCCTAATTTTCTTTCCGCCAAAAATCTGGGATGCACCCCTCGGCAAACGCCCGCGCTACGCGGAAACAGGCAGCCACACCACGAACCGCGACCCCAACCCGGTCACACTCTCGGCGTGGATGACGCCGCCGTGCGCCGCGACGATTTCTTTGCTGATCGCCAGCCCCAATCCGGTCCCTTGGCGACGCGCATCGCGCGCGCGGGCTTTATCGACCTGGTAGAAGCGCTCGAAGATGCGCGCCAAATCCGCTTGGGGGATGCCCGCGCCGGTGTCCGAGACGGCCAACTCCACGCCTCTAGCGCCCTGGGCGCGCTCCGAAGCCGCGCCGCTCAAGGTGACCGTCCCGCCGGCCGGCGTGTACTTCAGCGCATTATCGACCAGGTTGGCGAACACCTGGACCAGGCGGTCGCCGTCGCCGACGATATCGGGCAGATCGTCGGGCAGATCGGTTTTTAGCTCTACCTCCTGCGCCTGAGCTTGCAGCGTGAACCGGTCGGCGACCGTCCGCAAGAGCCGCGCCGGGCTGACTACTGCGCGCTCCATCCGCAACTGCCCCGATTCCAGCCGCGCCAGGTCGAGCAGTTCTTCGACCATGCGCACCATGCGCGCCGACTCGTCGTGAATGATGCTGGCGGCGCGCGCGACGCCGTCCGGGGAAGCCGCCGCGCCGTCGAGGATGGCCTGGGAGAAGCCCTTTATGGCCGTCAGCGGCGTGCGCAGGTCGTGGCTGACATTGGCGACAAAATCGCGCTGGGCCTGCTGGCCGGCCTGGACCGCGTGGGTCATGTGGTTGAAAGTGTGCGCGAGCGTCCTCACTTCGGTAGGGCCTTCTTCAGGGACCTGCTGGTTGAGGTCGCCGGCGGCGACGGCTTCGGCGGCCCGCGCGGTCTGCTGGAGCGGTCGCGCCACCGAACGCGCAATCAGTGCCGCCAGGACGACCGCGACCACCAGCCCCACCAGGCCGGCCTGGACCAGCGTCATAATCAGTTCGTCGCCGAACGGCTGCAAGGTAAGGCCCAGGCTGGGTTCGGGCATGGGCATGGCAAGCAAGATAAACCGGCGGCTATCCGGGCGCGGCCCGCCTTCCGGGCGCAGGAGATTCGCGCCGGGCAGCCGGGCGATGAACAGCCATTTGCTTTGGTCTTCCGGGTCGGTGAACTCGCCGAGAACCAGGTTAGGGCCGCTGCGCTGGGGGTCAACGCGGTATTCCGGGAGGGGCTGGCCGGACGCGATGTGATTCAACGAATCGAAAAAGACCCGTTTGCCGTCCTCCGAAGCGACCAGGATGCGCAGTTCGGTCGCTTCGGAAAGTTCGCGCAGATTGTCCAAGATTTGCGCCAAGCTGCGCGGGCGCTCACTCTCGCCGTCGTTCAAATAGGCCGCCGCTCCCCGCGCCAGGTCGTTCAGACGTTGGTAGACGCCCGTGGCCGGCACAGGGCCGCTTCTTAAAAATAGCACCAACGCGCCGCCGATCACCGCCAGGGTGACGAGGATGATGAGCGTGTATGAGAGCAAAAGCCGGGTATACAGTCGGTTCATTGTACAGTGCGCCCGCCGACGCGACAGCAGCGTTTAAGATATATTATTGATGTGACTGTAACGCAAATTGCCACAGAATGTAAAAAGCGTGTAAAAACTCGCGCCTGACCGCGCCTCCCGGCGTGCGATACGCCCGGTTTGCAATCTCCGGGGCCGGGGAGCAAAATGGGTGGCAGTCCGGGCTTGCATTCTCAATCGCGCGCAGTGCGACGGAGGTGAAGTTAACATTCAAAGCATCGGCATCGACTTTGCATGAAGTACCTATTGGAGGTTTAGCATGTCACACCAGCAGATCCGGCGGGTATGCAGACTGCTCGCGCTGGTCGCGGCGGCTGTGCCGCTGATTTCCTGTAATATCCTCACTCAGCTTGTTTCCGACGCCGGTTCCCTGGAGGTGGAGATCGAATACACCGACGTCTGGTACCGCGAGACCTTCGGCTACACGAGGCAGGCCGAGAATATCAGGCACTTCGTCTTGGTCGTGCCTGAGAGCGAAGCCGGCCGAGCCGGCGCCGCCGAGATTTTCACCAGCCTCCGCTTCCCCACCGGGCCGGGCGAGCTGTCGATGCAAGAGGACCGGGCGGCGCTCGCGTGGGCTTTGGATTACCTGCACGAAGCCCCCGGCGGTTACTTCGCAGGGCAGTTTGCGCCGGGGACCTATTACGTCGCGGTCGCCTTTATCGCGGCGCCCATCGATAGAGAAGAGGCCGGGCACTCCGACGATACAACCTTGTATCCGGGCATAACGGGAGGCGGCGCATCGACCGACTACGAGGCGCTGGTGATTGAGGCGGGCGTGACCCGCTCGGTCAAATACATCCTGACCGACGCGAACGGCTGGGCGTGCCCGTGGTTATATGTCTACGATGGGCGCGGCTTCATACGAAGCGCCGAGATTCTCAGGAACTTGCGCGGCGAAGCGAACGAACGCACCGAGACCAGCCATATCGGCCCGGTCAAGATCGTCGATGGCAAGATCACGTTCAAAGTTGCCGAGGAAAAACGCGAACTCTCATTTATCGACGAATTCTACATCATCGCCGACGGCGTGAAAGTGCCTTTGGGAGCGGGCGCGGCCCAGGCAGCCGGCAAAGACCAAAACTACCTGGTAATCGCCGGCGGCGAGTCTTACGAATTCAGCTTCGACCTGCCCGGTTCATTCGCCGGAAAAGACCGGGCCGACGTATGGGTCGTCGTGACCGGTTTTTATATCCCCGGAGAACGCCAGGAGTAAACGCCGGCGCGGGTTAAGGTTAACCGGACAGACTGCTACTTCTACAAGGGATGATCTATTGCAAACCCGGCGGTATGTCGTTGTCCAGGCCGGGATTGTCATCCCATCCCGGCGGGTGATCGGGCTTTCCTTTGTCGGGCTTCGGTTTCTCCTGGCCCGGCGGCGAGCCGTGATCGTCGCCAGAAGGAGAAGCCGGCGGCGAGCCGGCGCCGTCGCCAGAAGGAGAAGCCGGCAGCGAACCGTGATCGTCGCCAGGAGCCGGCGCTCCCGTGTCATCATCCTGGGGACAACCGTAAATCGACCAGATTAGGGCTGTGTCGTCTTGCTGCGTGGTCGCGTCGCTCCCTTGCGAAGCCGCGCCGTAGCCCGGCAGGGTCTGACTGCCATCGGCGATGGGCAGCTTGGTCAGATCAGCCGGGAGCGCGGTTTGCATCTTGAGGATTTCGTCTTCGGTCAACGGCAAAAGCACAGCGACCGGTTTGCCGAGTACGTCGGTCGGCAGCTTGTCGAGCGTGCCCTTATCATACGGGCGCGGGGGCTGGGGCAGACCGGCCGGCGATAGGCTCCCGCCCAACGGGATGCTGACCTGCGTCCCAGGATAGACGGACTGGGTCGCACCGAACGCCTGCACGTCCGCCGCCCCATCGAGCAGGCTCAGCGTCAGCGCGCCTCCGGGGGCCGCCTGTAGAAAAGCCGTCGCCGCGCTAAACTGGATACTCACCTCGTTGATTAAGAACCGGACCTCGCCGACGCCTTCGGGCGTCTGGATGAGCAGGCCGCTTTCCGGCGCTTGGAGACAAGCGGCGTCGCCGGCGCCGCTCCTGAAGTAGAACGCCTGGAACGGCGTATAATACAGTTCGTCCGGTTCTACTACGTCCAGCGTCTCAATATCGCCCGTGTCGGTCACCAGCGGGCGGTATACCCAGCCGGTTTCTCCCGCGCCGGGCAGCACGACGCGCAGCCAAGTGCCGTCCGCCAACCGGCCGGTTGCGATCAGGGTTTGCCCCGGCTGTACCGTCCCCAGGATGAAGGCATCCACCGACGGGGTGCGGCGCACATTGACCGCTTCGGTCGCCGAAATTTTAACATTCAGCAGCGCCGACGCTTTCGAGGCGTCCGTCATCTCCACATCGCCAAAGGCAATGAATGTCACACTCTCTGAACGTGCGACAGCCGCGAGGTTGGTTTGCAGGCGCATCAACGAGACGCCCCACAGCCCGGCTTCAACATCCATCGGGCTGAGGCGCAAACTGCGAACTTCGGTGAGGTCGGCGATGTCCCCTTCTTGGTCAAAGACCAGGCTCTCGATGCCCGGCGGCGGGTTAGCCTGGATCAAGATATGGCCGTAGCACGCTTGGTTATCGCCGGTCTGCTGGCAGGCCTGGTTGATGACACCCAGCGCCGACTCGACAATCCCAGGACAGGTAAGACGCCCATCTTCCTGAGAAAGAGCCGCCGCAGGCGTCAATAATAAAGCCAGCAGTAGGGCCAAAACCCCAGTTCTCGAAAAGTTCATCGCCGTAACGCCGCTCCTCCTCTGAAAATAAGCTTTTACCTCACCCCCGCCGCGCTTCGCGCGTCTTCCCCCTCTCCATCCAATGGAGAGGGGGATAAGAGG
>JAFGMM010000388.1 GCA_016927535.1 Anaerolineae bacterium
CCAGGCGGCGCAGGCTGCGTCCCACGCGCCGGCGCGGCGGTGACGCGCGCCGATCTCGCGCCAGAGCCGGGCGGCGCACGCGGGGTCGAGGTCGCCGGCGTCGCCGCAGAGGGCGCGCTCCCACGCGGCGAGCGCGTCCGCCGCGCGCCCGGCCCGGTCGTAGACGCGGCCCATCCCGGCCCACTCCCCGGCGGCAAGCTCCCGCTGCTCCGGCGTCGTCACCATCCGCGCGGTGTGCGCCAGCAGCGTGACGAGGCTCAGCACGTCCACCAGGTTGTGGTAGAAGATGCGCGCCATGTCGCCGGTCGCGCCGGTGCGCAGGTAATTCACGTACATTTCGGGGATGAGCGCCGAGTCAATGTCCGTCTCGGCGCGGGTCACGCCGAGAATGTGCGTCTCCAGCTCGCCCAGCCGCCGCGAGGGGAGGTGGTCGCGCCAGAGCTGCCGCGCTACGGCGAGCAGGTCGAGGTGCGGGAGGGCCGTCCAGCGGGGCGGCAGCCGGTTGAGGATGAAGCGGTTTTGCAGCAGCGGCACGTCGAAGCCGCGCCCGTTGAAGGTGACCAGCGCGCGCTTGTCCTGCATGGCCGCGTCGAGCGCAGCAAGCATCGCCGGCTCTTCGCCGGGGTCGCGCAGAAAGTACTGCTGCACTTCCACGCCTGCGCCGGTCAGCCAACCCACGCCGACCATAAAGACCAGCGTGCCCGCGCCCTGCGCCAGTCCGGTCGTCTCGGTGTCGAGAAAGACGCAATCCTCGGCGCGCAGGCCGGCAAGACGCGGCTCCTCCGCGAAGACCGCCGCACGCGCCAGCCCGCGCCCCGCCAGCCGGGCCGGTAGCTCATCGCCGTGCGCGTGGTCTGCGCCAAACGTCTCGGCGACCAGGAAGTACACGCCGAGATCGTTTTGCATCGCCGCGCCGCTTGGCAGCGCTTCCTCCAGGGTGGAGGGTGGGGCAGGGGGTGGACTCGGTGGGGGCGGCTCAAGCTGGCCGGGCGCGCGCTCGAAGCGGCTGAGATGCTTCGGCACCGCCTGGCGGAGCCGCTCTAAGCGCTTGCGGCGGGCTTCGAGGTCCATTTACCGAATCCCCAGCAGCAGCGCCGAAGTTTCAGGCAGGCCATCAGGGAGCAGTTCCAGCGCTTGCTGTGTCAACACGGCCAGACTCATCAGGGCGAAGTTGTAGAAGAAGTGCGTGAGGATCGCGGTGGTGGTGTTAGTCCGAACCCGGATCACGCCCAGCACGACACCCAACACCAGAACCAGCAGCGTCGCCGGGCTGATGGCATACTGGATGTGGCCGGCCGCGAACATAATCGCGGTCAGCCCGACGCCCAACACCGGCTGTAAGGCGCCGCGAAACGCGATCTCCTCGCCGGTGGAGGAGGTGAACGCCATCAAGAAGGCCACCGCCATGTTGTCGATGGAGTCGGTCAGGACGCCGGCCGCCTGCGTCTGCTCCAGGAACGCCGCTTCGCCGGCCAGCGCCATCCAGACGGCAATCACGATAAATTCCAGCACCAGCAATCCTGCCGCTGCGCCTATCGCCAGGAGCACCTGCCACCAGGCCGGCCAGACCAACCCCAGCCGTTTGAGCGCCGCGCGCCAGTCCCGGCGCAAGAACAGGCCGACGCCCGCCGCCGCCACGAAATAGAACAGCGCCGCCTGCAACAACGCCGCCTCCACGACCGGCGTCGCGCTCAGATCTTCCGCCAATTCGCCCAGGTCGCGGACCAGCGCAAAGCTCAGCGCGCTCTGCCCGACCAGGTAAACGCACAGCACCAGCGCTACCATGTGCATGGTCGAGTCGGGATCGAACGCCGGTGTGAGCAATTGGGTCTGCGCAATCCAGCGGCGCACCTGCGGGACGAGCAGCACCGACGCCGCGCCGGCCATCAGCAGCGAGACGAGGATCACGTTACCGGCCTGCGCCGGGGTTACCGAGGATGCGAGGAGTCCGCCCGGCATATCGGCGAGAAATTCGTCGGGTATACCGGCGATTAACAAATAGCTAAACCCGTTCAAGATGAGCAGCGCGTTGACGGCCAACACCATCAGCACCGTAACCGGGTGCGCCCACGAGTAGCGGAGGTTAGCGACGCCCAGTATGGCGAGCAAAACCACAAGCCCAAGAACGAGAGTCAGGATATCCATATCGTTCCACTTCAAATACAAACCATCACTTGCGTGAATTATAACGGGAATTGGCGGCGCGTGATATTTTTTCCGGCGGCATTTATGCGCTTGTCACGAGGACGCCTCGATTAGCTGCTCGGTGCGGTCCACGCCGGCGCTGTAGTACTTCGCGTCGGGATGGTGCACGACAATCGCGGCGGTGCTCTGCTCCGGGACAAGCTGGTACGCCGCCGTCAAACTCATACCAAGCTCCTTTTCAGCAGGCAGCAGATCGAACACAAGCCGGTGATCGTCCAGGTCCGGGCACGCCGGGTAGCCCCAACTGTAGCGCTTGCCCTGGCCCTCCGGCAGACCAAGCTCGCGGCGCACGTGGCGATGCAGGTACTCGGCGGTCGCTTCGGCGGTCTGCACCGCGAGGCCGTGGAAGAAGTACGCTTCGGTGTAGCCGTCCGCCGCGTGCAGCGCATCGAAGCGCGCGGTCGCGCCCTGCCCCACCGTCGCCACTTGCAGCGGCGCAACGTCCACGCGCCCGCTCTCGACCGGCGCAAAGTAGTCGCTGAGGCAAAGCTGCTCGTTGGCGGGCTGGCGCGGGAAGTGAAAGCGCCCGACTTCGATCAGCGCGCCGGCGCCGGTGTAGCGCTGCGGGTCGTAGATGACCAGATCGTCGCCGTCCGACTGCGCCGGGAAGTAGCCGTACACCGCCTGCGGATTCAGCCAATCGCCCGCCGCGCGCGCTTCGCGCTGCATACGCGCCAACCGCGCCTCGAATTCCGCCTCCAGCGTTTCCCATGCTTCGCCGCGCGTGTTCTTTGCCCCCCAACTGAGGCGGAACAACTCCGGCTTGTGAATGTGCGCAAAGACCGCTTCGAGCGGCATTTCGCGGACGGTGCGCGCGCCCCAGAAGGGCGGCTTGGGGATAGACGCCGCCGGCAATACGCCCGACCGCCCACCCGCCGCCGGGCGCGCCTTAAGCTCCCGGCCCATCTCCGCGCGCGCCTCCTCTACGATTCGCGCAAGCAGCGCAGCGCGTCGCTGCGAATCGCGCAGCGCTTCTACCGTCTCAAGTCCTTCAAACGCATCCTTGCAGTAGAACACGCCCGGCGCGTATGGCTCGCCCGTGTTCTCCAAGAACAGGATGCGCCGGCCAAAGCGCCGGTTGATCGCCGCGCCGCCGATGAGCACCGGGAATTCGAGCTTGCGCCGCGCCAGTTCGTTGACGATCAGCGGCATCTGCTTCGACGTGGAGACCAGCAGCGCGCTGAGACCGATGGCGTCCGCGCCCACTTCGACCGCCTTGTCGATGATGGCCTTGGCGGGCGCCTGCTTACCCAGGTCAAAAACTGTGTAACCGTTATTGCTGAGAATAGTTTTTACGAGATTTTTGCCGATATCGTGCACATCGCCGTAGACCGTCGCCAGCACCACCTTTCCCTTCGTCACGCCCTCCGCCCGGTCGAGGAACTGCTCGACGTGCGCCACGCAGCGCTTCATCACCTCGGCGCTTTGCAGCACAAACGGCAGGATCAACTCGCCCGCGCCAAACCTATCGCCGACCTCTTTCATCGCCGGCAGCAGCACCGTGTTAATCACCTCGACCGGTGTCTTGCGCGTCAGCGCCTCGTCGATCAACGCTTCGACGCCCTCTTTCGTGCGATGCACGATCTGCCAGTGTATCTTCGCCTCGGCGGACATCCCGGCGGTGGGGTCTGCGGCTGCCGCCTCCGCCACATCTGGCGTGCGCGCCTCAAAGTACTGGATGTAGCGCGGCAGTGCATCCTCGCGGCGGGCGAAGATCAGGTCGTCGGCGAGCGCGCGCTGCTCCGCGTCGATTTCGGCGTAGGGGATGACGTGCGTGGGGTTGACAATCGCCATGTCGAGGCCGGCCTGCACGCAGTGATACAGAAACACGCTGTTGAGCACATACCGCGACCTGCCGCGCAGTCCAAAGCTCACATTACTGACGCCCAGACTCGCCAGCGCGCCGGGCAGTTCGGCCTTGATGCGCCGGATGCCCTCCATCGTCTCGATTGCCGAGCGCGCGAACTCCGGGTCGCCGGTGGCGAGTGTGAAGGTGAGCGCGTCGAAGATCAGCGCGCCGGGCGGCAATCCATATTCGTTCACACAGATTTCATAGATTCGCTTAGCTATTTCCAACTTTCGCGCCGCCGTTTTCGCCATGCCCTGCTCGTCGATGGTCAGCGCCACGAGCGCCGCGCCGTGTTCCATCGCAATAGGCAGCACCTTGTCGATGCGTACCCGCCCATTTTCCAGGTTAATACTATTGATGATACAACGCCCCGGCGCGGTCTTCAGCGCGGCGTCTACGACCTCCGGCTCGGTCGAGTCGATCATTAACGGCGCTGGCAGCGCCAGACTAATCATCTTGACGACCCTGCGCATCTGCTCGGCTTCGTCGGCGCGCTCGGTAAGCGCCACGCACACATCAAGGATGTGCGCGCCGCCTTCGACCTGATCGCGCGCTACTTGCAATATACCGTCGTAGTCTTCCGCGAGCAGCAGTTCCTTGATCTTGCGGCTGCCCTGGCTGTTGACGCGCTCGCCGATTAGGGTAGGCGGCGGGTACTGGATCAGCGCGACCGCGCGCATCCCCGATGATACAAGCTCATACGGGCGTGCTTCCTTCGGCGTGACGGTGATCTCGCCGCCCGGCTTTTGCGCTAAGATTCGCTCAGATTTTCGCCCGGCGCCCGTAAGTTCTACCAGCTTTCGGATATGCGCCGGCGTGGCGCCGCAGCAGCCGCCGACCACGTTCACGCCCCAATCGACGAACTCGGCCATCATGCGCGCGAACGGCTCCGGCTGCATCGGATAGACCGTTTCGCCGTCCACGTTAAGCGGCAAACCAGCGTTCGGTAAGATGCTGATGGGCTTGGTGCTGTACGTGGTAAGAAACCTGACAGGTTCGCGCATATGTTCGGGGCCGGTCGAACAGTTCAAGCCGATCACATCGACCGGCAGCGCTTCCAGTGTGGCGAGCACCGCTTCGATGTCGGTGCCGAGCAGCATACGCCCGGTCGTGTCGAGTGTGACCTGCACCTGCAAAGGAATGCGTTTACGCACTTCGTCGAAATAGCAGTTAATTCCTGTGATTGCCGCGCGTACTTCCAAGATATCCTGCGAAGTTTCGATAAGTAATAAATCCGCGCCGCCCTCGACCAAACCGCGCGCCTGCTCTGCGAACACGTCCGCCAGCTCGTCGAAGGTCACGTTGCTGAGTTCGGGGTCGTTGGCGGAGGGAAGCTTGCCGGTCGGCCCCATGCTGCCGGCCACGAAGCGCGGGACGCCGGTCGCCGCCTCGAAGCGGTCGGCGACACGGCGCGCAAGCTGCGCGGCAATCCTGTTAATTTCTACAACTTTCTCGGCAAGATTATACTCTTTCTGCGTGATTCGGTTGGCGCGGAAAGTGTCGGTCTCGATGACTTCGGCGCCGGCGGCGAGAAACGCAGCGTGTATCCCTTCGATAACACCGGGATTACCGACAACCAGGTAATCATTATTTCCCGCGTTCCAATCGCCGCCGAAGTCGGCGGCGGTGAGGTTGCAGGTTTGTATGGTAGTGCCCATCGCGCCGTCGAAGACGACCACGTGGTCGGCGATGGCGTCGAGATAGCGGCGGTTGGTATAAATCTTTCCGGGCATGGCTGCGCTCCCTTTGCAGGTAAATTTGATAATGGCTGTCTTGATTCTACCAGCAGAGGGGACAGAGAGCACAAATTTGTATGCCCACCGTGAATATACTGTGGATAAGTCTGGGATATCTTTGGGATAAGTTGGGATTGGGTTGGGATACTCTGGGGATAAAAGCCCCTCCCCGACACGGAAGGGGCGAGAGTGCGAGTGAGGGCTTATTCCTGCCGCATGCGCGGGTCGAGCGCGTCGCGCAGCCCGTCGCCGACGAAGTTCACGCCCAGCACGCACAGCGCAATCATCAGGCCCGGCGGCGCCCACAGCCACCATTTGCTCTGCAAGATGTTGAGCGACTGCGCCTCGTTGAGCATCTTCCCCCAACTCGGCAGCGTGGGGTCGCCCAGGCCGAGGAAGCTCAGGCTCGCCTCGGTGAGGATGGCGCTGGCGATGCCGAAGGTCGCCGAGACGATAATGTGCGCCGTGACATTCGGCATGATGTGCACCCAGATGATGCGGCTCGACCCCACGCCCACGGCGCGCGCCGCCGTCACGAACTCCCATTCTTTGATCGAGAGCACCTGCCCGCGCACCAGCCGCGCGATGCGCGGCCACGCCAGGAAACCCATCACGCCCATGATGACGTACAGGCTGCGCTCCTCGAACAGGCCGATGACCGTGAGCACGATAATCATCGAGGGAAAGCTAAGGATGGTATCGGCGACGCGCATGATGATGTTATCGACCAGGCCGCCGTAGTAGCCGGCGATGCCCCCCGCCACCGTACCGATGGCCGTATAGATGGCGACCGCGATCAAGCCCACCGCCAGCGATGCGCGCGACGAATACACCAGCCGGCTCCACACGTCATAGCCCAGGCGGTCGGTGCCGAACGGGTGACCTGCCATAGGCGGCGCGTCGCGGGCGGTACGGTCGCGCGTGTAGGGGTCCCACTGCGTGATGAGCGGCGCGAAGATCGCCATGAGCACGATGAACGTCATCACCACCATGCCGAACACCGCGAGCCGGTGGCGGGCGAAGCGCCGCCAGAGCGATGGGCGTTCTTGGACCGGTTGGGCTTCTAATGCGATAGGTCGGTCGGTCATAATGTCCTTAGTTGTTAACCACAAATAATCACCAATAACCACGAATGAGAACGTTTTTCTTTATTCGTGTCGATTGGTGTGTATTCGTGGTTAAAGCTTCTTTCCCAATTCGCAGTTGACTCATCAATCATAGCGCACTCTTGGATCGGCGACGGCGTAGAGCATGTCGGCGAGCAGGTTCGAGGCGAGCACCAGCACGGCAAAGATCAAATTCACCGCCATGATGATCGGGTAGTCGGAATCGAGCACGGCTTTCACGCTCATCGAACCAAGCCCCTGCCACTGAAAAATCTGCTCGATGATGACCGAGCCGCCGAACAGGAACGGCAGCCGCAGCGCGACTACGGTGATAATCGGCAGCAGGGCGTTCGGGAAGGCGTGCCGCCAGATCACCCGGCGCTCGCGGGCGCCTTTGGCGCGGGCGGTTTGCAGGTAGTCTTGATTGAGCACCTCCAGCATCGACGAGCGCGCGTAGCGGGCCAGCGGCGCAGCAGACGGCGCGCTCAGCGCGATCACCGGCATGATGTAATGCTTGATCGAATCCCAGGTGCGCTCCCAGGTGGTGGCGTCTGCCGGCAGGCGCAGATCGAACATGCCGGAGGTGGGCAGCCAATTCAGACGCAGCGCGAAGATATAAATAAAAACCAGTGCAAGAAAGAAACCGGGCACGCTCACGGCGGCGAACGAGACGATGGTAAATAAGTAGTCCATCGTCGAGTATTGGTACACCGCCGATATCACGCCGACCGCCAGCCCGACCAGCGTGCTCAAGATCAACGAGGCGGCGGTGAGCGAAATCGTGTTCCAAAGGCGGTGAGTAATCAACTCGCCGACCGGCTTGCGCGTGATGAGCGAGCGGCCCAGGTCGCCCTGGAGGGTCAAGCCCAGCCAGCGCACATACTGGACGGGCAGCGGATCGTTCAGGCCCAGGCGCTCGCGGGCGGCGTTGAGCGCTTCTTCCGAGAAGCTTTCCATATCTACGTAGGCCGCCGCCGGGTCGCCGGGCGCAAGCTGCGCCAGTGTGAAGGTAAAGATGGTGATACCGACGATGACCGGGATGGCGGTGACTAGGCGGCGGATGAAGTAACGGAGCATACTTCCTCGTTGGTGTTGGTTGCTCCCTGCGAGCTTGGCGCTCGCAGGGAGATTCTTAGGAGATCAGACGGCTGTCTATTCGGCAATTGTCCACTCGCCGAAATTCCAGGTCATGTAGTTGGCGTTGTTGGCGCCCACGAAGCCCTGGACTTTGTCGCTGTAGGCATAGTTGACGTTGGCGGTCATAAAGTACAGGCTGGGCAGTTCGGTATTGAGGATGCCGCTGGCCGTGTTATAGATCGCCGCGCGCTCCGCCAGGTCGTTGGTGGCGCTGCCGGCGGTCATCGCCTCGTCGAAGTCGGGGCTGGTGAAGCCGAGCGCGCCCGCCCAGCCGGCGCAGGTGGTGTAGTAGTTGACGCTGACGCTGGGGTCGGAGCCGAAGTCGCCGCCGGCGTTGCGCGCCAGGTCCCATTCCTCCGCCAGCACGACCGGAATAAAGCTGCTGGAGGTGGTCAGGCGGATTTCCAGGCCCACGCCCACCGCGCCGAAGTAGTCTTGCAGCAGCAGGCCCAGATCAAAGCTCTGTTGGCCGGGCTGCGCCACGTAGATCAGGTCGCGCATGGGGGTGCCCTCGGCGTCTGCCATCCTGCCGCTGTCGTTCAGCGTCCAGCCGGCCTCGCCGAGCAGTTCGATGGCCTTGTCGGGATTGTAGGCGTAGTCGTTCAGGCCGGAGTTATCGAGCCAGCTTGGGCCGAAGATCGACGAGTAGATGGGCGTGCCCTGACCGCTGGCGATCACGTCGATGACTTCGGGCATGTCCACGGTATAGGCGAGCGCCTGGCGCACGCGCATGTCGTCAAGCGGCGGGTGCGGCTCGTAGGCGACCTTGCCTTCGGCTTTCAGAGCGGCGCAGTCCACCTCTTCGCCGGCGCCGATCAGCGCCTCGCCCATGTTGAAGTGGGTCACCAGGTAGCCCACGCCGGGGTTAGACATCGTGCTGATGCCGTCCATCGCCTCGAAGCGCTCGACCTCTTCCGCCGCGATGCTGGCGATATCGACCTCGCCGGCCTCAAGCGCGGCGTAGAGCGTTTCGCTTTCCTCGAAGATGCGGAAGATCACGGTGTCGATCTGGGCCGGTTCGCCCCAGTAATCGGCGCGGCGCTCGAAGCGCATGTACTGGTCGGGTTCGTACTCGACGAAGTTGTACGGCCCGCTGGTGACGGTGGGGGCGTCCAGGTATTCGTGCGTGTCGATTTCTTCGACCGGCACATCGCCCAACACGTGCTTGGGCAGGATGCCCAGGAAGCTCTTGCGCAAGAACAGATAGTCGCTGCCGGTCAGGGTGAAGCGGATGGTCTGCGCATCGACGACTTCCACGCCCGGCACCGTGTCGGTCTCGCCGGCCTTGAACTCGGTCGCGCCGACCACGCCGTCCAGGTTCTTGCTGAAGGCGGGGCTGGTGGCCTGGATGATGGGGTTCAGGTAGAGCAGGACGGTGAATTCCACGTCTTCGGCGGTGAGGGGTTCGCCATCGCTCCAGGTCGCCGCGGCGGGCAGCGTGAAGGTGTAAACTGTGGCGTCGTCGTTGATATCCACACTCTCGGCCAGGTCGAGCACGGGCTGCACTTCGCCGTCGAACCAGGTCAGGCCGGGCAGGATCAGCGGGAAGGACGCCATCTGTGCGCCGCTGGTCATCCAGATGGGATTGTAGTGGCGACCGGTGATGCCGCCGACGCCGATGGTGATCTGGCTGCCCTCCTGGGCAAACGCGCCCATAGCCGGGACGAGCACGACGACGAGCAGCAGCGCAAGGATGATCTTCATGTGTTTCATTTGTTTGTTCCTCTCCTCGAAATAATCATTGACCAAACCGGCACGTTTGAAATCACGTGATTTATCAATGCAAACGGATTTTCACCTCCTTCTTTCTCCAATTGACGAGCGAATGCGCATCATATCTCAACATCAGGCTAAGTCAGTAAGCGTATCTCAGTATACGCCTGGCTTGATTGTAACGAAATTTCTCCCGGCAGGTAACCCAGGCGCTTCGAAATGGCGCGGGCGGTGGCCTTCACTGCATCAATGACCTGCGACATCGCGCCGGGCGGGTAAAAGCTGGTCGGCCCGGAGAGGCTGAGCGCGCAAATCACCTCGCCGTGCTGGTCGTACACCGGCGCGGCGACGCACCGGACCCCCAGCGCGGCCTCCTGCTCGTCGATGGCGTAGCCTTGGGCGCACACGCCGTCGAGGTGGGCGAGGAAGGCGTCGGGGTCGGTGAAGGTGTACGGGGTACGCGCGGGCATGCCGCCCCACGCCAGGATGTCGCGCACCCGCGCCTCCGGGAGGTCGGCGACCAAGACTTTACCCAGCGCGCTGCAATGGATATGCTGGCGCTGCCCGACGGTCGAAGCGAAGCGCAGCGCGCTTTCCGGCTCGACGATGACCAGGTAAACGACTTCGTGCTCGCTCAGGACGCCCAGGTTGGCGGAGAGATTGCGCCCCGCGACCAGCGCCTCCATGTGCGGGCGCGCGGCCTTCTCCAGGGTAAGCTGGGCCAGGTACGCGCTGCCGGCTTTGAAAGCGCTGATGCCCACACGGTAGCACTCGCCGTCGCCGCAGCGCTCGACGTAGGATTCGGATTCCAACACCGAGAGCAGCCGGAAAACCGTACTTTTCGGCAGGTCCACGCGCGCGCTGAGGGTCGCAAGATCAAGCTCCGGCGTGGTGGGAGTGAAGCACGACAGAATCCGCAGGGCGCGCGAGACAGATCTAATCTGGTAATTAGGTCGTCCAGCCATCTGACACCTATCTAAAAGAACTAACACCCAACACGAAAACATGAAACAGCGTTTCACATCTCGCCTATCACTGTAGCCTGAGTGAGGTGAGTTTGTCAAATTTTCGGGGCTTTTGCGAATTCTGTATGCCGGCGCGTGCTCCCTGGAGCGGTGGTTTTCAGGCGCGCAAGCGCAGGGTAGGCGGCGAGCCGCCCGCCGCCGCACTCGTTAGAATAGCCTCGTGCGGTCAGGGTTTGTGCGGATTTTGCCCGGAGGGTACAATGAGTCGCAGTGATTTTATCGTGGGTGGAAGCGGGATGCGCGAAAGAATTCAACGGCAAGGGCAAGACATCGACGCCGGCGCCAAGCCCTGGTATCTCAATCCCAATACCTGGGTCGGCGTCGTCATCGGCGCGGCGGTCATCGGCACCATGCTGATTATCGCGCTGACGATGCTGCTTGTTTTGCAGAGCCGGACCGCGACCGAGCAGGCCATGCTCGCTGCCACCCAGACGCCCGGCAGCGTGGCGTTCAACGCGCCGCCGCCCGGCGGCATGGGCAGCGCATCCGGCCCGGTCATCGAGCCGTGGAGCGGGACCGAACGCTTCACCGTCCTGGTCATGGGCATCGACCGGCGGCCCGGCGAGACCGGCACCGGCTACCGCAGCGACACGATGATCCTGGTCAGCATCGACCCGGCGGCGCAATCGGTCGGTATGCTCTCCATCCCGCGCGACCTGTACGTGGTCATCCCCGGCTACGCAGACCGCCACCGCGTCAACGAGGCGCTGGTCTTGGGCGAACTGCAACGCCTGGGCTACGGGCCGCAGTTGGCGATGGAAACCGTCCAGCTTAACTTCGGCATCCGCGTACACGACTATCTCGTCGTCGATTTCACCGCCTTCACCCGCATCATCGACGAAATGGGCGGCATCACCCTGGACATCCCTTACGCCATCTACGACCCGCTCTATCCCGATCAAAACTTCGGCTACGATCCCTTTTACATCGACGCCGGCGTGCAGCACCTCGACGGCACGACCGCGCTCAAGTACGCGCGCACCCGCCACAGCGACAACGACTTCAAACGCGCCGACCGCCAGCAGCAGGTGATCTATGCCATCCGCGATAAGATTCTCGACGCCGGGATGTGGCCGCACCTGCTCGGCCAAGCGCCGACCATCTGGGACGAGATCAGCAAGGGCGTGCATACCCAGATGGATTTCATGACCATGCTGCAAATTGCCCTGTACTTGAAGGACATCCCGCGCGAGAATATTCGCTCCGGCGTGGTCGATTACAATTACAGCTCCGACTACTTGACTCCCAAAGGCGAACAGGTGCTCATCCCCAACCAGAGCGCGCTGGCGACTCTGATGACGCAGGTTTTCGGCTCGACATATAACCGGTAGACCACGCTACAGCAACGTGGGCGGGTCTGCAAGCGGCGCAATCAACGACGGGTCGTCCGCGCCGGGGCGGTTGACCGCGCGCGCGACCGGGTAGGCTTCCATCTTATCGGCGGGGTACGGCGCCAACAGCGCGCGCAGCCGGTCCGAGTTGTACTCGCCCGGCTGCAACCAGTCGTCGTAGGCCGCCGGCGGCAGGATGACCGGCATCCGGTTATGCAGCGGCCCGACGACCGCGTTAGGCGTGGTCGTGATGATGGTACAGGTCGTGAGCGAGTCGCCGGTGCCGGCCCGGTCGTGCCACGTATCCCACAGCCCCGCGAACGCGAACGGTTCGCCGGACTTCATGCGAATGTACACCGGCTGCTTGCTTTTCGCGCCCGGCACGGCGGCCCACTCGTAGAAACCGTCGGCCCAGATCAGGCAGCGCTTGTACTTGAACGAGCCGCGAAACGAGGGCTTCTCGTGCACCGTCTCGCCGCGCGCATTGATGAGCCGGCTGCCGATGGTGTGATCTTTCGACCAGGCCGGCACCAAACCCCAGCGCATGTAAGCCAGGCGGCGCGCGCCATCGGCGTCCAGGACGTTCGGGACGGTCGCCACCATCTGCGCCGGCGCGATGTTGTAGCGCGGCGCCGGCGCCTGGTCCACGACCAGCCCCGGCATCAGCGCCAGGATATCATCCAGGTCAACGTAAAGGGTAAAACGTCCGCACATGATTCGATCCTACCGGGTGAACGGCGAAAACATAGAAACATAGAAGTCTATTAGAAGCTTCCGGCAACGAAGGGCTGAATCGTTCTAACGTTGTTTTACCTCACCCCGCGCGCAGCGCGCGCTTTCCCCTCGCCACAGCGTGATGTTGTTGGCGAAATTGGAAAACAGCGCCGAATCGGGCTGTAGGGGCGGGTCTGAGACCCGCCCAGGGCCGGTTTGAAACCGGCCCCTACCATTCGCCAACAGTATCACGCTGTGGCGAGGGGGACAGAGGGGGTGAGGTTATTTTAGAGAAACATCAGAATAAATCAGCTCTTTTCCGGCAGCGCTTGACGCATGCCGGGGGCAGCATTACAATTGCCTTGATGTTATGATTGTATATCGAGGATGAGTCCATGCCAATTTATGAGTATCGCTGCCCGGAGTGTGGGACCGTCTTCAGTGAGCGCCGCCGCATGAGCGAAGCGGATGGCCCGGTTGAATGCCCCAGCTGCGCCTCACAAGCGCCGAGCCGCATCTTATCGCTGTTCGCCGCGCACTCGTCCGGCGGCGGGATGATCGCCGGGACGGGCGGCGGGTGCAGTGGATGCGCCGCCACCAGTTGCAGTACTTGCAAAGCTAACTAACCAAACACCCGGCGCCTAACTCCTCCAACTGCCCACATCCTGTATCATATAAGCGAGGTATTGTTTACCTCGCTTTTTGGCGTTGCCACCATTCGTATTTAGCAAACAAGAGTTGTTTTCAATCACTGATAGCGCTGTCCATTTCGGCACAAAACGCACTGCTCAAAGCATGGAAGTCATAGAAAGGTAATTACAATGATGAAAGGAGCGCGCGTAACGAAAGGGATCGTCAGAGATATCATTCTGGTTATGGTCGTCGCCTCTTTATACGTGCTGCTCCACCTGCTGAACGACAGCCATAATATAGGATGGGTAATCTACCCGGCGGTCATCGGCGTCTTGCTCTTTATCATCGTCCTTTTCGCCGCCGTGTCATCCCGCCGGGGCGAAGCCTCCGCCCACGATATCCGCGTGCTCAGCCCGCGCCTCCCCTACTCGATATGGATCACCGACGCCCGGCTGCGCATCACCCAGGTCATCGGCGCCCGGCCGCCGGTCCTGACCGGCGAAGTGTGCATCGGGACCTCTTTGCACGATCTCCTCGGCGGCGAGACGAGCAAGCCGGCTTTGACCGGCCATCAAAGAGCCTTGCAGGGCAAACTCACCCAATACGAACTGTTCGTCGATGACCGGTATTACGAAATTCACATCGAGCCGCTGCGCGACAAAAGGGGCCGCGTGACCGGCTGCGTCGGTCTCGCCACCGACGTCACCCGGCGCAAGCAGTTAGAGGCCCAATCGCAGCGCCACGCCGAGCAGCTTAAGAACCTGCTCGGCGAGCGCACCGCGCAGATCAACCGCGTAGCTCACCGCGTCGAAGCGATCTTGAACAGCACGAGCGACGCCATCGCCCTGCTGCGCCCCGACGGCACCGTCGAACAGACCAACCCGGCTTTCGACGCGCTGCTCGGCTACCAGATGGACGAGGCGTTCGGGCAGCCGCTGGCTTTCTTCGTCGAGCCTTATTTCTTTGCGGAGGTTCTATCGAACGCGCTGGATACGGTGGCGATAAAGCAACAAATGCAGCGGGTCGAAATCGTGGCGCGGCGCAAAGACGGCAGCACCTTCGACGCCGACGTAGCGCTCGCGCCGGTCGATATCGACGGCGAGCCGCCCGCGGTGGTCGTCAGCCTGCGCGACATCACGCACCTGAAGGAAATCGACCGGTTCAAGACCCGCTTTGTCGATAACGCCGCCCACGACCTCGGCAACCCCATCGCCAATCTCAAGCTGCGGCTGTACCTGCTCAAAAAAACGCCGGAGCGCCTGCCCCAATACATCGAGGTGCTGGAGCACCAGGTTCAACGCCTGGAGGCGCTGGTAAAGGACCTGCGCATGCTCGCCCGGATGGATCGCGGGGCGACGCCCCTGGAGTTGGCGCCGGTGGATCTGAACGCGCTGGCCTACGAGGTCGTCAGCGCTCATCTGTCTATGGCGGCGACCAAGTCGCAAAGCCTGCGCCTGGTCGCGGCGGACGACCTGCCGCCGGTCCAGGCGGACCGTTTTCAACTGGAGCGCGTCCTGGTGAACCTGGTCGCCAATGCGCTGCACTATACGCCGGAGGGCGGGCACGTCACCGTAAAGACCCGGTGTGAGGGCGATGTCTGCTGCTGCACCGTCACAGACGACGGGATGGGCATCGCGCCGGAGGACCTGCCTTACATCTTCGAGCGCTTCTACCGCAGCGAGGCGGTCAAGTCTGCGGGGCTGGAGGGTACCGGCCTGGGCCTGGCGATTGCCCAGGACATTATCAAAGCACACAGCGGATGGATCAAAGTGGAGAGCGAACCGAACAAGGGCAGCACGTTTAGCTTTGCCGTTCCGCGCGCCGGCCCGGATCGCGCGCCTGCCGCCGGCGCATGAACAGCGTCGCCAGGGTCGCGCCGGTGAAGTCCAACCCGATATCGATCCCGGAGGCCGTGCGACCGGGCACGCTCCCCTGGTGCAGTTCGTCGGTCAGGGCATAGAGAAAGGCCAGCACAACCGACAGGTAGCCGGCCCGCCGCGCGTCCATCCCGGAGCCGGTCAGCCCGCGCATGTAGAGCGCTGCCAGCAGACCGTACATGAGCACGTGCGCCGTCTTCTTAAGCAAGACCTCCCACAGCCCGGCGAAAATCGGTATCAGGCCGGAGAAGTACACAGCAGCCGGGTCGCCGTCGGGCGGCGGCAGTTTGGGCTGGGCAGAGGAGATAAGAATCAGGATCATGAGGGCCAGAGCCGGTCCCCAGCGCCCGAAGAACACTCGGACGGCAGTAAAGCTCAGCAATCGTCGTGTAGGCATGCCTCAACCCTAACACGAAAGCGCGCCTCCATCAATGGGCGGGATACCTACGCTTCTGCAACGCCGGGCCTGCCGATAAAAGGCAAAAAAAGACAAGGGACACGGTTGACCCGTGTCCCTTGATACAGCAGGCAAAGAGAAAAAAGAAGAAGGAGTAGAAGATAGATGGTTGAGAGAACGGTTGTTGTTTAAGGTTAGCGAGTTGCGCCTGCATCTATAAGATATACGAGTTGGATCAAAATCCAACTAAAAACCACTTAAAACTTCATTAAAGATTTACGCGGACACCCGGCCCGGAACAAAACACGGGGTTGTATTTTTATGAATCCCATAGTTAAATTATGCAAAGCAAGTTATCGTGGTCCTTAGTTCAAAGAAGGTTATTGACGCCGGCGGTCTTCAGAAAATTTGCGGGGTGAACAGACGATCCCACGCCATGGAGAGGGGAGACAAGAGCACACGACGGTCTGGGGGTCCCCCTCTCCACGCTGTGGAGAGGGGGATTTAGGGGGTGAGGTAAACAATCTGCCGACTTTGAACAGGCCCTGGGTGGATGATCCATAGGAAAATCTCAATATCCGCGAATAAGTTAGTATAATAAATTAAATTCTGCATCCTACACCCGCAAAGATTTTGCCGGTTGGATGGCCCCGCCCAAGGCGCCATGAAGGCCATGCCCGGCGCAAAGGCGGGATGAGGACGGCGGCGGCGCAGCGACAGCGACAGGGTGTGTCCGCGATTATGGAGAAAAGGACGCCGATGCAGCAAAGTCAAGAGAAAACCAGCGAACAACTCGCCCAGGAACTGGCGGCGGCGCGGAAACGCATTGCTGAACTGGAGACGGCAGAAACGCAATACCGGCAAACTCAGGCAGAGTTGAAAGAAGTTGGGGAGCGATACCACAATCTGTTTGAATACGCCGGGGATGCGATCTTCATCATCGACCCCAACACTCTGCAAATCCTGGACGTGAACGCAAGCGCCGCGCGGCGCTTTGGGTATAACCGGGACGAACTGCTCCGGCTAACCATCGAAGATATCGAAGTGTTCGACCCCGCCGACCCTGACCAGGCGAGCGCACGGGAATCATCCTACGGCGGCACCATCGTCTACGAGTGCTACTGCCGGCACAAACGCGGCGCCCAAATCCCGGTCGAAGTCAGCAGCCGCCTGGTCAAATACGGCGACCGGGAGGTGCTGCTCAACTTCGTGCGCGACGTCACCGAACGCCGGCAAGCTCAGAAGGCCCTACGCGAATCGCTGGACCGCCTGGACGTGCTCCGGCAGGCCGACATTGAACTGACCCTCCGGCTCGACGTTCATTACGTTATTACGATGGCGCTGGACGCCGCCATCCGGTTGAGCACCGCGCCGGCGGGGTTCATCGGGCTGGCCGGGGAGGACGCCGTGCGGGTCACCTATGCCATCGGCCCGTATGCCGCCAACTTTGTCGGTTCTTACCTATCGCCGGATACCGGCATCGTGGGGCGCGTCATCCGCAACCGGCGGGCAGAGTTTGTGATTAACGTGGCCGCCGACCCCGATCACGTACCGACCATCCACAAAACGCGCGCGATGATCGCCATTCCACTCGTCTCGCACCGGCGTTTCATCGGCATCCTCTGCCTGGAAACCCACGCGCCGGAATGCTTCACGCCCGACACTTTCGACTTTCTCAAGCTGCTCACCGGGCGGGTCGCCATCGCCATCGACAACGCCGACATGTTCGAGGAGCGCTCCCAGCTTGCCCAAGAACTCGAAGCCTTCGCGCACACGGTCGCGCACGACCTGAAGAACCCGCTGGCCGGCGTCATCGGCTTCGCCGGGGTGCTGGTCGAAAACTTCAAGAACATGACCGACCGGGACATTCAGCGCTTCCTGGTCGAAATCATCCGAATCGGCGAAAAGATGAACAACATCACCGACGAACTGCTTCTGTTGGCGAGCGTGCGCGAGCTGGACGAGGTGCCCCTGGAGCCGCTCGACATGGGCCAGATCATCTACGAGGCTCAGAGCCGCCTGTACCAGATCATCGAGGAGTACGGGGCAGAGATTGTCATGCTGCCGCAGAAGTGGCCGGTCGCCTGGGGATACGCGGCGTGGATTGAAGAAGTGTGGGCCAACTACATCAGCAACGCGATCAAATACGGCGGCTCGGCGACGGCGCCGCCGCGCGTGGAACTGGGCGCCACCGTCCAGGGCGATGGCATGGTGTCCTTCTGGGTGCGCGACAACGGCCCCGGCATCGCGCTCGAAGAGCAGGCCCGGCTGTTCAACCGCTTCGCGCGGCTCGAAGGCGCCCGCGCCAAAGGCCACGGCCTGGGGCTGTCCATCGTCCAGCGCATCGTTCAAAAGCTGGGCGGCGAGGTCGATGTGCAGAGCGCGCCGGGCAAAGGGAGCGTCTTTAGCTTCACCCTGCCGGCTGCCGATGGCTTCACCCTGGAATGACGCGCAGTGACATAACACAAATAGCGCTCACTTAACATTAAGTGAGCGCTATCGTATTGATGAGGGCCGGTGGGGAGTTGCACCCCTGGCACATTCCTGTACCCCATCGCCGCACTCCGGCAGCCCGCGTGTGTTTGGTTTATTAATCGCTTGTTAACCTCAACTATGTGAAAGATAACACAGATTCACGCGCTTCGCAAGGCGAGAAGTGTTAAAGATAGGATTGGATTTTGATTGAGTTTTGTAAGCAGTCTAAATTCTTTGGGAGATGGCGATTAATGGATTCATTCAGGAAGTTTTTTCGCGCAGCGTCACGTCGCCCGCGACGAAGCGCCGGCGTGCGCCGTCGTCGGCGCGCACCCACAGCGCGCCATGCGCATCCACCGACTCGGCGAAACCGTGCACTTCGCCGGCCGGCGTCGTGACCGTCACCGGGCGGCCCAGCGTGACCAGCGCGTCCTGCCACTCGCGGAAGAGCAGACGGCTTGACAGGCGCGGGTAATCCTGCTCCAGCCGCAACAGCAACTCGACCAGCACCTCGACGCGGCTGAACGGCTGGCCCTGCGTGGCCTGCACCAGGCTGATCGCGCTCTGGGCCAGGTCGGGCGCATCGCCGAAATCGGTGCTCACATTCAAGCCGACGCCCAGCACGACCGCGTCCACCCGGTCGCCCCAAAAGCGCGCCTCCGGCAAAATGCCCGCCACTTTGCGCCGCTGCAACAGGACATCGTTCGGCCACTTCAAGCCCAACTCGGCTTTGGCAACCCAACGGCGCAGCGCGCGCATCGTAGACACCGCGCCCAGCATGGTCAGGCGCGGCAGGTCGGCGGGGTCAATCTCCGGGCGCAGGATCACCGAGAGCGCGATGGATTGGCCGGGCGGCGTGCGCCATGCCCGGCCCGCGCGCCCCCGCCCGGCCGTCTGGCAGTCGGCGACGACCGCCGTCCACGCGGCGGCGCCCTCGCCGGCGAGCCGCAGCGCTTCGGTGTTGGTCGAGCCGATCTCCGGGTAGAAGTATGCGGTGGTTTTTAAGCGCGCGGCATCAATCGCGGCGTTAATCGTCTTGGCGTCAAAAGGCATCGTCATCCCCTTCTTTCTCTGTTCACCACCGTAGAGACGGGCTTGCGAACCCGCCCCTACGGACGAGGACACCACACGGCGCAGCCGCCATACCTGCCTGTGTTCTCTGTGTCTCCTCTGAAAATAAGCTTTTACCTCACCCCCGCCGCGCTTCGCGCGTCTTCCCCCTCTCCATCCAATGGAGAGGGGGATAAGAGG
>JAFGMM010000389.1 GCA_016927535.1 Anaerolineae bacterium
CCTCTTATCCCCCTCTCCATTGGATGGAGAGGGGGAAGACGCGCGAAGCGCGGCGGGGGTGAGGTAAAAGCTTATTTTCAAAGGAGCGCATTCGCATGAGATACAGGGAGCACGTGATGAGAAGCTTGTCGAAAGCATGGGCGCGGCTGAATCTCCCGCTGGTGGGGCTGATTCTGGCCGCCGACGACGTTGAGGTCGAGGTCGAGAGCACAAAGCCCAAGTTTTTCTACGGCGGGCAGGCGGTGATGGAAGGCGTGATGATGCGCAGCGCGTACAGCGCCGCTATCGCCGTGCGCAGCCCCAAGCGGGTCGCAATCGGCGGCTACGACCCGGTCGCTTACTTCGACGCGGGAAAGGCAGCGCCCGGCAGCGAAGCGTTTGAGCACAAGTGGGCGGATGTCTACTGGCGCTTCACGAGCGAGGCCAGCCGCGACGCCTTCGCCGAGGAGCCGTCGAAGTACGCGCCGCAGTACGGCGGGCACTGCGCCGGGGCGATGCGGCAAGGCGAGCGGGCCGCGCCCGACCCCGAAGTCTGGGCGACCTACGACGGCAAGCTCTATCTCTTTGAAGATGCGGCGGCGCGCGCCGCCTGGATGGAGGACCCGGCGGCACACGCTGCCCAGGCCGGCGCCCAATGGGAGGCGCCGAACGACAAGCCTGCTGCCGCCGAGGGCGAGGTCGTGGTGCACGAGGAGCCGCTGAGCGCCCGCATCTACCGGGGCGCGCTGCCCAAAATCCCGCTTCTGCGCGGCCTGATTATGCTCTGGGATGCGCTGGTGTTGGGCAGCCGCGCGCTGATGTGGTCGGCGGATGTGGCGCTGAGCGAAGAGGAGGACGAATCCGGCGAGAAGATCGACGTGAGCTTCAGCGGCGCACTGGGCATCGGGACGCTGCTGTTCTCGCTGGTGCTGGGCATCGGCCTGTTTATGGTGCTGCCGGCGGGCATCGCCAAAGCCATCGAGCAGCTTACCGGCATGGAGTCGGCGGTGCTGATTAACGTCGTCGAGGGCTTGGTCCGGCTGGCGCTGGTCATCGGCTACATCTGGGTCATCGGGCGTGTGCCCGATATCCGGCGGCTGTTCCAGTACCACGGCGCCGAACACAAGGTCATCAATGCGTATGAGGGCGGGGCGCCGCTGACCCCGGAGGCGGCGGACCGCTACCCGCTGGAGCACCCGCGCTGCGGCACCGGTTTCTTGCTGGTGGTGGTGGTCGTTTCGGTGTTCGTGTTCGCCTTCCTGGGCCACTCCGATAACCTGCTGTGGCGCTTCGGGTCGCGGGTGCTGCTGGTGCCGGTGGTGGCGGGCATCGCGTATGAGTGGATTCGCTTTGCGGCGGCAAACCAACACCGCGCATTGGTGCGCGCGCTCATCCAACCGAACCTGTGGCTGCAACATCTGACCACCAACCCGCCGACCCACAAAATGCTCGAAGTGAGCATCACCGCGCTGGAGCGGGTGCTGCACGCCGAGCCGACTCTCGCGCCGGCTGAAGTGGAGGCCGAGACCGAGCCAGAGCAAGTCGCGTCGATGTCTTGACGCGCGCCGCACGAGGGATGAGAATCAACCGCGAAAAGGCTGCCAGCAAGAAAGCGAGGATTGATGTTCACGGGGAAACTGGTACGGCTTGCGCCGGTCGTGCGCGAAGACGTGAAGCTCTACACCGAATGGTTCAGCGACCCGGAGTTCTTGCGCTTCATCTTCCCGAACGTGCTCCGACCGATGTCCTACGAGGACGAGATGGACTGGTACGAGAACATGCGCAAGAACAAAGAAGCTTACACCTTCGGCATCCGCACGCTCGAAGAAGACCGGCTCATCGGCAATTGCAGCCTGTTTCGAATCGACTGGCGAAACCGCGTCGCGGTGTTCGGCATCGCGGTCGGCGACAAGTCGTACTGGGGGCGCGGCTACGGCACCGACGCCGCGCGCGTCCTGATGGGCTACGCTTTCGACGAGTTGAACCTGAACCGCGTCGAGTTGGAGGTGTACGACTACAACAAGCGCGCCATCAAGAGCTACAAGAAGGTCGGCTTTGTCCACGAGGGCACCCGCCGCCAGGCGCTCTTCCGCGACGGCGTGTATTACGATATCCACACCATGGGGCTGCTGCGCGACGATTGGTACGCAACCCGCGCAGCCGGGCAAGCTTAACTGCACTAAGGAGAAGACTACCATGCACGAACCGAATTCGCGCGCCTTCGCTTTCATCATCGGCGCCGGCATCCTGTTGATGGCCGTCGCACTCGGCGTCAGCGCCGTGCTGGGCCACGGCGCGGCCGGCCAGTGGGTTGGGGTGCTGGGCGCGGGGCTGGTGATTCTGGTCGGCGGTACCCTGACATGGGTGATCGTCGAGAAGCCGGTCGTCGATCCTTACAAGCAGCCGCCGCCCTCATACGACGATCACGATCACGGCCATTAATAGCGAAACTAATCGGACAACGTAGAATTTACCTCACCCCACGCGGCAAGCCGCAGCCCTCTCCACAGGTGGAGAGGGGCTTAAGAGCCGCCAACCTGCCGGATTCTCCCCCTCTCCATCCCAATGGAGAGCTTTCAAGGGTAGGTTTTTTGTGGAACGCGGCTCATGAGCATGATTCTTGCCCTCACCCCCGGCCCCTCTCCCTCAGGGAGAG
>JAFGMM010000041.1 GCA_016927535.1 Anaerolineae bacterium
ATATGGCGGCGCGCATATCTGCCAACCCTGTATATGGGCACAAATCCCGCGCAAGAAACTATCACCACGGTATTTTGTAGCGCTACCAGTTCGTGTCTATTCGTGGTTAAATCTCTTTTATAGCCCCTCTGTGGCGAATCCTCTGTTTTCCTAGCCGGCGAAATGCCCCACAATGATATCCCACGTGCTGCGTATGCCGGTGTGCAGCTTAAGCTCGTCGATATCGCCCAGGCCGTCGGTCGCGTAAAACTGCAAGTGCCCGCTGACGCCGTCGTAAAACAGCAGGCCGGTATACAGGCCGCCGCCGAAATTGCCCGGCACGATGGCATCCCAGGTCTTGCGCCAGGTCTCCGCCGCCTGCATCGGATTCAGGCCGCCGGCGCCGTCGGTCGTGTAGAACTCCGAGCGCCCGGTCGCCCGGTCATAGAACAGCAGGTCGGCGTACACATCGCCGTTGAAGTTGCCGGGCACGATGATATCCCACGTGCTCCGCAGGCCGGTGTGCTGCCGCATCAGCGCCAGATTGCCCGCACCGTCGAACGTGTAGAACTCGCCGACCTGGTTAAGCGCATCGTAAAAGAACAGGTCGGCGCGCCCGTTGCCGTTGAAATCGCCGGCGAGGATGATATCCCACGTGCTGCGCAGCAGCGTGTACTGCTTGAGCAGCAGCAGATTGCCGGCGCCGTCCACCTCGTAGATTTCGCCGACGCGGTTGGTGGCATCGTAGAAGAACAGGTCGGTCGCCAGCGCGCCGCCGAAATCGCCGGCGACGATGATATCCCATGTGCTGCGCAGGCCAGTGTGCCGCTTAAGTGGGATCAGCGTGCCCGCGCCGTCGGTATTGTAGAACGAGCCGATGCGGTTGGCGGCGTCGTAGAAAAAGAGCTGATCGTATGCGCTCAGCCCGTTGAAGTTGCCGGACGCGATGATATCCCAGGTCAGATTAAGACCTGTGTATTTCTTGAGCAGCGCCAGGCCGCCGGTGCCGTCGGTCTTGTAGAATTCGCCGTCGCCGGTGACCGGATCATAGAAGAAGATCGAGTCGAGGGGGGCGGCCGGCACCGCCGCAGCCGCCGGGAAGGGCAGGAACAGACACAAAACGATGGTTAACAAAGCCAGTTTTTTAACGCCAAACATCTTTCTCTCCGTTTGTTAAGTATCATACAATTATAAGGATAGCATATATCCACAAACCACGCGCGGCAGGTATCCGCCTGGAATCCACCGCTATGCACACGACGTTGACGAGGGGAAAAATTCTGTCAGGCACACAAAAAACGACCCGCCGAAACCGGCAGGTCGCTTAGCCAAGCGGGCGACGGGATTCGAACCCGTGACCTTCTCCTTGGCAAGGAGACGTTCTACCACTGAACCACGCCCGCACCAATAAAGAGTAGTATACCGGGCATTCGTCCGAATTGCAAATAGATTTTCGTTTTGCCTCACTAAACCGTTGAATGACAAGCGTCGCCATGATACTCTGACAAAATGCACTCGTATAATCTGATTTTTTAGGTTAACTTTAGAATACGAATTAGCGTAAAGATTAGTAGGGTTCATCCCAATGGCTCGCTCCATTGTTGATACTGCCGCCGACAAACTCCGCGCGCAGGGGTTGCGTATGACTGCCCAGCGCCGCCTCGTCCTGGAAATATTGGAGGCTGCCAACAGTCACCTGGACGCCGAAATGCTCCACCAGCACGCCCGCGAGCGCGACCAGTCCATCAGCCTGGCGACCGTATACCGCACCCTGAATCTGCTGCACAGGGCCGGGATCATCGAACAGCGCTTCTTAGACCAGGATCACAGCCGGGGCTACTACGAAATCCACGACGAAAGCGAACACTTCCATTTCACTTGTCTGACGTGCGGCAAGGTCATCGAATTTGAGACCGACTTGGTCGCGCAGATCCGCGCCGAACTGCTGGAAAAGTACGGGGTCATCGTCGAGAACACGCGCATTCATTTCGAGGGACGCTGCACCCGGCACCCTGACTGTCCCCAGTGATCGCGCGGCTCAGCGTGTAAACGAGGTCACCGACTCCCAGGCGTCCGGGCCGCCGAGCGTGCCGGTAAAGCGCCGGACCGGTTGGCCGCTGATGCGCACAATGACCTCGTAGCTTGTCGGCCCGGCGTCGCCGCATTCCGGGTGATAATGCACCCGCACCTGGTACGTCCCCGACGGTGAGCCGCCCGGCGGCCAGAAGACGTTTTCGACCGGCGTCGTCGTGCGCGAACTGCACGGGTAGTTTGCGTCCACATCCAGCGTACCGCCCGACCGGGCGTTCATATGGTGGAAATAAAGTTCTTCGCCGTTCGGATCGACCACGTGTAAATCTAGGTCTGCCAGCGTGCGCCACCGCAGCGTAATCTGCACGTCGCCCGTGCCCAGCACCGGCTCGTCCGAGGCGGTCGGGATAGGTGTCGGTGTCGTCGTAAAGGTCGGCGTCATTGAAGGCGTGAAGGTTGGCGTGGCGGTGGGTGTCGCGGTCGGCGTCGGCGTAAAGGTCGGCGTGGGGGTAAAAGTGAGAGTCGGCGTGGGCGTCGGGGTCGGTGGGTTCAGCCATTCGGCCAGCAGAGTATAACCGCCGCCGCCGTAGCGCTCGTCCACGGCTATTGTGTACTCGCCGCCGGCGCTCACCCAGGTCACCGGCGCGCGCGCAAAGTCATTTATCAGAATACCCTCCGGCCCGGTGATCGTCAGGCGCGCCAGCCAGCCATCCGCCGTCAGCGACACCCGGACCTCGTGACCGGCGCCCGCCGCCAGTGTCCATGTGTGAATGGTGTGCGCCGGCAGCGCATCGGAGACCGGTGTGTCATACGCCAGTGCGCCGCGTCCCTGCACCTGCGCCGCGCCGGGCGCCGATATCGCCAGGGGCGCCGCCGCGCCATCGCAGCTGGTCAGCGCGAGCAGCAGTCCCAATCCCAAAAGAGCCAGTGCCAGAGTGCGATCGTTCATCATTTACCCGCATATCTACCACGAAAGCGTCTATAATTATGTCATGGTCGCAAGACCAAGAGCAAATCAAGCGGTATTCAATACGATGTATCCAGAACTTGCCCGCATCGGATCGATCACCCTTTGCAGTTACACCGCGCTTATTGGCCTGGGCGCGGTGATTGGTATTGGCCTGCTTGCCTGGCGCGGACACCGGCTTCAGCGGCGCGCGGTCGCCTGGCTGGATGTGGGAATCGCCGGCGCGGCCGGCGGCTTGATCGGCGGGCGGCTGCTGCACGCGGCGCTAAATTGGAATTACTTCCGCGCCAACCCCGCCGAGATTCTCCAGTTCTGGACCGGCGGCTACGAATGGCACGGCGCGCTGGCCGGCGCGCTGCTCGCGGGATATGTCGCCGCGCATGTCCGCCGCGTCCCGCCCGGATTGCTGGCCGCCGCCGCCGCGCCGGCCCTGCCTATCTTCACCGCGCTGGCATGGGGCGGCTGTCTGCTTTCTAATTGCGGCTACGGCCAGGAGGTGCGCTCGCTGGCCGACTTTCCCGCGCCGTTGGTCGCCGAGCTGCCCGACCGGTATTACACGGTCGCGCCGCGCTTCAACACACAGTTGTTCGGTATGGTGTGGAGCATGATTACACTGGCGGCGGCGCTCTGGCTCGTTCGCGGAGACGCTGCACTCGACGCCAAATCTTTCTGGCGTGTGCTCGCCATCTACAGCCTAGGCCACCTGCTGATCGCGTTCCTCCGTGCCGATCCTATGCCGGCTATTGGTCCGCTGCGCCTCGATCAAGGATTCGATGTGGTGGTGATGGTGTTCTGCGCCGCCGCGATGCTATCCGCTTCACGAAACCAGATGGAGTAACCGATGGAACGCTTGACTCTTGCAAAACTCAAGAAGGCCGCTTCTGTGTTTGTGCGAGATATGAGCCGGCAAGATATCCCCGACCTTTTCGGCGTATCCGACGGCAAAGCAGTAGGTACTTACGTCGAGCACAGCTTTCATGGCTATCTACGACAACGATACATTTACGACGCAGGCAGTTCGGCCAGCGGTATTGACTTCCCTGAACTCGAAATAGACTTGAAAGTTACTTCGGCAAGACAGCCTCAATCTTCCTGCCCCTATCGAGATGCCGGTCAGAAAGTTTATGGCGTTGGCTATCACCTACTGGTTTTCGTCTACAATAAACAGGACGACAATGTCTCGCAGATTGCCCGCTTACAATTTCAGAGCGCGCGTTTTATACACAAAACTCATACCGCCGACTATCAAACCACACGCGGCATTCTGGAAATCTTGGAGCGCGATGGTAATGTAGATGATATCGTCGCTTTTCTCGAAGAGCGCAACTTGCCGCTCGATGAAATGGGTAGACTGCATCTCGCAGAGTGCATTCTGAAGACTCCACCCCGGCAAGGATATCTGACCATATCCAATGCACTCCAATGGCGGTTACAGTATGGACGTGCGGTCAAAATCGCCGATGAAGGAGGCGGGGAAGGTATCGAAAATTTGCTTTAGTTTTTTGGAGGATGCAGCGTGAACAAAAAAGCTCTCGGCGACTTCCAAACGCCATGTTCATTGGTACAGGAAGTGCTAGCAGTGCTATGTAGTATTGGCACTAGGTGGCAGCGCGCCTTGGAGCCGACCTGCGGAAAAGGTAATTTTATCCTCGGCTTGGCTGCACTCGACCGACCGCCGCGTGAAATCATCGGCATTGAACGACAACGCCACTACGTCGAAGCGGCGCGCAGCGCAGCGCCCAACGGCGCGAGAATCATACACGCAAACATCTTCGATGTTGACCTGCGCCGAGATTTGACATGGATGCATGGCGGACCGTTGCTTGTCGTTGGCAATCCGCCATGGGTTACCAGTGCCGATCTCGGCGCGCTGGAAAGCGACAATTTGCCTGATAAGTCGAACTTCAAGCAAATGCGCGGCATCGACGCCATTACTGGGCAAGCCAACTTCGACATCGCCGAATACATCTGGCTTAAGCTCATCACCGAACTGGCGCACGAAGCAGATGTTACCATTGCTCTCTTATGTAAAACGTCGGTGGCGCGCAATGTGCTTCGCTACGCCCATGAGAGCCGTTTGCCAGTCACGAGCGCGCGCCTCTATCGCATCGATGCGCAAAAGTGGTTTGGCGCTGCGGTTGACGCCAGCCTGTTCGTGCTCACTTTAGATGGCCGGACGCCGTGTTATAATGCCGATGCCTTTGAAACGTTCGATGCGCCGGCGCCGCGAAACACCGTCGGTTTTGTAGGTGATGCGTTCGTGTCTGATATCACGACATACCGGCATTTTGCCTTTCTAGACGGTCAAAGCCCGGTCGAGTGGCGTCAGGGTCTTAAGCATGATGCGGCTTCTGTCATGGAACTGACCTGTAAAAACGGCGTGTGGTACAACAAAAACCGCGAAGTCGTTGAAGTCGAGGACGAGTACATCTATCCTCTGCTCAAAAGCTCCGATTTGCAGGCAAGGCGCGGGCCACGGCATGGCGTTGTCGTCACACAGCAGCACGTCGGCCAGGACACGCACGCGCTGGCATACTGTGCCCCTAGGCTGTGGGCATATCTAACCCGGCATGCCGAAACTTTCCGGGTACGCAAGTCCTCCATCTATCACAACAAGCCGCCCTTCTCCATTTTCGGGATAGGCGACTACTCCTTCGCACCTTACAAAGTATGTATTTCAGGATTGTACAAGCAGCCGCGCTTCGTTGCCGTCGGGCCATACAAAGGTAAACCGGTCATGTGCGACGATACCTGTTACCTGCTCCCTTTCGAGTCGGCAGCGCAGGTTGCCGTCACCGTTGCCGTACTCAACCATCCAACGACTACCCAGTTTATCGAAAGTATCGTTTTTTGGGATGCTAAACGTCCCATCACCAAGCGCCTACTCCAGCGAATCGATATTGCTGCACTGATTCAGTATCTGCCGGCTGATGATGTACGTTTTGAAGCGCAGAATATCTTAAGTGTGCTCCAGGAAGACCAGGCGAGCACAATACCTGACCCGCAAGACGTATTTGTGTCGCTGGATGAAACCTCTAAGCAACTGCGCCTGTTTTGAGAACAAACTAGAGGATAAATTTAATGAATCTCAATTTGAAAGACAAAGTAGCCGTTATCACCGGCGGCAGCGTCGGGATTGGGCTGGCGATTGCGGAGGGCCTGGCGGTGGAGGGTGTACACCTGGCGCTCTGCGCGCGCGACGGCGAGCGCGTGGTTAACGCCGCACAGGATATAAGCCGGCAGTACGGCGTCGAGGCGGCCGGCATCAAAGCCGACGTGACGAAGGCCGAAGATATCGACCGGTTTGTCGAGGCGATCAAGGCGAAGTTCGGCGGCTGCGACATTCTCATCAACAACGCCGGCGCCGGCAGCGAGGAAACGATTCTCGACGCGCCCGATGCGCGCTGGCAGTACTACTGGGACCTGCACGTGATGGCGGCGGTGCGCCTGGCGCGTGCGCTCGCGCCGGCGATGATCGCGCGCGGCGGCGGCGTGATTTTGAACAACGCTTCGATCTGTGCTGCGCAGCCGCTCTACTACGAGCCGATCTACAACACGACCAAAGCTGCGCTGGTGATGTTCTCGAAGTGTTTGGCGAACGAGCTGATCCCGCACAATATCCGCGTGAACACGGTCAATCCCGGCCTGGTTCTGACGCCCGACTGGTACAAGACGGCGACGCTCCTCACCGAGGGCAAGGACATGACGCCGGACGATTACCTTGACCGGATCGCTAAAGACAATGCGCCGATTGGCCGCTTTGCGTCGCCGGAGGAGGTGGCAGATTTCTTCGTGTTCCTGTGCTCGGACCGCGCGAGCTACTCGGTCGGCGCGACGTATTATGTCGATGGCGGGTGGCTGAATGTGGTGACGTGAGACCGCCTTGAAATGTGTGACGTATCGGGGCGGAATGCGAGAAGGAATCTCACCACAGAGACACAGAGGACACAGAAAAGAGAAAGGATCTCCAGGAATTCGCGGGGTGAACGAAGATTCGACGCCAGATCTTGGGCGTCCCGGCGGGACGCCCCTACCGGCGGAGTCATTC
>JAFGMM010000390.1 GCA_016927535.1 Anaerolineae bacterium
TCTTATCCCCCTCTCCATTGGATGGAGAGGGGGAAGACGCGCGAAGCGCGGCGGGGGTGAGGTAAAAGCTTATTTTCAAAGGAGCTAGCCATGTCCTTATGGATATCACAAGGCGTACAGAGATCGCCTCCTGCTCGCTTTCCCTTCTGCTCTCTGCGACCTCTGTGTCTCTGTGGTGATTTGCAGGGGAGGAAATCATGACCCACACAGTACGCATCGCACTGCCGAGTAAAGGCGCACTCGGCGACTCTACGCTTGACTTCCTGGCGGCGTGCGGGCTGCCCGTCCATAAGCCCAACCCGCGCCAGTACACCGCGACCATCCCCAACCTGCCGGACGTGTGGGTGGTCTTTCAGCGCCCCGCCGATATCCCGGTTAGCGTCAGCCGGGGCGACGTAGACCTGGGCATCACCGGCGCCGACCGCGTAGCCGAACTGGACGCGCCGGCCCGCGCGCCCATCCTGGCACTGCACGATGCGCTGGACTACGCCCGGTGCGAGTTGGTCGTAGCGGTGCCCGCCGCCTGGACCGACGTTACTTCGATGGCGGCGCTGGCGGCGCGGGCGCAGACGACGGATGGCCTGCGCGCCGCGACCAAATACAAGAACCTCACCGGTGCCTTCCTGAAAGCGCATCACGTCGCGCCGTGCGAACTGGTCTACGCCGACGGCGCGCTCGAAGTCGCGCCGGCGGTGGGCAGCGCCGACTTCATCGCCGATATCTCCGCCACCGGCACCACTCTGCGCGAGAACGCGCTCAAGCCGGTACCCGATGGGACCATCCTCCAGGCACAGGCCGGCTTTATCGGCAATTACAAAGCACTCAAGACACGCGCCGCCGTGCACGATGTAGCCCGTAAGATGCTCGAATACATCGAAGCGCACCTATGCGCACGCGAGCGCATGATGGTCACCGCCAACATACGCGGCGCTTCGGCGGAGGCGGTGGCGGCGCGCGTGCTCGCACAGTCCAATCTGGGCGGCCTGACCGGGCCGACTCTCGCACAGGTCTTCAGCCGCAGCCCGGACGAGAGCTGGTTCGCCGTGAATCTCGTCGTCACGCGCGACCGGCTGTACCCCGCCATCGGGCAGCTTCGCGCCATCGGTGGGAGCGGCGTCATCGTGACGCCGGTGAATTACATCTTCGACGAATATCCCGAACGCTGCCGCGCGCTGGACGCGGCGCTAAATGGAGGAGCAGAATCATGAAAATCTACGACGTACCAACGGCAAAAGAAACCATCCTCAAGCGCGAACGCCTCGAAGCCGCCGAGACGCCCCAGAGCGTGCTCGACGGCATCGAACAGCGGCTCGGCGCGCGCATGACGCCGGAGGAGGCAGTTCGCCACATCATCGCGGAGGTGCGCGCCAGGGGCGACGAGGCGCTGCACGACTTCAACAAGCGCATCGACGGCGTAGAGATCGAAGCGCTGGAGGTCAACATAGCCGATATCGAACGCGCTTACGAGGCCGTGCCGGAAAGCTTGCTGCGAAATATGGAGCTTGCCATCGAACGCATCGAAGCATTTCACCGCAAGCAGCCGGCGATCTCGTGGCTCGACAGCAGCGAACAGGGCGTTCTGGGCCAGTTGGTGCGCCCGATTGAGCGGGTGGGCGTCTACGTGCCGGGCGGCACCGCGCCGCTGTTTTCCTCCCTGCTGATGAGCGTGATCCCGGCGCGCGTGGCCGGCGTGCCGCAGATCATCGTCTGCTCGCCGCCGCCGATCCACCCGACGATCCTGGTCGCCGCCGACCTGGCCGGCGTGGGGCGCGTGTTCCGCGTCGGCGGCGCGCAGGCCATCGCGGCGCTGGCGAACGGCACCGCGAGCATTCCGAAGGTCGATAAGGTCGTCGGGGCGGGCGGGTTATTCGTCACACTGGCGAAACGGATGGTGTACGGCGCGGTGGGCATCGACGGGCTGCCCGGCCCGACCGAGACGATGCTCATCGCCGACGCGAGCGCCAACCCCGTCTACGTCGCCGCCGACCTGCTGGCGCAGGCCGAACACGACGTACTCGCCAGCGCGATCCTGCTCACGCCCAGCGCAGCGCTGGCGCAGACCGTGCAGGCCGAAGTCGAACGGCAGCGCGCCCGGCTGAGCCGCCAGTCCATCCTGGCGCAAAGCCTGGCGGAGCGCAGCGGCATCGTGCTCACCAAAGACCTCGACGAAGCGTTCGATCTCGCCAACGAATACGCACCGGAGCACTTGTGTTTGCTGCTGGACGAGCCGTTCAATTATCTGGGCAAGGTGCGACATGCCGGCGGCGTCTTCCTGGGCGAGGGATCGTTCGAGGTGCTGGGCGATTACGTCGCCGGGCCAAGCCACATCATGCCGACCGAAGGCACCGCGCGCTTCGCCTCGCCGCTGAGCGTGCTCGATTTCGTGAAGCTCATTAACGTGATCGGCCTCAATGCGCCGCATCTATATAGACCCGCTGCGCACCTGGCGCAGGCCGAAAAGCTGGATGCGCACGCAAGCGCGGCGCTTGCACGAATGAAAGACTAAGAGAGGGTGAGATTTTTACCACAGAGACACAGAGAGCACAGAGGTTTATAAAGATTCTGAGTTAATGCAGAGCTTTCTCTACATTCTTCTCTCTCCTACTCTTCTCTGTGTCCTCGGCGTCTCTGTGGTGATATCTCTTTCTCGTCCCCAGACCGAAGCGAACCCTTATCCCTTAGACGCGCGCGCCAGGACGCGCACGCCATACGCCCCCAGGGTGATGCTCCCGGTCGCCGGCTCGCCGCTCAGTATATCCCGGTACGGCTGCGGCCCAAGCTCGACCGTCCGCTCTGCCGGCGCGAAGTTCATCACGAAGACGAAATCCTGTGCGCCGTCTGTGCGCGCCTGCGCCGTGACGCCCTCCGGCAGCGCCGCCGGCAGCACCGGCTCGATTTGCAGGTCATCGACCACGCGGCGGTAGAAATCGCGGAGGAAGTCTAGACCGCTGCGCGAAGCGATGTAATAGGCCCGGCCTACGCCGAAGCGGTTCACGGTCAGCGCCGGCCGCCCGGCGTAGAAGTCGGACTTGTACGTCGCCAGCACGTCGGCGGTCTCGGCGTGGATCAGGTCGCAGTAATAGCCGATCTCGTACTCGCGCGCCAGGCCCAATGCGTTGCCCGCCGTCGGGATGATATGGTTCGTTTCACCTTCGGGCAGCGCATCGATTTCCTCGGCCCAGATGCCTATCACGCGGCGCAGCGGGCCGGGGAAGCCGCCCAGGAAGCACAGGTCGTTTTCATCGACGACGCCGCTCCAATAAGTAGCGACGAAAACGCCGCCGGCCTCCACGAACTGCTCGATGCGCTCGGCGACGCCGGGCCGCACCATGTAGAGCATCGGCGCGATGACCAGCTTGTAGCCGGTAAGGTCCTGTTCCATGTCGATGACATCGACCGAAATACCGCGCTCCCAGAACACGCGATAATGGCGCTGGCAGGCTTCCAGGTAGCCCTTGTCGCCGCGACGTGGCCCTTGCGCGTCGCTCATCGCCCAGTTGTTCTCCCAGTCATAAATGATCGCAACCGCCGGGCAGGTGGTGGCTCCGATCACGGCGTCCAGCTTCTCCAACGCCTCGCCCACTTCGGCCACGTCTCGGAACACGCGCGTGTTCTCGTGCCCGGCGTGATCGACCACCGCGCCGTGGAACTTCTCGCTCGACCCCCGGCTTTTGCGCCATTGGAAGTACTGCACCGTATCTGCGCCGTGCGCGACCGCCTGGAGCGACGAGAGCAGGTGCATACCGGGCCGTTTGAGCTTGGCGACGGGCATCCAGTTGGTCATACTCGGCGTGCTTTCCATCAACATAAAGGGTTTGCCGCCCTTCAGGCAGCGGTTGATATCATGCACAAAGGCCACACGCGCCGCCAGCTCCCAATCGCTCTCGGTCTGGTGCCACACCGGGTAGCTATCCCACGCGATGACATCCAGTTCCGGCGCCATGCGCCAGTAATTCAACCCCGGAAACGTGCCCATAAAGTTCGTCGTCACCGGCACCTCCGGCGTGATTTCGCGCAAAGGCGCGATTTCGTTCTTCATGAAGTCAATCGTCTGGTCGGTGACGAAGCGCTTCCAGTCCAGATTGAGGCCGTGTACACTCATCTCGCCGATGGGACCGGGCGGCTCGACCTGCGACCAGTCGGTGTAGGTGTGGCTCCAAAAGGCCGCCCACCACGCCAGGTTAAGCGCATCCAGCGAGCCGTACTTACGCTTCAACCACGCGCGGAAAGCCTCGCGGCACAGATCACAGTGACATTCGCCGTTGTATTCGTTGGAGATATGCCAGACCAGCAGCGCCGGGTGATCTTTGTAGCGCTCGGCAAGCTTGGTATTGATGATGCGCACCTTCTCACGGTAGACCGGCGAGGTGAAGCAGTGGTTATGCCGCCCGCCGTGCAGGCTGCGCTGGCGGTCGGGCCTGACCCGCAGCACCTCCAGGTACCTGGCCGACAGCCAGGCCGGGCGCGCGCCGCTGGGCGTCGCCAGAACGGCATATGCGCCGTTCTCGGCCAGCATATCCATCACGCGGTCCAGCCAGCCAAAATCAAACTGGCCCTCGGCAGGCTCCAACTGCACCCAGGAGAAGATGCCGACCGACATGGCGTTGCAGTGCGCCAGCTTCATCAGGCGCATATCTTCTTCCCAAACTTCAGGCATGGCGCGCCATTGGTCCGGGTTGTAGTCGCCGCCGTGCAAGAAGTGAGGAAACTTTGGATTGATGGGCGGGTACTTGGTGCCCATGATCGTATTGACTCCTTGAGCAAAGTGGACAAATCAACCAGCGTCAGCCAAACAGTGCAACGTTATTCTACCGCCTTTGCTTCAAGTTGCCTGCACCCGCCCGTATCGTGGTAGGATTGTAACGATCTGGACGGCACAGCCGACTTACACCGAGGAGTCAATTCATCATGTCGTATAACCACATTCAGAAAAGCACCGTCATTCTCATCACGCATGACGGCATGGGCAAAGCCGACACTGACCTCCAACACAAGTTGGTGAGCAAATACCTGGAAATGCTGGTCGAGAACGATTTGCTCCCCGGCGCAATCTGTTTCTATACCGAAGGCGTGAAGCTGGTCTGCGAGGGTTCGCCGGTCCTGGAACAACTGCGCAAGCTCGACGCGAAAAATGTGCCGCTCATCGTCTGCCAGACCTGTCTGAACCACTTCGGTCTCACCGATAAGGTACAAGTCGGCATCGTGGGCGGCATGGGCGATATCATCGAGGCGCAGTGGCGCGCCGACAAAGTGATTACACTCTGACCCTGGGCTGAAACCGTGGACTTGCGCATTCTCGTCGTCGCAAACGACCCCATCGCCCGCGCCGGCCTGGCGACGCTGCTCGCCGGGCAGGATGGCTGTACGGTCGTTGGGCGGATCGCCGACGACGCCGAGCTGCCGGCGGCGCTCGACACTTACCGGCCCGACGCGCTCGCCTGGGACCTGGGCTGGGACCCGGCCGGCCCTATCGAGCGGCTGGCGGACTTGCTGGCAAGCGACGCGGATATCAGGATTGTCGCGCTGCTGCCGGACGCCGACGGCGCGGGCGAGGTCTGGGCAGCCGGTGCACGAGGCGTCTTGCGGCGCGGTGCGCCGGTCGAAGCGATCACGGCAGCGTTGGGCGCGGTGGCGCGCGGACTGGTCGTCTTAGACCCTGCGCTGGCCGACGCGGTGTTCCCGGCCGGCAGCCCGGCGGGGATCACGCCGCCGGGCGAGGCGCTGACGCCGCGCGAGCTTGAGGTACTGCAACTCCTCGCGGAGGGGCTGCCGAACAAGGCGATTGCGCAACGGCTGGAGATCAGCGCGCACACGGTGAAGTTTCACGTCAACGCGATTATGAGCAAACTCGACGCGCGCAGCCGGACCGAGGCGGTGGTGCGCGCGTCGCGGCTGGGATTGATTATGCTTTAAATAAGTGCAACGCATTGGCAGACACAACCCGGCGGTATAAAATGTACGCCGCCGGCGCATTGACGTTCTGAGTCAAAGGATAAATAAATGACCCGACCACGCACACGCACACAGCGAGTTGTTTTTCAACCTACCACCTACCAGGGAATGCAAAGCGGCATCAACCAAATGATCGATGCAATTCGTCCCACCCTCGGCCCCCGACCTCGCAATGTTGCGGTCAACGACGCGCTCAAAAGCAAGATCGAAATACTCGACGATGGAGGCAGTATCGCCCGGCGCATCATCAGCCTGCCAGACCGTGACGCCGACGTGGGCGCGATGTACCTGCGCCATATGCTCTGGCGGCTCCACGAGGATGTGGGCGATGGCACCGCCACCGCCGCCGTCATCTTTCAAACGATCTTTAACGAAGGGCTGCGCTATATTACCGCCGGCGGCAACGCGCAGCGCATCCGCCATTACCTGGAGCAGGGAATGCGCCTCATCCTCGACACCCTTTCGACGATGACGGCGCCGGTTGAAGGCAAAGCGGAACTGGCGAAGATCGCGCAGACGATCTGCTACGATCCGCCGATGGCCGCCATGCTGGGCGAGATTTTCGACATCATCGGCGAATACGGGCGGCTGGAACTGCGCGCCGGCCGGAGCCGCGCACTGGAGCGCGAATACGTCGAAGGCATGTACTGGGACGGCGGCCTCGTCTCACGCGAGATGATCGCCGACGCCAAAGAACAACGCACGGTTTTCGAGAACGCCGCCGTCCTCATCAGCGACCTGGATATAGAAGAACCGCAGCACATGGTGCCGGCGCTGTTCGTAGCACTCAAAACCGGCGCCCGTGCCATCCTCATCATCGGGCAGCGCTTCTCCGACAAAGCCAAAGGCTTTATGATCGCCAACAATGACTCGGAGAAGATGCGCATCATGGCGGTGAAGACACCCCAGTACGGCCAGGATCAGATCGACGCGCTGCAAGACCTGGCCGCGCTGACCGGCGGGCGTCCATTTGTCCGGGCGACCGGCAACACCAGCTTGGACGATCTGAAGCCTCAAGACCTGGGACGGGTGCGCCGGGCATGGGCCGACACGCGCTATTTCGGCGTCGTCGGCGGCAAAGGCGACCCGCGCGCGCTGCGCCAACACATTGCCGACCTGCGCGCCGCCCACCGGAACGCATCCGATCCTGCCGTCCGCCAAAAGCTCCGGCAGCGGCTGGGCAAGCTGATGGGCGGCTCGGCGACCTTATGGGTCGGCGGCGTCACCGAGCGCGACATCGACCTGCGCAAGACATTCGCCGCGCGCACCGCCGAAGCGCTGCGCGGCGCTCTGACCGACGGCGTAATCATCGGCGGCGGCGCGGCGCTGCTAAGCTGCCGGCCGGCGCTGTGGGCCAAGCTGGCCGAGAGCGCCGACACCGACGAGCAAGCCGCCTACCGGATGCTCATCAAGGCGATGGAGACGCCGGCCCGCACCCTCATCGCAAACGCCGGCGGCGATGCCGGCGAAGTACTGGCCGCGGTCGAAATGGCCGGGCCGGGCTGGGGCTTCGATATCAACACAGAACAAATCGTCGATATGGCGCAAGCCGGCATCTTCGATGTTGCCGCCGTGCAAAAGGCCGCCGTGCACAGCGCCATCGCAAGCGCGGCGCTGGCCCTGACTGTCGATGTGATGGTGCACCACAAAAAACCCGAGACTTCGACCAACCCGTAGAGCAGGCAACAGAACGCATGAGTACCGAACAAGAACAAGAACAGCAAGACCTCGTTTATGCACTGGCGACTTCACCGAATTTCGATCAAGATGGGATGTGTTTCGCGGCGCGCCTCTCCGGCCTGTACCGCTCTGAGGATCACGGCGCCAGCTGGCGCCCGGCATACGACGCACTGGATTTGAAAGAGGCCCTGGCGACCATCTCCGTCGTGCTGTCGCCGGATTTCGCCTCGGACCAAAGCGTATTTGCCGGGGTGAACGGCGGTGTTTTGCGCTCCGGCGACGGCGGCGCGAGCTGGCACATCGCCGGGCTGGGTGCGCCGCCGCCGGCGGTCTGCGCGCTCGCCGTCTCGCCCAACTTCGTCCACGACGGCGTGATCTTAGCCGGGACGATGGAGGATGGTATATTCCGGTCGGGCGACCGGGGGCGGCTTTGGCAGGCATGGAACTTCGGGCTGCTCGATCTGCGCGTGCTCTGCATGGTCGTCTCCCCCACTTTCGCAGACGACGAGACGATCTACGTCGGCACAGAAAGCGGCCTGTTCCGCAGCACCAACGGCGGGCGGGCGTGGCGCGAAGTCGATTTCGATATTGACCTGGCGCCGGTGCTCAGCTTGGCGCTGGCACCGGGCGGCGCGCTTCTCGTCGGCACCGAGGCCTGCGGGCTGCACCGATCCAACGACGGCGGGCGCACCTGGGCGCGCCTGGGCAGAGAAACCATCGTTGACGCGGTAAACACCCTCATCATCGCGCCGCAGCCCGCCCCCCAAGATATCCTGGTCTTACACGAAGGCGCGCTCCTCGGCTCGCGCGACGGCGGGCAGTCGTGGGCGCCGTGGAAAGACGATCTACCGGGCGATATTACCGCCGTCACCGCGCCGAAGGGCCTGGCGCCCGGCGCGCCGCTGCTGGTGGGGCTGGCGGACGGCACCGTAAAGCTGGTCTAGCGGGCCAGCAGCGACACCTCCGCGACCAGGCCGTAATGATCCGATGGGTAAAGCGTCGGGTCGCCGCCGGGGTGCGGCTCACCGCCGACTACCCGCGCGTCGTCCACCCGGAAACCCGCCGGGTCGAAGAAGATGTAGTCGATGGTGAGACCGTCCGGGTAGCTCTGCCAGCCCTCGACCAGGGGCGTCGGGAAGGTGCGCGCCGGCTCCGCGCCGTGGTGCGCCCGGTACGCCGAATCGAAATACTGTCTCACCGCCCCGATGGTCTCGGAGCCGGGCAGGGTGTTGAAGTCACCGGCGAGCAGCCACCGGCGCGCCGGCTCCACCGGGCGCGCCATCCATTCGAGCAAGCGCCTCGCCTGCGGCAGCCGGGCCGATTCGTTTTCGATGGGGCGGTGGTGCAAATGTGTATTGGCAAAGTCAATCACCGTCCCATCGAAGCTGGCCCGGATGCACTGCGCCACCCGGCCACCGTCGCCGGGCAGCTCAAGCCGCTCGTGCGCCAGGACCGGCAGGCGGCTGAGCAGCGCGATTCCCTCCCAGGCGTCCGGCTGCCACTTCGGCTCGAAAAAGACGCGGTACGGGCCGGCGGGCAGCGCCGCGTTCAGCGCTTCCGCGATATCGTCTGCCTGGCGGACGGGCAGCGCGACCTCCTGGAAAGCGATCACGTCCGGCAGTTCCGCGCGCAGCATATCCAAGACCAACGCGCGGCGCTCCGGCCAGCGGTCGGCGTTGTGGCGCAGGTTGAGGGTCAAGAATTTCATTGGGTTCTCCTGTTGCTCATCATTCGCGTAATGAAATGGGCAAAAGGCGAATATCGTGTCATGCTTGAGGCATGGAAAACGACCTCACAATTACGACAGAA
>JAFGMM010000391.1 GCA_016927535.1 Anaerolineae bacterium
GCGAGCATGATCGAAGCGATCACCGACTGTGAAGCGCTGCTGGTGCGCGGGATGGGGCGGGGCGCTTATGTGGCAATGGAAGAGGCGAACATCAAGCCTATCGTGACCGACATCTCGACGATTGAAGATGCGGTACTGGCATATGCCCGAGGCGATATCGTCGATCATACCGATAAACTGCATTGATCGAAGCACGCTCGTGAAACCGAAGAGGTGAGATGACATGATCGCTATTAATCAGGCTAACTGCCGGGGATGCGGCTTATGTGTTAAGGCGTGCCCCAACGATGCGATTCGCCTGGTAGAAGGCGTCGCCCAAATCGACCAGGCGCGCTGCGATGGCTGCAAAGCATGTCTGTCAATCTGTCCCAACGACGCGATCATGTATACAGAGCTGGCGATTGCCGCGCCCCCCTCACAAGGACGCAGCTTACTGGCCGGGATAGGTGCGGTGGCAGCTTACACAAAAGAACTTTTACCCTACTTGGGCGATGCATTGGGCTACTTTTTCCCCCGGCACACCGAGACAGGTATGTCGGGAAGGGGCAAATCACAGCGCCAAAGAAGACGTATGCGCAAAGGCGGTCGCCGGGGATCGCAATAAAAGCAAATCAAATAACTTTAGTAGGAGGTATGAAAATGCCAGCAGGTGATCGAACCGGACCAATAGGTCAAGGACCGATGACGGGACGCGGCGCAGGCTACTGCGCCGGTTATGACGCGCCCGGTTATGCAGCACCGGTCCCCGGCAGGGGGTGCGGGTGGGGCGGATGGCGCGGCGGCGGATGGGGACGAGGCTTCGGCGGATGGCGCGGCAGTTGGGAGTTTGGACCGGCGCGCTATGGTCGGCGGTGGACGCCCGTTGCGCCGCCGCCAGACGAGGAAGTAGAAATGCTCCGGCGCCACGCCCAGGGCATACAAGCGGAATTAGAACGCATCAACCGGCGCATCGATGAACTGACAGGAGACCAAGCATGAGAATCGCAGTGACGGCGAGCGGCAGCACCCTTGACGCGGCGCCCAGCCCGGTTTTTGGGCGCTGCCCAATTTTCCTTTTTGTAGACACCGACACCATGCAAGTCGAGGCGGTGAACAACAACGCCGGCGCGTCGTCCGGCGGGGCCGGCATCCAGGCGGCGCAGTTCGTCGCGGACCGGGGCGCACAAGCCATCGTGAGCGGCAGCTTTGGTCCCAACGCCTACAACACCTTGAGCGCCGCCGGGGTCGAGATGTACACGCTGGCGGGCCGCACCGTCCGCGAGGTCGTCGAGAACTTCAAGGCCGGCAGGTTGAACCGGGTTACTGCGCCAAGCCGGGGTAGATAAGCGATGCGCATCGTTGTCGCCAGCGGCAAAGGCGGCACCGGCAAAACCACGGTTGCGACAGGGCTGGCGCTGGTCATGGCGCAGGCCGGGCCTCCGCCGCTCTTTTTAGATTGCGATGTCGAAGCGCCCAATGCGCACTTCTTCTTGAAGCCGGCGCTCAGCCGCCGGGAAGACGTGAACTTGCTCATCCCGCAGGTGGATTTAGCGCGCTGCACATTCTGCGGGCGCTGCGCCGAAGTGTGCCAGTATCACGCCATCGCCGTGCTGAACCGAAACGTGATGGTGTTCCCGGAGTTGTGCCACGGCTGCGGAAGCTGTACGCTCAACTGCCCGGAGCGCGCCATCACCGAGACGCCGCACGTTATCGGCGTGCTGGAGGCCGGGCAAACGCCGGCGGGCATCGACTTTGCGCGCGGGCTGCTCAACATCGGCGAGCCGATGGCGTCGCCGGTCATCCGGGCGCTGAAGAAATGGCGCACTGCCGCGCCGGGCCAGACCGTGATCGTGGATGCGCCGCCGGGTACGTCGTGCCCGGTCGTCGAAGCGATGCACGGCGCGGACCTCGCGCTCCTGGTCACCGAACCGACGCCGTTTGGTTTGCATGACCTGCGTCTCGCCGTCGAGTTGGCGCGCCATCTCAGCATCCCGGCGGCGGCCATCATCAACCGGGACGGCATCGGCGACGATGGGGTCGAGCGCTTCTGCCGGGAGGCCGGGCTGCCGGTGCTCATGCGCATCCCCTTTGACCGGGAACTGGCGGCGGGGTTGGCGCGCGGCCGGCCGCTGCCCGAAATCAGCCCGGCGCACCGCGCGCAGCTTGGAGCGCTCGCCGGGCGTTTGTTGGAGGAGGCGCGGGCGTGAAGCAGCTTGTCGTTCTCAGCGGGAAAGGCGGTACCGGCAAGACCAGCGTCGCGGCGGCGTTCGCGCACCTGGCGGTTCAACTGAATGTCGTCTTAGCCGACGCCGATGTAGACGCCGCCAACCTGGAGCTTGTGCTCGCGCCTGAAGTGCAAGAGACACACGAGTTCATGGGCGGGCAGGTCGCGGTCATCGACGCGGCGCGCTGCCTCATGTGCGGAACTTGCTTTGAGGTGTGCCGCTTCGACGCCGTGTTTGAAGGCGAAGCAAGTTATCATGTTGACCCCATCGCCTGCGACGGCTGCGCCGCCTGCGTGACGCAATGCCCGGAGGAAGCGATCCACATGGAGCCGCAGCGCGCCGGGCGCTGGATGCGTTCGCAGAGCCGCTACGGTCCGCTGGTGCATGCGGCGCTGCTGCCGGCGCAGGAGAACTCTGGCAAGCTGGTGACGATGGTCAAGCAGCAAGCGCGCCTCTTGGCGCTCGACCGGGGCGCCGATCTGGTGCTGGTCGATGGGCCGCCCGGCATCGGCTGCCCGGTGATCTCGGCGGCGTCGGGCGCGGACCTGGTGGTCGCCGTCGCCGAGCCGACCGTGAGCGGCATCCACGACCTGGAGCGCTTGCAGAAGACGACCGACCACTTCAATCTCCCGGTCTTAGTCTGCATCAACAAAGCCGACGTGTACCCGGAGGGCGCCGCCGCCATCGAAGCCTACTGCCGGGAGCGGGGCTTAGCGTTGGCGGGGCGGATTCCCTTCGACGCGGCAGTAGTCGAAGCGATGACGCAGGGTGAGCCGGTCACGGCTTACCGCCCGGCGAGTCCGGCGGCGGCGGCGCTGCGTGCCGTGTGGGAGCAGGTGTTGGTCGCTTTGGACTTGAGGGGAGAAAGCCGATGAATGCATCTGAAATGGACGCGCTTCGCCGGGCTATCTTGGACCATCTCTCGACGGTCATCGACCCGGAGACCGGCGCGGACGTGGTGCGTATGCGCCTGGTCGAAAACCTGGCGGTGAACTCCGACGGCCAGGTCTCGTACACCTTCCGCCCCTCCTCGCCCCTGTGTCCCCTGGCGGTCTTCCTGGCCCAGGGCATCCGGCAGGCCGTCGCCGAGGTCGAAGGGGTGAGGGGACAGACCATTACTGTGGAGGGGTATATCCAGGCCGAGCAGTTAACGGCAATGCTCAATGTTAAGGACGAAGAGGGGAAGCTGTAAACTCACGGTTTCTCCTTTGAAAATAAGCTTTTACCTCACCCCCGCCGCGCTTCGCGCGTCTTCCCCCTCTCCATCCAATGGAGAGGGGGATAAGA
>JAFGMM010000042.1 GCA_016927535.1 Anaerolineae bacterium
TATCGGTGGGCGTCGCCGTCGGCGTCGGCGTGTCGGTAAACGTCGGCGTCGGCGTGCTCGTGAAGGTCGGCGTATCGGTGAAGGTCGGCGTCGGCGTGTTGGTGAAGGTTGCGGTCGAAGTTTGAGTCGGGCGCAAGGTGCGCGTCGGCGTCGGCGTGCTCGTGAAGGTCGCCGTCGAAGTTTGAGTCGGCTGCAAGGTGCGCGTCGGCGTTGGTGTGTTGGTCGGGACCGCCGTAGCCATGAGCGTACCGGTCGCTGTAAGAGTCTGCGTCGCCGTCGGCGTCGCAGTCGCTTTGGCAATCGATACGAGAGTCAAGGTCGCCGCCGGTGTCTCGGTCGGCAGAGCGGTCGGCGTCGGTGTGGGAGAAAACACCGGAGTCTGAGTCACGGTCGGCGTCAGGGTCGGGGTGGCCGTGCGGGTGATCGTCGGCGTATCGCTGGGCGCGCCGGTAACTGTAGGTGTAGACGTTGGCCGGGGCGTCGATGTCGATGACGCCGTTAGCGTGATCGTGGCGGTCGGCGTCAGGGTCGCCGTAGCGGTTATAGTCGGCGTGTCGGTCACAAAGATGATCTGGCGCTGCGTCGCCGTCGGCGATGCCTCAATGGTCGGGGTCAAGTTCGAGACCTGCGCGACGGCAGTTTCGGAAGGCGCCGCCGTCCCGGTCGGCGTCGCGCTTGGCATCGAAGTCGGCCCCGGTGTGGCGACTTGCTCCGGCGACTTGGTTGCCGTCGGCGTCGCGCTTGGCGTCTCACTTGGCGTCGGCGCCGGCGACTCGGCGGTTACTGGCGCTTCGGTCGCGGTCGGCGTCGGCTCCAACGTCGTGACCCGCTCCGGCGACTCGGCAGCCGTCGGCGTCGCACTCGGCGTCACGGTGGGCGTCTCGCTCGGCGTCGAAGTCGGCTCCGGCGTCGGCTCCGGCATACAGGAGCGAATCAGCAAAATGATGATAATGGCCGCAATGATAACGAGTACCATAGCGATAATCACGTTGCGCGTCGTGTTCTGTTGCCCGCTGGTTGGTGACTCGGACTGCATGGGACTGAGCTCCGGTGAAGCAAGGTAACGAAAAACGGGCGAGGGCACACACCTCGCCCCTGTGGTAAGTGTACCGTTGTTTCGATAATCGTCAAGTATTGACAAAGCGCACCACGTTCTCCTATAATCAATCTCAGTATCGGCGGAGTAGGAGGATAGGGATGATTCGCGGAGCAGCTAACCGTTAGGGATGCCCGCAGGGCTTCTTGTCACGTGAGGTTGCACGCACCCTGTTTTGTGATTCTTGCTTTTGTCTGCCGAACACACCTGATAAGTCAAAGCCACGGGCGGCGCGCCTGTGGCTTTTTGGTTTGATATGCTCTCTCGCTTCGCGGCGCGCCTCCCTGCTGCATCGACAAATGGCGACACATCACATCAATGAATAGTATGCTTAGGAGGGAGACGCCATGCTTACTGTTAACCAACTCACCAAGCGTTATGGCGATGTAACGATCTTTCAAAATGTCAGCTTTACCGTCAATCCCGGCGAGCGGGTCGGGCTGGTCGGGCCGAACGGCTGCGGCAAGACGACTCTGCTGCGCATGGTGACGGGCGAAGTCGCGCCCACCGCCGGCAGCGTGGCTCTCGTGCCGGGTGACCTGCGCGTGGGCTACCTGCCGCAGGGCCTCGAGCCGGCGCCAGGCGAGACCCTCCATGACTTCCTGTACCCGCAGCTCCGCGAACTCGCCGCGTTGGAAGCTGCCCTGGAGCAGCACGCCCTCGCCATGGCCGAATCGCCCGGCGACCCGGCGGTGTGGGATGCTTACAGCAAAACCCTGGCGAGAATCGAACGCCTCAGCCGCGCTTACCAGCCGGGCAGCGCCGAAGCGGTGCTTGCCGGCCTGGACTTGGCCGATGTCGCGCCGGATACCCCGGCCGGCATTCTCAGCGGCGGGCAGAAGACGCGGCTAAGCCTGGCGCGCGTGCTGCTGGGCGGCCCGGAGCTGCTGCTGCTCGACGAGCCGACCAACCATCTGGACATCGGTGCGCTGGAATGGCTGGAGGTGTGGCTGGCGGGCTTTCCCGGCGCGGCGCTCATCGTGAGCCACGACCGCACTTTCTTAGACCGCACGGTTAACCGCGTCGTCGCCTTCGACCCGGAGACGCTTTCTGCGAGCAGCTACACCGGCAACTACACCGATTACGTCGCGGCGGTCATCAAAGCGCGCGACAAGCAGTGGGCGGAATACCGCGACCAAGTCGTCGAGATCGCGCGGCTCCGGCGCGACGCGCGCCAGACGATGGCGAACGCCCAGCACGCCGAGCGCGACTCCACCTCGGATTCGGCGCGCCGGCTGGCGAAGAAGGCCGCCAAGAAAGCCAAAGCCAAAGAGAAGCGCCTGGAGCGCTACCTGGAGCGCGCCGACCTGGTAGAGAAGCCGGGGTGCTCATGGCAGATGAAACTGGTGTTCGAGGACCTCCCCGCCGGCGGGCGCGACGTGCTCCACCTGGAGCGGCTGGCCGTGGGGTATGCGCCGGGCGCGCCGCTGCTGGGCGATATCAATTTGACGCTGCGCGCCGGCGAGCGCATCGCGCTGCTGGGGCCGAACGGCTGCGGCAAAAGCACGCTGCTGCGTACCATCATGGGCGAGATCGCGCCGCTGGCCGGACGGGTGCGCGCCGGCGCGAACATCCACATCGGCTACCAGGCGCAGGAGCAGGAGACGCTCGACCCGGAGGCGAACGCGCTCGCGGCGCTGCTGGCCGTGGCCGCAATGTCGCACACCGAGGCGCGCAAATTCTTACACTACTTCCTGTTCGCCGGCGACGAAGTATTCACGCCGGTCGCGGCGCTGAGCTACGGCGAGCGCGCCCGCTTGATGCTGGCGCTGATGGTGGCGCGCGGCTGCAACTTGCTGGTGTTGGACGAGCCGATCAACCACCTGGACGTGCCGGCGCGCGAGCGCTTCGAGCAGGCGATGGCGGCATACGAGGGGACGGTGTTGGCAGTGGTGCATGACCGCTACTTCGTAGACCGGTTTGCGACCGGGATATGGGTGGCGGAGGGCGGCACGGTCACGCGCTACATCGACCGCGCAGAATACCAGAAGGTGCGCGCAGTGACAGATGTCATCCTATGAGCAATGACATCTGTCACAAAATTTTGCACCGGCAAACTTGCCGGGCGTATAGTAATCTCTTGGGGCAGAGGCGTCTGGAACTGCTAAGCGTAGCGGTTCCGAGCTTGAGAGTGTATCTATCCCAAGCTAAGCGTATGTCCCTGTGATGCACCGGTAAATTGTGGGGGGAGTTTAATAAAAATGAATATCTTGCTGGTTTACCCAAAAATTCCAGACACCTTCTGGAGCTTCCGGCATGCCCTTAAATTCGTGGGCAAGAAATCTGTGTCGCCGCCGTTGGGCCTGCTGACGGTCGCGGCGATGCTGCCGTCAGACTGGGAGAAACGTCTGGTCGATTTGAACGTGCAGCGGCTCACCGACGCCGACCTGGCCTGGGCCGACTACGCATTCATCAGCGCGATGGTTGTGCAGCGCAAGTCGGTCGATCAGGTGGTCGCGCGGTGCAAAGCCGCCGGTGTCAAGACGGTCGCCGGGGGGCCGCTCTTTACCATCGAGCCTGACCAGTTCCTCGAAATCGATCACCTGGTCTTGAACGAGGCCGAGCTAACCCTGCCCCCCTTTCTCCAAGACCTGGCGAACGGCTGTGCCCGGCACGTCTACGAGACGACCGAATATGCCGATATCGCTCAGACGCCGGCCCCCTTGTGGGAACTGGTCGATATGCGCCACTACGCTACCATGAACGTCCAGTTCTCGCGCGGCTGTCCCTTCGACTGCGATTTCTGCAACGTGACGGCTATGCTGGGCCACCGGCCGCGCATCAAGACGGCAGAGCAGATCATCAACGAACTGGACAAGCTTTATCAACTGGGCTGGCGCGACGGCGTTTTTTTTGTCGATGACAACTTCATCGGCAACAAGAAGTATCTCAAGACCGAACTGATGCCTTCGCTCATCGAATGGAAAAAGGATAAACCCGCGATCCAGTTCAGCACCGAGGCGTCGATCAACCTGGCCGACGACGCAGAATTGATGCAGATGATGTTCGAGGCCGGCTTTACTTCGGTCTTCGTGGGGATCGAAACGCCGGAAGAAGACAGCCTGGCCGAGTGCAACAAAAAGCAAAACCTCAAGCGCGACCTGGTCGAGGATGTAAAGCGCATCCAGCGCGCCGGGCTGAGCGTGCAGGGCGGCTTCATCGTCGGCTTCGACAGCGACACGCCTTCGATCTTCCAGCGCCAGATCGACTTCATCCAGCGCAGCGGCATCGCTACGGCGATGGTGGGGCTGCTGCAAGCGCCGCCCGGCACCCGGCTCTATGAGCGCCTGAAGCGCGAGGGCCGTCTGTGCGAGGACCTCTCCGGCGATAACGTGGACGGCACGACGAACATCGTCCCGGTGATGGACCTTGAGATCCTGCGCCGGGGCTACAAACAAATGCTGCAATACTTGTATTCGCCCAAGCCCTACTACGAGCGCGTCAAGACCTTCTTGCGCGAGTGCCGCCCGCCTATCATAAGGGCCAGGCTGAACCAGAACTATATCTTGGCATTCTTCCGCTCCATCGTGCGGCTGGGCATCCTGGGGAGAGAACGCCTCCAATACTGGCAGCTTTTCCTGTGGACGCTTTTCCGCCGTCCTAAGCTGTTTCCGCTGGCGATCACCCTGGCGGTCTACGGCCACCACTTCCGCAAGACTGCCGAACTGCGCGTCTCCTGATGGGGAGAAATCTCACCACAGAGGCACAGAGAACACAGAGAGAAAACTCTGTGCGCTCTGTGTCTCTGTGGTAAAGCGCGGTTCTCCCCTCTCTGCGCGCGCCGCCGTTTATGGCACATCCCCGCGAAATTGGGCATGATAGGGTATCGCTTTCTCTGTGAACCCTAACGTAAGGAGACCCTGTATAATGACCGACCGGAAAAAGATAACCCTGCCTTATCTCTATAAAAAATACCAGGATGGCGAACCCATCGTCATGCTCACCTGCTACGATTATCCCACCGCCTATCTGCAAGAGCAGGCCGGCGTCGAGATGATCCTGGTGGGCGACAGCCTGGGCATGACGATGTTGGGTTATGAGACCACCCTGCCGGTGACAATGGAGGATATGATCCGGCACTGCAAGGGCGTGCGCACCGGCGCGCCGACCGCCTGGCTCATCGGCGATATGCCGTACATGAGCTATCAGCCTTCGGTCGAGACGGCGATCCGCAATGCCGGGCGCTTTATGGCGGAGGCGGCGTGCGACGCGATCAAGCTGGAGGGCGGGCGCGAGATGGCCGACCGCATGGCGGCCATCGTCGCGGCGGGCATCCCCGCGATGGGTCACTTGGGATTGACGCCGCAGAGCATGTCGGCGCTGGGCGGCTTCAAGGTGCAGGGGCGCGGCGCGGCGCAGGCCAAGCGCATCGTCGAAGACGCCCGGATTCTGGAGGAAGCCGGCGCGTTCTCCATCCTGCTAGAGATGGTGCCGGATCGCGTCTGTAAGGTCATCACCGAGCGCGCCGGTATCCCCATCATCAGCCTCGGCTCCGGCCCGCACGCCAGCGGCCAGCTTCTCATCTACCATGACATGTTCGGCCTGTACCCGCGCTTCCAACCTAAGATGGCGAAGGTCTACGGCAACGCCGGCGAGGTCATCCTCAACGGCTTGAAGCAGTACACCTCGGAGGTCATCGGTCGCCAGTTCCCGCAGCCCGAAAACTGGTTTACCATGAAGGATGAAGCTTACGACGAGCTTCTAAAGCTGTTAGAAGCTGAAGACTGATTAAGGACATGTTCAAAAACAAGTTCCCGAACTCGCGTTTTTACCTCACCCCCTAAATCCCCCTCTCCATGCATGGCGAGGGGAACTTTCGGACCATCCCGCGCGATCTGGCTCCCCACCTGTGGAGAGGGGCCGGGGGTGAGGTGGCTGGGATCTTTTCCAACAGTCGAAGCCGCTTAGAGCGGGATGTTAATTTTGAGCACGTACTAAGACCCACGCACAGCCACAACACGAGGAGAAAACGCAATGCGTAACTTAAAAGATGTGCAGGCCATGATCGAGACGGTCGGCATTCCAGGCCGGGACGCTTACGATCTGCCATCCTCGAACAAGACCTTCCCGGACGGCGGTCACTATCGCATGGAGGTGTCGGGCGTGGAGCGCCCGAATGTACTGGCGGCGCTCATCGACGAGATGGGCAAGCGCGGCATCGCCATCCACCGTCTGATCTCGACCGTGATGGGTTCGACCCTGCTCGACGATGCAGAACTGCGCGACTTTGCCCAGATGGCCGCCGACGCCAAAGTCGAGATCATCATCACGCCGGGGCCGCGCTCCGCCTGGGACGTGGGCCGGCAGTTGGTGACGCCGGAGGGCGGGCTGTCCGGGCTGCGCTTTCGCGGCTCTGACCAGCTCTGCTACGTGGTTGCGGAAATCCTGCGCTGCATCGACCTGGGCTTCCGGGGCTTTCTCTGCATCGACGAGGGGCTGCTGTGGCTGCTGAACGAACTGAAGAAGCGCGGCGACATCCCCAAAGATGTAGTCTTCAAAGTCAGCATCTACGCCGGGCATGCATCGGCGGCAGGCGGCAGGGTGCTGCAAAGCCTGGGCGCGAGCACCTTCAACCCGCTGGGCGACCTCTCGCTGCCGCAGTTTGCCGGCATCCGTAAGGCGGTCGATATCCCGTTGGACCTGCACATCTACCTATCGGACTCGTTCGGCGGCTTCAACCGCTTCTACGAGGGCGCGGAGATGGCGCGGGTGTGTGCGCCGTGCTACTTTAAGATCGAGCCGGGCATCGCGCTGGCGGCAGGGCCGGGCGCGCTGTACAAGCCGTGGTCCAGCCCGGCGGCGCTGGCCGACTTCGCGCGCGAGAAGGTGAAGTATGCGCAGATCATCCACGAATTGATTCAGGCCACCAACCCAGACCTGAAGCTCTCGCCGCACGGCTCGCCCGACTTGGCGATTCCGAGACCCTAGTGCACATTGGCGTAAACACACCTGCGGTAACACCTGCCCCCTATCCCCATCCCTCTGCGTAGCGCCCTACAAGGGGGGAAAGGGAGCCAGAAGCACCATACAGCGGCTCTGATTCCCCCTCTCCCCTTGTGGGAGAGGGGGCTAGGGGGAGAGGGGAAAACCGACGGCTTACTTCCGCCGCGCTGTACTAGGATCTTTCGCCCGGTACGAGCGGTACAGCAGAGGCGGCGTCGCCGTGGGCTTGCAGTCTTGCCCCCCACGACATCAGACATCTGCCCAGCCAAACCAGGAGACGGCGGTGAAAACGCGCCTTCTTGTCTTTCTTGTATTGCTGGTCGTGCTGCGCGATGCGGGCGAGGCGCTCGTTTTCTGCCCGGCGCAGCGACTCGCGGCGCTGCGCCTGCACCTCCAACACAGTACGCGGATTGAGCTTCACTTGAGTTAATCCTTTGCTGACCAACCCGGTGTTTGCCGGGTGCCGGCATGAGTGACGGTTGCATGGTATCATGTATAATGCAAGCTGTTTCTCCCAAAGATTGGGATTTGACAGCGTATATCGGGATGGTACAATCATGACAGCCTGTATAATTGAGGCTTTTACTGACCAATCTGGTGGCGGTAGCACCGCAAAATAGCGTGGTCACCGGCTTGCGTAGGGGGCTGCGCAGCGTGAAACTCGCCCCTACATATGGCGGCGAGCCTGTCGATCAACCCTATATATGGGCGCAAATCCGCGTGAGAAACCAACACCACACGGTATTCTGTAGCGTTACCTGGTAGCCGCCGGATTGTTTTTTTATGATGATCGACCTCACCGCCGCCGTGCTCGCGGGCGGCAAGAGCACCCGCGGCGGACATACCCTTTCTCAATCAGGGATTTGCTGTAATAGATGATCGCGCTCGCGCCCGGCTATGACGTGGCGGCGCCGCGTTGCGTTACGTGGACCCACCGGAGATCGACCGGTTCGGCCCGGCGCATCGCTCACAGCGACATCAGGTTAGACAGGAGGCAGCACGTCGCCGGGAAGACGCAAACGACCGATAAGATCGTCCCGCCGATCACGGTGATGCAGCCCATGATCGTGCCGCTGCCGTGCACCACCCCCAATGCATGCGACCAGACCGCCATCGCGTAGAGCTGGAAGAGGGTATAGACGCCGCCAAGCAAAGAAAAAATAGAGTCAAATCGGTCGGAAGCAGACTGTAGGGCGGCAAGCTCTTCTTGTGTCCAGTAATCAATGTCCCAGTTAACGTTGACCTGGCCTAACATGGTGGTCATGAGGATGATCTGGATGGTGACCAGAAAAGCCAAGATGATAATGGTGGGCGAATAGGCGACCGAAAAAATGTGCGTGTTGTCGTAAAAAGAGGTTTTGGAGCCAAAGACTTTGGCTGCCAGGTGCATGGCAAAGGCCAGCGCGAAGAAAAAGATGACCAGGAACGGCGCGGAGATTACCGTCATTTGGAGCGCCATACTGGTGCTCTCCAGCATGAAGGCTTCCGGGAGCGGCAGCGCCTGGCCGGCGACGCCGTAAATCCACGGCATGATTTTGGACAGCCCGATGACAAAGCCGACGCCGAGGACCAGGGTGGCGATGATCGTCGATAAGACGACGCCGATCATCGTCCGACCAATAGTCGCGACCGGCAGTTCGGCGGCGTAGGCGTCGCGGCGGTTAAAGGTCAGCGCGGCGATCCAGGCGTCGAACAATTGGAGGATGCCACGCTGTGGCGCGCCCTCGAACTCGCCGACGCTGCCGACCAGCAAAGACCGGTCTTTCTTTTTGGCTTTCGCCTTGGCGAAGATGGCGGCTTCGTTGCCTCCGGCCTCGACCAGCGCGGACGATGGTTGGGCCTGCGAAAAGAACTCGAATTCGGCCTCTTGCGCCGGGGGATCGGGCCGGGCTGCCGGCGGAGAGGAGGCCGGCTCCGGCGGCGCGGGCCTGGGCGCACTGGCGGCGAGCCTTTTACGCACGGTCTCCAACCCCTTTTGGGCGTTTTGGTTATCAGGGTTGATGGCGAGCACGTTCTCCAGGCAAATCTCTTGTTCTTCGGGTTTTTCGACGACCGCGCTCATCCACAGCCACGCCATCTCGTGGCGCTCGTCCTGGCCGAGCGCCTGTTCCAGCAGAGCGCGGGCTTCCTGGCGCTTCCCGGCTTTAAACGCTTTGATCCCCTGTTTGACGATCTGATCGACTTCACTCATAAAAAAAGCCTCGCCGTATAAATCCGGTTCGTCACGAGTCTACAACCGATTCGTTTTGTGTATCAACTCCCTTTTCTGTTTAAGGGTTGCTAGCGCAAAAGATACAGCATCTTAAATCGGGATAGGGGGACGGAAACGCCCCCCTCCCACACCACCGGACATGCGGGTCCGCATCCGGCGGTTCGGTCAAGTCTGACGAA
>JAFGMM010000043.1 GCA_016927535.1 Anaerolineae bacterium
GAATGACTCCGCCGGTAGGGGCGTCCCGCCGGGACGCCCAAGATCTGGCGTCGAATCTTCGTTCACCCCGCGAATTCCTGGAGATCCCAAAATCCTCTTCCCAGATCACGGAGAAGGTGAGAAGGTAAGGAAAGCGGCGAGGAATCACAGAAAACTCTGTGCGTTTAGGACTAATGGCTTTGCGAGGCACGGGCGCAGAATCGCCGTCATTCCGCGTCCGTGCACTTTGGCGAGATCAGTCGCTTACGGCAATGGCTTCGGCTGCCACACCGGCGCGATGCTGTTCGCGGAACTCGTAATCAACAGTTGGACCAGCCCGGAAGCCGGATCGACCTGGTAGATTTTCCAATTGCTGTCCCGGTTGCTCTGGAAAACAAGCTGGCTGCCGTCGGCGGTCCAGGCCGGCTGGCGGTCTTCCGCCGGGTCTTCCGTGACCTGGACCGCGTCGGCTTCGCTGCAAGCCGTCTCACTCTCCAGGCAGGTCAAGTCGAGCACGTAGATGTTCCAATCGCCGGCCCGGTCCGAGGCGAACGCCAGCCGCGCGCCGTCCGGCGACCAAACCGGCTCCTGGTCGTCGGCGTCGTTGTTCGTGACCTGGAAGACCTGGTTCCCGGCGATATCCGCGACGAACAATTCCCAATCGCCGTCCCAGTCCGAGACGAACGCCAGCAAGTTCCGCGAATCCGGCGTGGGCGTCGGAGCGTCGGCGACTGCTGCCGGTGTGGGCGTTGCGCCGGGCAGGACGCGGGTGGCCTCCGGCGCCGATACGATCAATTTCTCCCCGGCTTTGATGATGTTGTCGCCCGGCGCGATGCCGTTGAGCGCCCGCAGTTCGTCGAGGGTCATGTGGTAGCGATAGGCAATGCCGCTGAGGGTGTCGCCCGGCTGGACCGTGTAGACTCCCTGCTCCGCTTCGGGTTGGGCGGTGTCCACGGCCGGCGCAGCGCCGGCCGTGGGCGCCGGGGTTTCCGCGGCCGGCGGCGGCCCGCCGACCGCGACCAGGCTGGCGTCATCCCAGTAAGCGTCCTGGTTGAGCGCCGCCCACTCCTGCCAGGCATAGGTGAACACGGTCACGCGGCTGCTCTGCGCCGCCGCCTGGACGGTAAAGAGACGATAGGAGTCCAGCGCCCGCACGCCCGGCGACCACACCACACTGCTGCTAAACGGGTCGGTGCCGCCGGTCGGGTCGATGCCGATTTTCATGACCACGTTGGCGTCCGGCGGCGCCGACCGCACGCGCCGCGAACCGTCGTCCAGCGTCTCCTGGCACAGATCCCAATCGCTGCAACTCCACGAGTGCCCCCACACCGAAAACTCTAGCGTAGCGCCGGGCGTGACGCCTTCCACGACTTGCAGCACGCCGGCGGTAAACGTCGCAAAGCTCTTGAAGTAGCGCACGGCAAAGGTGCCGCCGTGAACCCGGTAGCCGTACCCGTCGTAAGTGGCCGCGCGGTCGAATTCCGGGCGCAAGTTCTGCCAGTCGGCGTCGTGCGGATACTCTGACCACCAGGGCTGCCAGCCATAAGGCAGCTTAAGCTCCGGGACGCCGTTCCAAGTATTGTACGGGTCTTCAAAGCCGGGGTTGGTCAATAAGTTGACGCCGGAAGTTTGCGCCGCCCGGCTCGCGGGCGTGCCGGACGTGCCGATTAGGGCTATCGCTATGGTCGCTGTTACCGCGCGGATGAGTGTGCGCATGGTCGTTGTTTTTCCCTTTTAAGCTTGCAACGATGCTACTCCAAGTAGCCGTGCACAGCAACTACGCGCGGCCTGCCGCCTTTGCCCGGTCCGTGTGGTGTCGTACAAAGCCTGTTATAATAGCCCCCATCAGAAGCGGTCACTTAGGATCACTGCTATGCAAACCCAGTGGGAGTATTGCGAGCTGCGGCTTGACATCGCCAGCGGCGTTATGCACAACCAATATATCAGTTTTTACCGGGTCAACGGACAGACCGAGGAAGTGAAGATCACTTCGCGTGAAAATGCGATTGCCCGGCTTGGCGCCGAGGGCTGGGAGATGATCGGTACGGCGGGGTCGCTGATGGGGGATGGCGGCGGGCTGCTGATTTTTTTTAAGCGCCCCATCTCTCAGACGAGTGACGAGTAAGCGCCATGAACAACACGCCTTACTGCTGGCCGAAGCCCCTCCACCATATGCCGCTCAACCTCGTCCTCTGGAGCATCGTCCGCTCCAACCATGTATTGACCGGCGTGCCCATCAAATCTATGACCCACATTACATCTCACCTCTTTGTCGGCGGGAAGATCAGCCGGGCCGGCTGGGAGCGCCTGGAGTCGTGGGGAGTCAGCGCCTTGGTGAACCTGCGCGTCGAATTCGATGACCGGGCGCTGGGCATCCGGCCCGATGTTTACCTGTGGCTCCCGACCGTTGACGGCACGCCGCCCACGCTGGAACAACTCGACCAGGCCGTCCGCACCATCCGGCGCGCCGTCGCCGAGGGACGTAAAGTCTATATTCACTGCGCCGCCGGGGTGGGGCGCGCGCCGACCACCGCCGCCGCTTACCTGGTTACGACCGGGATGACGGTGGAAGAGGCCGTCTTGTACATCCGGCAGCGTCGCCCGATTGCTGCGCCGGGGAAGTGGCAGCGCCGGCGTTTGAGCGAGTTTGCGCAAGCGTATGATATGCGGCGCGCGGTGCGCCGGCCGGCGTATGCGAGCAAAGAAGAAGCCAGGGTGTGAAGCCGGCCGGGTTGCCGGTTCTCAGCCCCGAGTCAGCGCCACGACCAGGCAGACGATGCTCAGGGCGGTGCAGTACCCGGCAAAGACGAAAAGCCGCTGCCGCCTGAGAAAGTTCAACAGCCACCAGATGCAAAGATAACCTACTACCGCCGCCGCGACGACCCCGGCAAAGAAAGTGTTGCTGATGGCGGCTAGCTGCCCCCCTGCCGCCGCGTCGTAGATTTGTTTGACGCCGGCGGCGAAAATGATGGGCGTCCCGATCAGAAAGCTGAACCGCGCCGCTTCCTCGCGCCGCAGCCCGCGCCACAATCCTGCCGCGATGGTGGAGCCGGAGCGCGAGACGCCCGGAAAGATCGCCAGGGTTTGCGCCAGGCCGACCACCAGCGCATCGGTCCAGGTCAGCCCGCCCAGCACGCGCGCCGGGTCGCCCAGCCGTTCCGCAGCCACCAACAGCCCTGCCGTTACCAAGAGGAAGAGCGCCGCCGTGACCGGTGTGTTGAACACCGACTCGAAAAAGTCCTCGAACAAAAAGCCGACGATGCCGGCCGGGATGCTGGCAACGACGACCATTGCCAGCACCCGCCCGTCGGCGTGGTCGAAGCTGCGCCGGCGCACCACTTGCCAACCGCCGCGCAGCAGCCTGACCCAATCGCGCCAGAAGTACACCAGCACCGCCGCCATCGTGCCCAGGTGCAGCACCGCGTCGAACGCCAGCCCCGGCGCTTCCCAGCCCAGCAGCCACGGCACCAGTACCAGGTGACCCGAACTCGACACGGGCAAAAACTCGGTCGCGCCTTGCACAATGCCCAAAAAGATCGCCTGCCAGATTTCCACTGTTTATCTCCCATTGCTCCCCAAAAAACCGGACGTCATTATATACGATCTCGTTCGTGTGGGGTTGCTAATCGGGTTAAACTTGGCTTATGGCAAAGAACACCCGCGCAAAGCGTAGAAAAGACGACCGGGTTGTGGCGTGCATCAACAGCCTCATTATCCTGGCGCCGATCCTGGTGCTGGGCTGTGTGCTGGTCGCTGCGATGACGCCGGTCGCCTGGCAACTTGTCGGCAGCCTGGCTACGCTGGCCCGCTGGCGCGAAGGGCCGGGCGCCATCGGGCCGAGCGCGCCGGGGCCGGGGAGTCTCGCGCCGGTTTTCACGCGCGAGGTGCGCCACTGGGGCGGCGATATCGACCGCTGGGCGGCGGCGCACGGTCTCGACTCTAACCTCGTCGCCGTCGTGATACAGATCGAAAGCTGCGGGCACCCTTCGGTGATCTCGCCGGCCGGCGCGCGCGGCCTGTTCCAGGTCATGCCGTACCACTTCGCCGAGGGCGAGGACCCCTTTAATCCTGAGACGAACGCCGCGCGTGGCCTCGGCGTCTTCGCCGACTGCCTGGACCGCGCCGGCGGCGATTTCGGGCGTGCGATGGTCTGCTACAATGGCGGCCCCCTTGCGCTCGAACAGACTTATGATGAGTGGCCCCAGGAGGTCCGCGACTATTACACCTGGGCGACCGGCATCTACGCCGACTTGCAGTCGGGCGCAGCGCAGAGCGACACCGTGGCGCGCTGGCTGGCGGCGGGCGGGGCGTCGCTGTGCCGGCGCGCGGCGGCGGCGCTGGGGCTGGAATGAATGTTTGTTCCTCGCTTTGCCCTATGCTACCATTCTCACATTATGACTCGGCGACGCGATTCCCCGGCATCTGACCCGATCACCCGCCGCGAACTTCTGTTGAGGTTGGCGGGCGGGGCGGCGTTTGCCGCGTTCTGTTCGGCGTCGGGGGCGCTCACTTTACTGGGGTCGAGTCTGTCGCAGTCCACAGCTTCAGGAGGAAACCCTATGTCGAATCACCAGGACCCCATACCGCGCGTTTTGCTGCCGCTCAAACCGGGCAGTGTGCGCGCCGAGGGTTGGCTCCGGCACCAGATGCAGCTTCAGGCCGAGGGGTTGACCGGGCATACCGGCGAGGTTTTCGCGGACGTAGGCCCCGACAGCGCATGGCTCGGCGGCAGCGGCGAAGCGTGGGAGCGCGGCCCTTACTACGTGCGGGGTTTGGTGACGCTGGCGTGGGTGCTGGGCGATGAGGTTCTGCAAACCGAGGCGATGAAGTGGCTGGATTGGACGCTCGGCAGCCAGCGCGATGACGGCTCGTTCGGGCCGGCGCAGCTTAACCCGGTCGATTGGTGGCCGCGTATGCCGATGCTTCACGCGCTGCAATTCTATCACGATGCGACCGGCGACGGGCGCGTCGTCCCTTTCCTTACCACCTATTTTCGTTTCCAGTACGCCCACATCGCCCAGAATCCTTTGTTCCAGTGGGCGACCGCGCGTGCTGCCGACAACGTGATGACCGTCCTGTGGCTGTACGACAAGGTCAAGGAGCCGTGGCTGCTCGACCTGGCGCGTACCTTGTTAGAGCAGTCGATTGACTGGGTGCCGGTCTACCGTGCGCAGAGCTTCGACCAGGACTACTGGACCGTGCACGGCGTCAACGTGGCCGAAGGGCTGCGCAATCCCGCGATGCGCTACCGGATGGGCGGCAACCCGGATTATCTCGCCGGCCTCGACGAGGGCCTGCGCAATCTGCAAGCTGCGCACTGGCAGCCGGAGGGCCTGTATTCCGGCGACGAGTACCTGGCGGGTATGGACCCGACGCGCGGCACCGAGACCTGTACCGTGGTCGAGATGATCTTGAGCTGCCAGGTGCTCCTGGAGACCACCGGCAATCCGCGCTATGCCGATATGCTCGAAAAGCTCGTGTTTAACGCACTTCCTGCGCTCTTTAAGCCCGACTTGCGGGCGCACCAGTATTACCAGACGCCCAACCAGGTGCAATGTGTGGTCGGCGAGTACGAATGGTATACCAAACACGACACCCTGGACGAGAACACGTTCGGCGTGGGTGTGGGGTACGGGTGCTGTATTTCTAACTTGCATATGGGCTGGCCGTTCGCGGCGCATGGGCTGTGGATGCGCACGCCGGCCGGCGCGCTCGCGGCGGTGACCTACGCGCCCAGCCACCTCAGCACCCAGGTGAACGGGCAGCGAATTCAGATTCACCAGGCTACCGATTATCCCTTCGACGCCGCCGTCTCGATGCTCATCGACCTCGACGACAGGGCTGCTTTTGGGCTGATGCTGCGCATCCCGGCGTGGTGCGACGCGCCGGTGGTCGCCGTCAACGGCGAGCGGCTGGACGCGCAGCCCGGCGCCTTCCTGACCATCGAGCGCGAATGGTCCGACGGCGATGTGGTCGAAATGCATTTCCCCATGTCCGTCGCGCTCGCCTCGTGGCCGCGCGACGCCGTGAGTGTGGAGCGCGGGCCACTGGTGTATGCGCTGAAAATCGGCGAAGACTGGACCCAAAACCACGATTACGGCGCCGGTTTCTACCGGTGGGAGGTGCGCCCCACCACCCCCTGGAACTATGCACTGGTGCTGAATCCCGACCGGCCGGAGCGCGCTTTCGCCTTCGATAAGGCGGCGTCGCTGCCTGACCAACCCTGGGATGGCGAGGAGGCCCCGGTGTGGCTCACTGCGGAGGCGCGGCGCGTGCCCGGTTGGGTGGTCGAGCAGAACGTGGCGCGGAACCTGCCGCAGAGTCCGGTCGAGGAGGGCAACGCGCCGGAGCCGGTGACCTTGATCCCGTATGGCGCGGCGAAGCTGCGCATAAGCGTTTTCCCGTGGCGCAAGACGTAGCGGGCGCGTGCTGCCGGCTCTTCGCGGTTTTCGCCGCGCAACCTGGGCAAATGCCCGGCGCGGTGCTATAATCGCGCCAACTGGAGAGGTCGCATAGTCTGGTCTAGTGCGCGCGATTGGAGATCGCGTAGGCTTAACCGCCTCGTGGGTTCAAATCCCACCCTCTCCGCTCGCCAAACACACCGGGATTTTGAGGTTTCTCGGTGTGTTTTGTGTTTGCTTGTTTGCTCCTCCGGGTTGTCTTCGCTACAATGCAGTATGTAGGGTGCTCACAGGCAAACATGGCGCGGCATGACAGGCGAAACCATTTTAATCGTAGATGACGAACCGCATATCATCGAACTGACCGAGATGTACCTGGCGCAAGAGGGCTTCCGGGTTATCAGCGCGCACGACGGGCGGGCCGCGCTCGATCTGATCGCGGCGGAGCGCCCGGCGCTGGTGGTGCTCGATTTGATGCTGCCGGTGCTCGATGGGATGGATGTTTGCCGGCAGGTGCGCGCGGACAAGCAGACCGCCGATTTGCCTATTTTGATGCTCACGGCGCGCGACGACGACATAGATAAAATCGTTGGACTGGAGTTAGGCGCGGACGATTACGTGACCAAGCCCTTTAACCCGCGCGAGTTGGTGGCGCGCGTGAAGGCGATTCTGCGCCGCGCGGCGCGCCCCTCGGAGGTCGGCATTGAAGACGAGACCGTGCGTGTGGGCGACGTGGTCATCGACCCGGCGCGCCGCACCGTTGCGGTGCGTGGTCAGGATGTCGCGCTGCGCACCCGCGAGTTTGATCTGCTGCTGGCGCTGGCGCGCAGCGAAGGGATCGTCTTCAGCCGGGACAAGCTGCTTGACTTGGTGTGGGGCTATGATTTTTACGGCCAGACCCGCACGGTTGATGTTCACGTCGCGCACCTGCGCGAGAAGCTGCAAGGCAGCGCGGTCAGTATCGAGACGGTGTGGGGTGTGGGTTATAAGCTGGTCGGCAGTTAGCCGATGGTTCGCGTGAAGGAGGCGACATTCATGGAATTGACCGCGGTCAAGATCGAAAAACCCGAAGCGACAAACTTTATTCTGGGACAGACGCATTTCATCAAAACGGTCGAGGATATCCACGAGGCACTGGTGACTTCTGTGCCGGGTATCAAATTCGGGCTGGCGTTCTGCGAGGCGTCCGGGAAATGCCTGGTCCGCGCTACCGGCACCGATGAGGCCCTGGTCGGCCTGGCGCGCGATAACGCCTGGCGCATCGGCGCGGGGCACAGCTTCATCATCTTTTTGGGCGAGGGCTTTTTCCCGATCAATGTTTTGAATACGGTCAAGATGGTGCCGGAGGTGTGCCGCATCTTCTGCGCGACTGCCAACCCGACCGAGGTTGTCGTCGCTGTCAGTGAGCAAGGCCGGGGCATTCTGGGTGTGATCGACGGCGTTGCGCCAAAGGGCATTGAAGGCGATGAGGATGTCGCTTGGCGCAAAGGCTTTCTGCGGCAAATTGGGTATAAGCTGGGGTAGGGTGGCGCCGCTACCCGGTGTTGAACGAAAGCACACTGATCGGCGTCAGAGACAGGACGTCGGTGGTGGTGCCGTCTTCTAACGTGAAGCGGAGCGGCGCGCCGTCGCCCCACCAGTAGACGACAAGCTGTAAATCGTAGTTTCCCATGTGCATATCAAAGGGAAACTTCATGCTGCGGTCGTCCCGGTAAATCCGGCCCGGCTCCCACGCCGAGGTCGCATGCGGGGTAAGCGCGCCGGCCGGCGGCCCGTCGCTCTGGGCGATGATTTCACCCGTGGATTTGTCCACGATGCGCAGGCTCATCGAGTAATCGAGTTCCGGCGGCGCATCGACCGACCACCACAGCCGGACTTCCATCTCCTCGGCGACGTGGTACCAGTAGGGCGCCCGGTAGGGATTGGGGATTACGTCCACGCCGCGAAATACGATGTGCTCGCCGACCCGGATACCGGGGTCAGAGTCGGGTGGACTCTCGTACAATGTGATCTGTAGATTGCCGGCATCGTGCGATGTGATGGCGATGTGGTCTTGTCGCATAAGGTCCTTCAGCGCTGCATCCGGTTTGCGCCGGTCTTCGAGATACCAGATGCGCCGCGCCGACAGGTCGCCGGACGCGAGACGCGGGACGCCGCCCGGCGGCGCGTAGATGGATTCGTAATACCACCAGTCGAGCGCATAGGGCAGGGTGTGCAGGTCGGAGGCGAGCAGGAGCACATCGTCCGGCTGCATGTGCGCGCCCAGGTAGACGATCACGTCGCGCGTGGGATAGGTATCGTTGTAGTTAGGCCGGTGGTCGAAGGGCTGCCAGGGTGCAAACATCAGCGCGACGAGCAGGCCGGCGAGGAGTAGGCGGAGGCGTCTAGGCAGGGCGGCCAACCCCAGGCCCAGTAAGGCGTATATCCCGATCAACGTAAACGACAGGTAGCGGGTCACGAACAGACCGAGTTGCTCGCGGGTAACGTAGGCAGCCAGGGGCGTCGCCACGCCCCACACCGCCAACCAAACGACGGCGGCGCGTTTGGCCCTGCTGTCACGTCGCCAGAGCCAGACCAGCCCGCCGGCTGCGCCAAGCACGATGACGCCGAATAAAGCATCCCATCGTGCGCTGAGCGCCTGGTAGAAGGTGCTCAGCGGCGCGACGAAATATCCCGTAAACTGGTGGTCGCCGCTGCGGATGCCGAGAAACAGATTGACGATATCGCCGGCAGGTGGGATAAGCGGCAGAAGCAGCAGCACCGCAAAGGTAACGATCAGCAGCCAGCGCCACCACAGCCGCCAATTGGTCAGCGCCAGGTGAAGCGCAAAGAACGCAATGACGAACGCGCCGAAGTAATGCACAAACAACATCAGGGTGCAGGACAGGCCGTACATGACGGCGCGGTTCCATGCCGGCCTTTTGAGCCAGCGCAGATGCATCCAGGCCGCCAGCGCCATTGTCGTCATTTGCAGCCCGCTCGCGCGGTTTTCGAGCATAAAGTAGGTCGCATAGCTCGACGTGGCGAATGCGAACGCCGCCAGCCATCCTGTCCACCATGAATGCGTCTCTCGCCCAATGCGCAGCACAAACGCCACGGTGAACATCCCGCTCAACACACCAAACATGCTTGCAGCGAAATCGTGCCACCCGACCAGGTGCCGCCAGCCGTACATGGCGACGTAATAGCCCGGCGGAAATGCCAGGTCCGGGTCGAGCACCTGCTCGAAAGTCCCCCCCGTGTGGAAGAAAGTAAATACTTCACTGAACCACATCGACAGATCGCCGGCGCGTGAGATGAGGATGAGCGCGGCGGCGAGCAAGATCAGTGCGCCGGCGAAGGCGCGGGTCTGGGGCGAAGGCCGATGGGAAATTGGGTTGTGTGACATGGCGGATGTCCAGGGTAGTCGCCGGGTCACATCCCGGCTCTTGCACTGACTACGTACTCGTACAACTCTTTCTTTGAGTTGCGCTTTCGCAACAGTTCGATTTTTGGCTCCACAAAGCCGCACTGCTGCATGATGCTGGCATAAATTTTTTCCACCGGTACAAGGGTATTGTAGAACTTGGAATTGCCAACGATGTAAATGATCTGAGTGTCTGGAACGAGTATCTTCTTCAGGTTTGTTAGATGCGTCACTATATCGACAAAATATCTCTGTATATAATTTGCCAACAGAGCGCCATTTTTTCTGCCGCTATTAGCGATCTCGCCGATTATTGAGTCAAAGTTTGCATATGCGATGTGTGCACCGTTTGGCTTCCATTCCACCAAGCGGCTCGTTGCGATACCCCAGGTGCCTCCAATTGCCTGCCAGTCCAGTTCGCCGGCTTGCCGGGCTTCAGACAAGTATCCAAGCCAGTACATATAAGGGCGCAGTTCTCGGATGTAGCTCATGCGGTTGGGATAGGGAGGAGAAGTGATAACACGTGTAAACGGTCCGTCAATCAGTTCGTCGATCTTGCGGGAGTCGCCTTCGATAGCGAGCGGCGCGCGCCGGATGGGAGACCGGGCGCTCTGGGTAATTTGAAAAGCAATTTGCCTGAACCTTTGACGCATCTCGTCGGGTTCGGTTTGCGTGAACAAAGATGATTGTTGGTTGGCTTTGAAGGACATAGACTGGTGATTAAAGGCGGCGTTGGACCATTGAATGACCAAACGACAAAATGCGACGAGTAGTAAATCAATGCTTGGTGGGGGAGCGGTTGCTTTGAACGACTGAATCTGAGCAAAGAGTTGGGCTAGTGTGTTTAAACGCTGCGGAGACCACCATCTATCGATAAACTGGATTGGCGGCGCCCAAAGTCTCTCTTGTATGGTTGGTTGTTCTTTAGAGACCTGTTGGGCAATTTCGGCTGCTATGTCAACTATTTCGTCATCATAGTGTCGAGTTTTGACTCGCGCTAGCCATACCAGGAATGGATTGATATCGATAAGGGTACAGGGAATGTTGTTTTCTGCACAGATCAAGCCTGTTGTGCCGGTGCCGGAAAACGGATCCAAGATACGGTCGGTGCTTTGAACATCTTTTAGAAATTGGTAAACAGCTTTAATAGAATACGCCGGCGTAAGCCGTATCCATCCATGACGCCCTTTATCTCGATTGTATTTGAAGGTCAAGTCGGCTCTTTGCTTAGCCATGTTATATACTTAATAAGTTTTTGACTATCTCGTTTACCGTATCTTGAAATATCTTGGCATTATTTTCAAAGAATGCTGCCAGGTCGTAGCCAATGATATCACGACAGAAGATGTATGTGGAGGTAATTGGCGATCCGCTCGTCGTGCCGTAGAGTAGAAGAATGCCCGAAGCTGCGTAACGGTGTGCAATATCATCGTCGATTTGTAAAGAAAGTAATACTATCGTAGGGAGATATCCTGCTTTGTAAGCGGATGCAGCGTTGGTTATGTCGGCGTTTTGTCTTTTTGAGTCCTTGCTTTTGTAGCCTTGACGAACTTCAAAGACCGGTCCTCTCAGCGCCTCAGCTACACCTGCATCAACGCCAAGCTGTTGAGCGGCTTTTTGAAGCCAGCCGGCCACGGCTTTTCGTTTGTCTTGGTCTGTTACTTGTTTGAGCGGGATACGTGCGTCCAGTGACAGCGTTCTTTCTCTGCCTGCGCCGGTTTCTATGTGATATGACCACTTTACGTCTGCTTCCGAAAGTTCCAGTTCATCTTTGAGTATTTGTCTGAACAACTCTTCGCATCCCAGGCCGATTTGCCGGTAAATGGATGTTATCCCTCCGGCGGCTTTATGTGCGGCGTAAATCAGCGGATCGGCCAGTCCAAACCAATTGTAGAGAGGGTCTGCCCGGTAAAGCGCTTGGAATTGTTCAACAGAAATATCTTTGCCCTGGCCCAGCTTGGGTTTGTAGTCTCGACAAACCATGAGCCGGCTCAAGATGATCTCAAGATACCGTCGGTCTTGATCCAATTCCCCCATTACGTATCCCTGCGTTTGTCAGGCGAACAGTCTATCGGGAGTATAATACGCAAACTGCTTCTATCAAAACGATCAAAACACGAGGAGACACTAGAAAAATGATTCTGGTTGCGGGTGACGATAAAGACAGCGGCACGGCGCTTGCATGGGCGACGCTGTGCGCCGGCGCGCCGGCCCTGGATGCAATTGAGCAAGGTGTGCGTGCGGTCGAAGCCAACGCCGAAGATCACTCGGTGGGCCTAGGCGGGTACCCCAACGCGCTCGGCGTGGTCGAGTTGGACGCCGGCGTGATGGACGGGCGCACGCGGGCCAGCGGCGCGGTTGGTGGGCTGCGCGGTTTCGCGCACCCGGTGAGCGTGGCCTATGCCGTGATGCGCCGGCTGCCGCATGTATTGTTGATCGGTGAAGGGGCGGCGCGCTTCGCGGCTGAGATCGGCGCCGAGCGCGCCGACTTGCTCACCGACACGACGCGCACGGCGTGGGGTGCCTGGTGCGCCGGGCAAGGGTTAGACCGGGCGGTGCTGGACCGGGTTTCGCTGGTCGAGGCGGTGTGGGGCGGGCATGACCCGCAGCGTCCGGGCGGGACGACCGTCTACCTGGCGCAGGATGCGGCCGGCGATATCGCGGCGGCGACGAGTACGAGCGGCTGGGCCTGGAAGTACCCTGGACGGCTGGGCGATACACCGGTCGCGGGCGCCGGGTTCTATGCCGATAATCGCTATGGCGCGGCGGCCTGTACCGGCATGGGCGAGCTTGCGATTCGGACGGGGTTGGCGCGAAGCGCGGTGCTTTATATGAAGATGGGCATGCCGGTCATTGAGGCGGTCGATGAAGCGCTGGGTGACGTGCAAAGTTTGCCGGGCGTTGCCGGGGATATCACGCTGTATGCTATTGACGCCCAGGGTGGGTATGCGGTGGCGGCGATCTGGGCCGGCGAGCGCTCGGTGGAATACACGATGGCCGTGCATGGAGACGAAGCGCCTACACGCTGCGCCGCGCGCCGTGTCTTGGCGAAATGACGGGCTTATGCTGTGTCGGACGGGGCGAGGTCCAGGTATTGTCTGACTTTTTCCAGGAAGCGCTGGATGTGAAACGGCTTAACGATATAGCCGGCGACGTCCATGTCTTCTGCCCATTGCAGGTGTTCCAGTTGGTCATGCGCAGTCAGGATGATAACGGGCAGGTCGCGGAGCCGGGAGTTCTGCCGGATGGCGTTCAGGGTTTGGCGGCCATCCATATCCGGCATCATGATGTCACACAGGATGAGATCCGGGAGCTTGTCCATGTCGTTAAGTTGGACCAGTGCGTCCTGGCCGTTTTTGGCCCAGGCGACTTGGCAGCCGGTTCTCTTCAAGATTCGGTTGGTGAGGTCGTAAATGATCGGATCGTCGTCAATGAGCATAACTTGGGACATCGTTATTGCCTCAGCATCTAGCTAGACGAAACAGGAACCTGTCGGATGATTGGGGAAGCAGGTCGTCTTGGCCGGGTTAGGGAAGCGCCGGGTTGTGGTAGACGGCAATCGAACCGGACGCGAATACCAGAGGCCATTGATCGGCTGCCTGTAAAATGTTACTGACGCCCGGTATATGTATTTCACCCCAATTATGCCACAAGTTATCGACAACAATAAAGCGAGCTTGCGGATGACGCGGGTCGAAGACAAAACGGTCGTTGGGGATATCGCCGGGGAGGTGGGGTGTCGCCGTGCCGGCGGCGGCGATGCTCATCTGGAAGTCGGCCACGTTGCCCTGGATTAGCCAGGCCAGCGCGGGCGACGCAATCACCAGGTCATCCGCCGCGCGCCGTGCGTTGACGAACGCGGCGGCGCGGCGGGCATCGTCGGGGTTGAGCAGAAAGGGATCAATTGCGGTGCTGAAGTGCGTCGCTGCCTGGTTCAGCGTCAGGCTCAGCGACGTGAGCAGGGGCGTGAGAATCAGCAGAGCGCCGGACGCTGCTGCGCCGGTCATCGCCACGCCGCGCTTGATCTGGCGGCGCACCGGGTCGCTGCCCGGCTGCATCCCCCAGGCGGCGAGCAGCGCATCCAGGCCCTCGTATGCGGCGCGCCAGACCGCCGGCGCGCCCTGCCATACCAGCGCGGCGGCGCCCAGCGCGACGAACGGCAGCAGCGGGATCATATAATAAGCGCTCAGGCTGTAGAGCGCGACGACGCGCCCGATAAGCAGCAGCGGCACGAAAAGCATGAGCAGGCTCAAACGCCCTAAGCGCGCCGGGCGCAGGACGACCAGCCCGGCGACGCCGGCGAGTATCCAGAAGTCTTGCGAGAGCAGCACGGTGTAGTTCTGGGCTAATGTGCCGGCCTGGGCGTACAGCGAGCTGCCGCCCAGCCGGGAGAGTGTAAAACCTGCGTCGAACAGAAAAGCCTGGGGTGCGGTGAGCAGCATCAGGGCGGCGTAGACGCCGAGCGGCAGCGCCGCCAGCGGTAGGCACCAGAGCAGGTCGCGGCGACGGCGTACCGGCACGACCAGCGCCAGCGGCACGGCAAAGACCAGGCCCATCACGTCGCAGAGCGCGCCCAGCCCGGTCGCCAGCGCCGCCAGCGCCAGCCAGCCGCGCCGCCCGGTTTGCAGGTATTCCCACAGCCCCAGCAGGGCCGCCGCCGCCAGCGGCGCGAGCAAGTTGTAGCTGAATCCGAACCGGCTGTAGAGCGCCGCCTGCGGGTAGAGCGCCAGCATCAGCGCGGCGAGCAGGGCAAAGCCGGCGTTTGTGCTGCGGCGGGCGACGATATACAGAAGCCCCACCGTCAGCACGCCCAACCAGCCGGTGAGACCGCGCAGGACGGTGATGGCTGCGTCGCCTTCCGCGCCGGTCAAGGCGAGCGCCCCGGCCAGCACGCCCGAAAAGAGCGGCAGCCGCCCGACCAGCAGCACAGATTGGCCCAGCGCCAGGTATTGAACCCGCCCGGCCCGCAGGTGTTGGGCGATATCGAGCTGCGTGCCTTCGTCGCTGTACCATCCGGGGTTGTCGGTGCGGTTCGCCAGGCGCAAATAGGCGGCGAGCGACAGGATTAACAACAGGGCGGCGATCTCGAAGATGCGCCGCCGGTTAAGCGATAAGATAGGATCGAGCTTCATGGCTTGAGTCGTTCTCACGACTGCTGTTTTGCAAATGCTGCATCCAAGCCGGCCTGTAAGCCGCGTTCTGTTCTCTCGATACGAGAGCGGCGATCATCTATCTGGGACGGCAGTTACCTGCCGCCTCGCGCAGTCTACCCGGCGCCGAGCGAGCCACTCCATCGCGCCTGCTTGACCTTGCTCCCGGTGGGGTTTGCCTGGCCGCCCCTGTCGCCAGGGACGCCGGTGGTCTCTTACACCGCCGTTTCACCCTCGCCGGCCCGGTGGTCCGGGCCGGCAATATGCTTCTCTGTGGCGCTATTCCGTCGGATCGCTCCGCCTGGCCGTTAGCCAGCACCGTGCTCTGTGGAGCGCGGACTTTCCTCAGAGCTAAACATTGTCGCTCCGCGATCGCCCGGTCAACTTGGACGCAGCGCCATTATTATAGCATGGATTTCCGGTGTTACTTTTGCGAGGAGGTTGATACAATAAGAGAGAGTTTGAGGTATCAGTGATAGGAGTTATCCTAATATGAGATTGCTTTACCGAGGGTTGGTTGTGATGGGGGTGGTTGGCTTGGTCATGGCGTCGGCTGCGACGGGCGCGGCCCAGGAGGAGGGCGGCTTTGATGCTGAAGCGCTGGCTGCCATCGAGGAAGCCGAAGCCCAGGTCGCCGAAATGCGCGAACTGGCACCGACCGGCGCGATAGAGCGGGTGTTCTGGACGCCGGACCGGGTCGAGGCCTGGCTGAAGGAACAGCTTAACTTGCTCTACTCGCCTGAAGACGCGCATGACGACGTGATCGTTTACAACGCCCTGGATTTCATGCCGTTGGACACCGACCTCTGGCAGCTTCAGTTTGACCTGTTGGCCGAACAGGCGGGCGGCTTTTACGATCCAGATAGGAAGGCTATGGTCGTGGTGGATATGGACCGGGGCTTTGATGCGCTGGCCGAGATTATTTATGTCCATGAGTTCACGCACGCGCTCCAGGACCAGCATTTCGATTTCGATGCGCTGGGCCTGAACCAAGACCCGGACTCCGAACTGGACGCCGATTTAGTCCTGGCCCGGCAGGCGCTCATCGAAGGCGATGCGACCCAGATCATGCAGGATTATATGATGTGGCGCATCCAGGCCGACGGCGGGACGGCGTTCTCGCTCAAGTTGTTCGGCGTGCTCGGCGAGATCGAGATGACCGAGTTCAACCATGCGCCGCCGATCATCAACGCAGAGTTACTGTTCCCCTACTTGCAGGGGCAGCAGTTTGTACAGGATGTCTTAAGCCGGGGCGGGTGGGTGCTGCTCAACGCGGTGTACGAGCGCCCGCCGCTCTCGACCGAGCATATTCTTCACCCTCAGCAGTACTTCGACGGCGACGAGCCGCAAATCGTCGATCTGGTCCTGCCCGGCGACGCGCTGGGAGAGGGTTGGCACCTGGTGGATGACGCCGTTCTGGGCGAGTTTTACCTGCGCGAGTACCTGGCGCAGTATATCCCGCTCTCGGAAGCTACGACGGCGGCGGAAGGGTGGGGGGGCGACCGCTTGGTCGTCTACCACGACGAAGCGACTGGCGAGACGGTATGGCTCTATCGCTTGGCCTGGGACGCGCTCGGCGACGCCCGCGAGTTTGTCGATGGGTTTACGGCCTTCGCCGGGCTGCGCTATGGCAATGATGTCCCGGTTGTCGCTGGTGAAAGTGAAGCGGGATCGACCTGCTGGGCCGGCCGCGCCGCCGGCCGCGCCGATGTGACCTGTTTGTATAACGTCCAGGATGCAACCCTGATCGTCCAGGCGCCAGACCTGGAGACGGCGCGCGTGGTCGGCGATTTGCAAGGCCTGGGCCGGTAGTTAGTAGCTAAAGGAGAACTATTTCTATGGCCGAACATGCGTTAGAGGGTAAAACGGTTGCACCGCCCCGCGATTGGCTCCGTATGGCAAGCGTGGCTTTGTCGATCTTGGGGATGCTGGTGGCCGGGTATCTGAGTTATGCCGAGTTGGTGGGCACCGGCTCGATGGTGTGCCCATCGCACGGCGAGATGCTCTTTGGACTGCCGATTGACTGCGGCTCGGTGAATCTGAGCCAGTATGCGAAGGTCGGTCCGATGCCGGTGGCCCTGTTAGGACTTGGCGGGTATATCACCATCTTGGGGGTGCTCGTGCTCGAAGATCGCCTCGCCATCTTGGAAGAGTACGGTCATTTCCTGTTCTTTGGCCTGACGCTGTTTGGTTTTGCTTTTTCGATATATCTGACCTGGGTCGAGGTCACGCAGATTAAGGCGTTTTGTTCCTGGTGTGTGACTTCGGCGGTGTTGATGACGCTGATGTTTATCATCGCCGTGGTTCGCCTGTGGCGAAAGATGAACGAAGACCTCGATATCGAATAGCCAACAGCAGAAAAACAAAAAGCCGGGCCGGCCAGACGACCGGCCCGGCTCAAGTTCTGCGCCGGAATGATGATAATGAAAACCGGGCGCTTTGCCGGCGCCCGGTCTTGACGTTTGTAATCTACTTGTCGCGCTGGTGTTGTTGGAGCGTGCGCGAGATGATGTCGTCGAGTTCGCGCCGCTGGCGCTGCGACTTATCGCGCCCGCTCTGGCGCTCCTGGGGCGCCGTTTCTTCGTCTTCGCCGCCTTCCATGGCGCGCTTGAGCGCGAGCGCCATCGCGGTAGGCAGCATTTCTTCTTCCACGCCGCCGGCGGCTTGCTCGGCGATTTCCTCCATCTCGACCGCTTTCATGCTCAGGTCGATCTGGCGCTTGCGCCGGTCAACCTTCAACACTTTAACCTGTACTTCCTGGCCGACCGTGACCACGTCCTCGGTGTTGCCGACGTAATCGCTGGAAAGCTCGCTGACGTGAACCAAGCCGGGACGCTCCGCGCCCAGGTCAACGAACGCGCCGAAGTTCTCGATGCGGATCACTTTGCCGCTATAAACCTGGCCGGCCTGGATGTCATTCCAATCTACGGCGAGCGGCTGGAGGCGCGTCAGGTCAATGATCCGCTTCTTGGGGTTGACCCGCTGGACCCATACGACAACCTCGTCACCTTCTGAGAGCACGTCGCTGACGTTGCGGACCGGTTCTTCGCCGAGCCGGGAGATGTGGAGCCGGCCTGGTACGCCCACCCCGATATCGACATATGCGCCGGCCAGCTTTATTTCGCTGACTTTGCCGAGCATTTTCATCTTTGGCGCAAGGTCTTCAATCGATATCGGGTTGGCGAGTTCTTCGTTCTGGCCGCTCATAATATCCGGCTCCTCAATCTGAGAAATTGTATTAGGATTGATGGTTGTAAGCGGGCAGAATTATACCTGTCTGCTTGGTGCGTGTCAACACTCTTCCTCGACCGGGCGCTCTTTGCCCATGCGCAGACGCGCGATGTTGCTTCGATGGTTGTAAAAGATCAGCACAAAGACGACGATGCCGTATACGCCCAGCACCGGGTCTACGGCCTGTAATGCGGTCAAAACCAGCAGCCCCACGATGCCGACGCCGATGACGACCAGCACCGACAACGACATGATCCGGGTCCCCAAGAGCACGACGGCGAAGGTGACCGCGCAGAGTGCGCTGATGTACCACGGGCTGATGACTAACCAGGTGCCGGCCGTGGTTGCGGCGGCTTTGCCGCCGCGCAGTTCGCCGGTGAGCAGCAGAATCCACACCGACCAAGTATGCCCGATGATGGCGGCGAGCGCGGCGACGACTCCGCCTACGGCCGGCGCGCCGGCGACGAACTGCCGGGCGACCAGCGCCGGGATGATGCCTTTGGCGAAATCGACAATCATGGTGACCGCGGCGTAGCGCGGGCCGAGCGCCCGGTTGACATTGGTCGTGCCCATGTTGCCGCTGCCTATCTCAAAGACATTGATGCCCCGGCTCCGGCAGACCAGGTATGCCGTGGGAATCGCGCCCACCAGGTACGAGCCGACGGCCACAAAACTCAAGATCAGCCAATCCATTTGCCCCTCTCTTTGCTCCTAAATCCGGCAAAAGGTGGTCTTTTTCGATGTGTCCATATGTTGTAACACCAAAGCGGCATAAGGTAACGCGGGCGAGGAACAAGGTTTTAGCACAGCGACGCAGAGCGCACAGGGTTTTCTGTGCATCTTCTCTGCATCCTCTGTGTCTCTGTGGTGAAGTTGTTTCCCCTACTTGGCACAGGGAGGGCTTCTTACGAACCGGGCATCGCGCCGAAGTGGGCGCCAGTCCCGCCGTCCGGGGGCGTAAAGCCGAAGACGTACCCGTTGAGGCCGAGCAGCATCCAGCCGCCCTCAAAGTCTTGCCAGAAGGCATCGACCCATTGTTCGGGCGCGGTGGCCCAGCCAAGCATGTCGCGGA
>JAFGMM010000044.1 GCA_016927535.1 Anaerolineae bacterium
ACACCCTCGCCCCTCGTGGGAGAGGGGTTTGGGGAGAGGGGGAACAGGTGCACAAACGGTCAAAATTCTTAAGTTGATGTGCATGGGTATTTTTACCTCACCCCCTAACCTCCTCTCCACCCTGTGATACCGTTGGCGAAACCGGAAAAGAGCGCCGAACCGGGCGGTAGGGGCGGGTCTCAGACCCGCCCAGGGCCGGTTTCAAACCGGCCCCTACCATTCGCCAACAGTATCACCCTGTGGAGAGGGGGATGCTTCGCAAGGGGGTGAGGTGTGCTTATCAAGTAACTCACTGACCACCTTTGCTTGCACCCGCGAGTTGGGAGGCGATTCTTGTCTCTTGTGGTTATCCCTGACGCCGATGTGTTATAATGGGGCCACTGTAAAACCAGACGTAAGGAGCAACTGCATGCTGCCACATTTAGGCCCTACTGAATTGATCCTTATTTTGGTCATCATCATCGTCCTGTTCGGCGTCGGGCGTGTGGGGAAGCTGGGCGGCGAACTGGGTTCCGCGATCCGCGAGTTTCGGCGCGGGCTGCAAAGCGGCGATGATGAGGACAAGAAAGAAGAGGACCAAAAAGACAAACCGGCGTAATGTAAAGCAAGACGCACAGCCGTTTGTTTTCCAATTGAGGGGGGATCAGGCCGCCGCCGGGCGGCCTTTTGTTGTCCTTCGCCGTCGATCAATAGCGGCGCTGGGTATCTTCTTCTTTGTGCGCGGCGCTCGCCTCCCCGGCGAGTAGTTTCATGGTGCGGCGCTCCATCTCCCAGGTGGGCCAGCGGGCGAGGCGTTCCAGGTATTCTTTCAGCCGGGGATAGCCGTTCGAGTATTCGTTTGCCCAGTTTTGCGCAAATGTGCCGTCGCGGATTTCTTCCAGGATTGACATCATCTGCCGCTTGAACTTCGGCTCGCTGAAGTGCTCGTAGCGCGCAAGGACGCCGTACTGCGCGGTCAGCGAGTGGGTCTGCGCCTGTTCGGCCAGGCCGACCTGCCCGGCTTTCTCGATGATGTACGCCAGTTCGCCCGACAAGTACAACTCGGCGCACACGGCCTCCGGCGGGTAGCCGCGCTCGACCAGCATCGCTGCCGTGATGTTGAGCAGTTGGTAGAGGGCGGTCATGAAACCCTGCTGGACGAAGAGGTCCAGTTCGGCTTCTTGCTCGAACGACATCGCCAGCGCGCCGGCCTTCAGCGACCCGACGGCTTTTGCAACGGCGAGCGCGGTCTCCCAGGCCGCGCCGCTGGCGTCGCGCTCTACGCCGACGAAGCTGAGGAAGCCCTCGCCTTTGAGGAAGCGTTCGCGCACGCCGGCGCTCACCATGCGCGGCGCGACCATCACCACATCGACGAACGCGGGCGGCTCGATGAACCCAAACGCCACGTTGTACGCCGCCGCAAAGACCAGTGCGTCGCCGCGCTTCAGGGTCGGCGCGATCATCTCCAGGTAGATGCGCGGCATGACCTCATCCGAGACCAGCATCAGCATGACGTTAGCGCCCTGGGCGGCGCGGTCAATCGACATCACGTCGAAGCCGTCGGCGCGTGCGCGTTCCGCATAGATATCCTCGACGTTGCCGACGACGGCGCGTATGCCGCTGTCGCGCAGGTTCAATGCCAGCGCCCGGCCCATATTCCCGTAGCCGATGAGCGCGACCTTTTTTTGCTTCAGTAAGTTCGTGTCGCCGTCTTCTTCCCGAAAGAAACGCGCCATATTGGCTGGTGCCTCCTCCTGAAAACTGAAAATTAACCACAGAGACTCAGAGGTCACGGAGAGCAGAGAGAAAGAAGAGGGAGAAAAAGGGAGAAAAGAGAGTGAGTCTCCGTGGCGACATCTCCTGGTGTTTCTAACACTGGCTATAGGCCCTGTCAAGCGAGCGCGGTAAAATAGTTTTATGATCGACGTGACTCTTTATGATGTTAAGGCCGCGCTCGCGCTCGCGAACTTCGACGTTGACGCCGCGCGGCAGCATATGCGACCGCGCGCGTCTAACGTGCGTTTGTGCGGTGAACCGCGCCGGGCCGGGGTGCTGACGCTGTTGTATCCACACAACGGCGCTTTGAACCTGGCGCTCATCAAGCGCACCGTTGTCGAGAGCGACCCGCACAGCGGGCAGATCGCTTTTCCCGGCGGGCGGCAGGAGGAAGGCGAAGCGCTGGCACAGACTGCGCTCCGCGAGGCGCACGAGGAGGTCGGCGTGCCGCCCGGCGCGGTGGAGTTGATCGGCCGGCTGGCGGCGTTGGACACGCGCGGCGTGACCTTCACCATTCACCCGTTTGTGGGCTACACCCCGGCCTGCCCGGTCTGGGCGCCGCAGCCGGCGGAGGTGGCGCGCGTGCTGGAGATGCCGGTCCCCGAACTGCTCAACGATGCGATTAAAGACGAGGAATGGTGGAACCTGAACGGCAGCAAAGTCGCCGTCCCGTTCTACCGCTGGGACGGCGAGACAATCTGGGGCGCTACCGGGATGGTGCTCAGCGAACTGGAATGGCGGCTGCGCGCCGTGCTGAAGGAAGGTTGAATGCCGGTCAGTCGAAGCGGCTTGTTTGTGCTGCTGCTTGGGTTGGCGCTGAGCGCCGGCGTGGTCTGCGCCCAGACCGGCCCCGACCCGCGCTGGGCGCGCTTCACGCCGGAGAACAGCGGCCTCGCCGACTTGCGCACGACCGATATCGTCGAGGCGTTCGACGGCTCGATGTGGTTCGTGCATCCGGGCGCGGTCAGCCGCTTCGACGGGCGCACCTGGCGCACCTTCCCCGCCGATATCCACCTCCCCGCCGATTCGAGCGAGACGCCGGACGCAGCGCCGGAGCCGCCTTGGGCACAGTTCGACCTGGCGCTGCTGCCCATCCATCGCGTAGTAGAGGACATGCGCGGCGCGCTCTGGTTCGCCACCGATGCGGGCGTCTTCCGCCTCGACCCGGACCGCTGGGAGAACGGCATCCCGGCGTACCGGGGTATGGCGCTTTACCAGGTGCACGACGTGCTGCGCGACAGTTACGGCGTGCTGTGGTTCGCGGCGTATGACCCGGTCTCCGGCGAGGGCAGTCTGTCGGGGCTTGACCCCGGCGGGCGCTGGCTGTTCTTCAACGCGGAGGTGGAGGGGCTGGCGAGCAACGACGTGATTGCGCTGGCGGAGGATCAATATGGCGGGCTGTGGGCCGGCACGGTGAACAGCGGCGTGAGCCGCTACCTGGGCAGCGAGTGGCAGACCTGGACCGCCGCCGACGGCGACGGCGCGCTGCCGGATGACCGTATTCTCGACGTGCAGGCGGCTGAGGGCGGGCGCGTGGTGGTGGTCGTCACGGAGGGCGGCGCGGTGCGATACGACGTTGACTCCGGCGTGTGGGCCGCGGCCGGCGACGCGGCGCTCGCGGCGCCCCGCGACCCCGGCGGTATGGTCTGGGCGAGCACCGCCGGCGGCCTGGTGCGCACCGACCCGGACGACGGGCGTTCGGTCCTGTTCAACACCGGTAACAGCGGCATGGCCGAGAATTCCGCCCGCTACCTCACCGAAGACAACGGCCTGCTCGTCTTCGGCACCGACCGCGTGTACGTGACCACTTACCGCCCCGACCCGCCGGCGCGCCCGATGATCGCGCGCGAGATGCCCGGCACGGGCGGCCCGGTGGTGTTCAACGTGACGACCGAGGCGTGGTGGCCGGCCGGCGCGCTTACGTACCGCCTGCGCCTCGACGGCCAGGCGGTCGAGGGGTGGCATCAGATTGAGGATGTCCAGGGCGTCGCCGTGGCGTTTGATCCGGCCGGACTCGAAGCCGGCGAGCATACGTTTTGCGCCCGCGCCGGCAGCCCGCTGCTCGATATGTCGCCGGAGACCTGCGCGCGCTTCGTGACGCCGTAGCCGAGGCCGGTGGGTTTAGCGGTCGATGGCCTCCGCCCGCACGTCGTCGATCTGGAAGTGCCCGTCGCGGATGCGGAACCCGAACCCGCCCGCCCGCAGCCGGTCGTCGGATGCGCTGAGGATCAGATCGCCGTTGAGCCGGAAGCGAAGCTGCGACTCATACGCTTCGATGCGTACCGTGTTCCAGTCGCTCATGTTGAACGACGCCGGCACGGGGTCGCTGATTTTGTACCAGTTCTGCCCGTCGCCGTACCAGAACTGCGCCATGCCCTCCCGCATGTTGATGCTCACCACGTAGGCGCGTTTGTCGTCTACGTTTCGGATGCGCAGGCCCAATACGCGGTCGTGTTTGTCGGTGTAGTTTTCGGGCATCAGGCGAACCCGCGCGGTCATGGCGTAGTTGCGTTCGTTGATATCTACCCACGCCGACGCCGTGGTGCCGGGCGCAAACTGCCCCTGGTCGAAGGTGCCTTCGACTACGCCCCAACCGCCGCTGGCTTTGTACCAGTCTTCGGCATAGCCGTCCTCGAAGTCGTCGGTAAAGGGCAGCGTGACCTGGGCCGGCATCGCCAGCGCGATTTCCTCGGCGCGCACGTCGTCGATGCGCGCGGCGGCGCTCTTGAACCACAGCCCCAGGTAGCCCGCGGTAAATGTGCCGTCGCTGGCTTCGAGCGTCGGGCCGTCGTCCAGCTTGAGCCGCAAGGACTGCCCGACCGCCTCGAAGGTCAGGGTATAGGCGTCGATGGCGTCGAGGGACACCGGGCGGCTGGCGATCACGGTTGTGTTGTCGCGCACGCGCAGGATGATTTGCATCTCGCCGGCGCCGTGATCGACGACCGCCCAATAGCCGTTCGAGGGGCCGTTCATGCGAAGGCTCACCCCGACCGCGCCGGCGACGCCGGCATCGGGCTGCACGCGCGCCATGAGCCGGTAGTCGGCGGCGGTGCGGTTGGGCTGGTAGGCCCAGACCTGGCTATCGAGTGAACTCTGTTCGAGCGCGCCGTCGGCGGTGCGCCACGCGCCGTTAACCTTCCACCAGCCGTCCGAATCGGCGTCGTCGAAGGCGTCGTCGAAGGGCAGCGGCGGCCTGGCTTCGGGCAGGGCCGGCACGCTGTCAACCTGGACGTTATCGATTCGGAAGTGGCCGCCGCTGACGCGCAGCCCGATGGAGCCGCTGCCGTGGGTCTCGTCGGTGACCTCGATCTGAGACACGTCGTCGACGTAGACGCGCAGGAAGGGGCCATGTGCGACCACGCTCACTTTGTACCAGGCATCCTCGGCGAGGCTGTAGGGGCGGCTGCCGAGCCATTTGGGGTTGCGGCTGTTGCCGTTTACCCGGTAGAGGGTGAGGGTTTGTTCTTTCCAATCGAGCGCAACGTAGTAGAAATGGTTGGCGTCGATCATGCGCACCGCCAGCCCTGCCGTGCGGCTGTTGCCGGCGTTGTAGCCTTCCGGCACCAGTTTGATGTCGGCCTGAAAGCTGTAATCGTCTGCGCCGAGGCCGGGGTAGGTGCTCCAGACCGGGTTGTTACTTTCTATGTAGGTTTGTTCATACTCGCGTTGTTGAATGCCCCACGCGCCGCCTTCGGTGCGCCAGCCGTCCGCGATTTCGTCGTCGAAGTTTTCTTGGAGCAGGGTTTCGCCGGGGGCCGGGCTGGGCGGGGGACCGCCGGCGCTGCCGTCGGGCGTGGCGGTGACGACAATATAAACCGTACCGGGTGTAGGCGTCGGATTATTGCAAGCTGCCGCCAAACCTACGATGGCGAGCAAAGCAAGCAGTAAGAGCGAGCGGTTTTGCACGGGCACGCGAAAGAACATGGGACTACCTCACAACACCAAGCGACGAAAGGAACAATTAAGGCAGCATCATTGTAGCCTAGATAGGCGGCCAGGGGTAGTTAGGACCGGGACCGGGGTGAGGATAGGTTTTATCTTGCAGCAGGCGTTTGACGCGCTTCTGCACAGCCCGGACCTCGCGCGCGTCGAGCGCGGTACGGAGCGCCCGGTCCAGGCGAGCGCCCGGCTCCAACGATGCACACAGCTTTTCCAGGTCGGATAGAATGGCGTCAGGGACCGGCTCGCCGGCGAAATCCCACAAAACTGTGCGGAGCTTGGGGGCGACGTTGAAGGTCAAGCCCTGGTCGATGCCCCAGATGTGGCCTTCAGCATCGCGGATGAAGTGGCCGCCTTTGCGGTCGGCGTTGTTGGTCACGATATCGAAAGCCGCGAACTGCTTCATGCGCTCCGCCAGTTCGGGGGTGGAGGTGAAGTTGAAGAAGTGTTCTTCGGGGTTGTGGTGAATGAAAAGCTGCACCGACCCCAGGCCTTTCGGCCCTTTGCGCAGCACGGTCGGCGGGACGATATCCCAATCCAGGGTGGCCGAGACCAGGAAGGCCGCTACCTCGCGGCGGCACAGCGTCCCTTCCGGGAAGTCCCACAGCGGGCGCTCGCCGCGCTGCGGCTTGTATACGGCCAGCAGTTCCAGGTCGCCGTCAACCAGCGTAACCAGGGACGTGTAGTTAGAACTCCATCCCAGGATGCCGTGCTGCTCGGCGATGGCGCCGCACCGGAGCGCTTCCAGCACCCGGTTGACCGTCACGTGCCGGACTTCTTCCGCGCCATCGATAGAGAGGGGTTGGTCTGTCGAGTCCATGAAAGTTAGAGCCAATAGTACACCACACGACCGTTTTGATGCGGGTCGGCCCGGCCTTGCCGGATGACTTTCGCCGCGTGTTCGGCCAGCGCCAACATCTGCTCGCGCGACCCCCAGAAACGAACTACCTGCGGGTCGATGGCGTCCAGGCTTGCTTCTTCCTCCTCCTCCGATGCGACGAGTTCCTGGACGATCAAGACGATCATGTCGCGCGCCTGGTCGTAGCCCAGCCCCATCTGTGCGATGCGAAAATACGGCTCAATCGGCTCGCGCAGTTCCATGTCGAGTTTGACCGGTTTGGGGCCGGGCAGGCCGATGCGCTCGCTGATCTCCTCCAGCAGTTCTTGGATGGCCCGCGCGAGCGACTGCGCCTGCTGCTTTTCCAGGATAAGGGAGACGATGCGATCATTCTGGCCGGCCTGGAGGTGAAAGATGCGCTTCCCTTTTGGCCCGATGGTGCCGACGGTGATGAAGTCTACTGCATCAAGTTCGATTTCGTCCGGCATGATTTCTCCTTGTCGGCGATTAGCTTTTAGCGGTTGGCCTTTAGCTTTTAGCGGTTAGCGGTTGGCAAGTCGCTAGCTGCTAATCGCCAACCGCTGACCCGCTAACTGCTAAGCGCTAATCGCTTCTCTCGTTTTCTTCTTTCGGTGGTGGAGGGCAGTGGCTGTCGTCGTTGACGCGCATAATCATCGGGCGCATGTGCCCCAGGTGAATCGTCGTCATCGAAGCCGGTGAGATGGTAATGCGCTGGAAATGATCCAGGTGAACACCCAGGTAGTGCGCTACAACCAGGCGGATGATATCGCTGTGCGACACGACGACGACGCGCTCCCGTGGGTGCGCGCCCGCCACCGACTCAACCGCGTCGACCGCGCGCATCTGCGCCTGCCGGAAGGTCTCGCCCTCCGGGAAACGGGCGCGGCTGGGCAATACCTGCACCACGCGCCACATCTTGCGCTGCGCCAAGGTCTTGATTTCTTGGCCTTCCCACACGCCGAACTGCACTTCGTTGACCTCATCCAACGTTTGGATGGTCAAGCCGGGATGGTGGGCGGCGATGGCCTGCGCGGTCTCTATAGTGCGCTCCATCGGACTGGAGTATATCGCCTGCAAGGAGACTTTGCTAAGCCGTTCGCCCAGGGCTTGCGCCTGCGCCCGCCCGTATTCGTTCAGGTGGACGCCGGGCAGCCGGCCCGCCAGCTTGCCGGTTTTGACCCACTCGTTCTCGGCGTGCCGAACCAGGATGATTTCTGTCATAACTCGCTGCCTTTGCTCACGACGCGATACAATCCTCATTGGGTAGTTTGTACAAGAAAGATGATAGCATAACCTATGACGAATCAGGAGTCGATTCCGCTGTGGGGCCGGAGCCAGGCCGGCGGCGACCTGGTCTTGGTGGACCGGCGTCTGTACGCGATCCGCCGCCGCCGGCCCCGGCTGTGGCTGGGGCTGGCCGGCCTATTGTTGATTGTGACCGGGCTGCTGGTAGTCGGGCGCGCGGTATGGCTCCAGGCGCTCGGCGACTTCTTGGTCTACCGCCAAGCTCCGCACGCCGCCGACGCGATTATCGTGCTGGGCGGCGGCAGCGGCGAACGGTCGGCGCTGGGCGCGGCGCTGTACCGCGAAGGGTACGCGCCGCTGGTCATTACCTCGCGCCTGAAGGAGGATGAACTGTGTCCCGGCGCGGCGCCGGCGGCGCGGCTCGCGCGGGCCGGGGTGCCGGCCGGCGCGGTCCGGATTCTGGAGAACCCACGCTCGACCTACCACGAGGTTCTTATGGCGCGCGCGCTGCTGCAAGAACTTGGCGCGCGCGACGTCCTGCTGGTGACCGACACCTTCCACTCGCGGCGCGCCTATACGATCTTCTCGGAGATGCTGGCCGATATCGGTGTTACAATTACCAGTGTGCCCGCCGAACCGGAATGGTTTAAGCTGGATGCCTGGTGGCACGACGAGGACAGCCTCCGGTCGGTGTTCAACGAATACGCCAAATTCATCTGGTTTTATATCGGCCAACGTGCATCTATGCCTATGGTAGAGGAGCAGCCATCATGAAGAAGTTGATCTTAACGGGTGGCATCTTGACCACTGCCTACCTGTTTTTTGCGCGGCCCCAGATGCTCAAATGGGGCACGCGCCTGGGCGAGAGCCAGCGCCGCCTGCCGGGCGACGATATCATCCCGGAGGTGAATTTCCGGGCCACGCGCGCCATCGACATCGACGCGCCGCCGGCGGTGGTGTGGCCCTGGCTGGCGCAGATGGGCCGCGACCGCACCGGCTGGTATGCCCTGGACGCGCTGCTCAACAAAGGCATCCCCAGCGCGACCTATATCCGTTCCGACCTGCCGCCGCCGCAGGTCGGCATGAAGACGGACGCCGGCTACGAGATTTTTCGATTGGAGCCGGGCCGCCTGTTGATCTTCGCCGGCTTTGCCATGCCGCTTGGCCCCGGCATGCTGTGCGACCGCACCCTTACGTATCTGCTGGAGCGGCACAAGGGCGGCGAACGAACCCGGCTGCTGGCGCGAACGCGCAGTTATGCGTATGGGCTGGCGGGGCTGGTCTACACGCGGCTGGTCGTCGAGGGGGTCGAGTTCTGGAAGGTGTACCGGCAGTTGTCGAACCTCCGCGCGCTCGCCGAGGCGGCGCCGGGCGCGGCGATGGGTTCCGTCGATGGGCGCAGCGCTTGACCCGGTTATCCGGCATGGCCTGTCGGAGTCGCACCGGCGGCGCGCGGCGGAGATTTTTTACACGGCGTTTCGTGAGAAGTACCGGGTGGTGTTAGGCAGCGAGGCGCAAGGCGCGGCGATCCTGGCGGCAGTGATGGACGCGCAGTGCGCCATTATTGCGCTGCTGGGCGATACGCTGGCCGGCGTCGCGGGCATCCGCTATGCCGGCAGCCGGCTGAATCGCTGGCGCTATGGGCCGTTTATCGAACAGTTTGGGCGGCTGGGCGGTCTGGTGAGGGGGACGCTGATTCGCGTGGACCGCCGTCCGCAGCGCGCCGGTGAATTGTTGATGGATGGGCTTGCCGTAGACGCGGCGCTGCGCGGGCGCGGCGTTGGGACGGCGCTGCTCGATGCGGTGTGCGCGTTCGCGCGGGAGCATGGCTATGAGACCGTGCGCCTCGATGTGGTAGACACCAATCCCCGTGCGCAGAAATTGTACGAACGGGTCGGCTTTGTCCCGACCGAGACGCACCGCTTGCCGGTGTTTCTCCGGTCGATCATCGGTTTCTCGGCGTATACGACGATGGTTAAGGCAGCGTTATAATGGGCGCGGATCTGCGACGCCCGAACAGCAGCGCTGCGCACGCCGCCAGCCCGATGAGGGTGATCGCGCCGCCGGCCAGCGCGGAATCTGCCGCGTAGTAGAAGACGACTTGGTGTTCACCCGGCTCGATCCACACCGCGCGGAACGCCAGGTTTGCCCGTTGTATGTCGGTCGGCGCGCCGTCCACGGTCGCGCGCCAGCCCGGATACCACGTATCCGCCAGCGCCAGCCACGCGCCGGCCCCGGTCTGCACGGCCAGCTTGATCTCCTGCGGCGTCGCCTCGACAATTTCGACCATTCCACCGCTGCCGCCGGCCGGCGGGAGTTCCGGCCCGATGAGCAGCACGGTCTGCGCCGGGTCCCATTCGCCGCCCAGCATGTACGCCTCCAGCGCGGCTTGATCTTCGAACCCCATCGCCTCCGGTACGGTCCACGCGCGCAGCGCCGGCTCCGGCGCGAGCCAGCGATTTGGATCGTCCGGGTCTTGTGACCAGGCCGGCGGCCCGCCGTTCCCGTAGACCACGCTCACGCCCGCCGCGTGCAGCAACGGCCCGGCTTTCGCCGGCCCGGCCTCCTCGATCAACTCCAGGTAGCGCACGTGGTCGCCCGGCTGCATCGGATCGAAGTTGTTGAGATACGCCACGCCGTCGAGCATGTTCATGTTGGGCAGCATCGAGCGGCGCACCGCCGGCCAATTGTCGCGCGCTACCGTGAAGTCGTTGAAGCGAAACCAGCCTTTCGCGTCGCTTTCCTGGTTGAACGCGACGAAATCCTGGTAGTCCTCGAACCAGTACGCGCGCCCGCCGTGCTCGCTGCGCAGCGCGTCCGGGACTTCGATGGGGTCGTAGAACGCGGCGGGTACGGTGGGGTTGACGCCCTGCCCGGCCCAGATCAAATCGACCGCGACGAACAGAATCACCGCCGCCTGCCAGTACTTCGGCGAGACGCCCCACGCCGGGTCGGGCTGCGCCAGCGTGAGCACGGCGACGCCTACAATACAGCTTCCCAGCGCCGCCGCCGCCCGGATGAGCGCGTCTAGCGCCGCGTTCGCCGGGATGAAGTTCGGCGCGAGCAGCGCCACAACGACGATGCCCACGCCGCCGGCGGCGGCCAGCCGCGCGCCGTAGAAGGTCCACTTGCCGCGCCCCCAACCTGCCGCGCCGATGCTCGCCATGACGCAGAGCGCGAACACGGTCAGTAGCAGCCAGCGCGCCGGCCCCTGGAACATGCCGAAGGTGGACACGTAGCGCACCAGGAATTCGTATAGCGAAAACGGCGCGTGCTTGCCCAACGCCAGAATAAACGCGCCCAGGCCGAGCAGCGTAAAGAACGGCGTCGCTGCAAGAGAGTCGTCCGTGCTCATGTGAGCATCGCAAGAGGATGAAGATGGTTTCACCACGGAGAGCACGGAGTCCACGGAGATTTCAAGAGTTTCTCCGTGCTCTCCGTGTGCTCCGTGGTTATCTTTAGAGGACAGGCGACGGTCCGGCCATTTGCGGCGCTTGAGCCACACAAAGAACGCCAGCACTGCCAGAACCATCGGCAGCAGCCCGATGTACGCCGCGTCCTCCCAGTACGCGCCCTTGCCTTGATAGCTGCCATCGGCGGGCGTGCCGAAGAAGCGCGGCGTGAGCTGGCTCAGCACCCGCAGCGGCCCGTAGGAGAAGTTGAGCAAGAACTCGGTGTCTTCAAGGCCGCCGGCGCGCTGGCTGGCGCGGAGTAGTTCCGCCGTCGGTACAAGCTGGACTGCCGCAATTGCCGCGCCGAGCATCACGCCGGCCAGCGCCAGAAGAAGCCCCTTGATCCTGTCACGGCGGGATGTAAAGGTGAGCCACAGCGCATACAAGCCCGCGCCCAGCAGCGAATAGAATGTTAACTGCGCGTGCCCGGTGAGAAGCTGCATCGCTGCGATCAAGCCAAGCGCTGCCACATCGCGCCGGCCGCGCCGATCGACGACGCGGTGTACGCCCCAGAACAGCCACGGCAGCCACGCCGCCGCCAAGACCATCGGCGGGGTGCCGAAGCGCGCGATGATGTAACCGGAAAACGGGTATGCCAGCGCGCCGATGGTGCGCCCGAACGCCGGTACGCCGAGCGCGCCGGTGAACACCCACATACCCCACCCGGCCCAGATCAAATGCAGCACGCCGACGACGCCTATCGCCAGGTGCGCCGGGAGAAGTAGGTGTAACCCGTTCGGCGGGTAGTAGAAGGCGGTCTGGTAGTTCGCCAGGAGGGGCGCGCCCGCGCCGGCGTAGGGGTTCCACAGCGGCGCGCGCCCCGCCGCGAGTTCGTCGAACGCGAAGCGCTGCCACGGCACGAACTGCATCGCCGGCAGGCCCCAAAATAACGCCTGACCCGTGAACAGCGGGTAGAACAGAATCAGCGCAACCGGGACGACGACCAGCCAGGGGGGGAAGGGCGAGAGTTTGCGCATTAGTCCGGCGCCTCGTAGATTGTGTAACCCGCTTTGTCGTACATCGGCGTCAGGCCCGCCGCCCAAGCAGGGTCAGGGGCGGCGTCTGCGCCTTCGTGCGGCCCGTAGAACACGTAGTCGATGCCGTATTCTTCGTATAGTGAAGCAACGGCGGGAGGAGCCAACTCGTCGTTGAAAAACTTTTCCAAGATAATTTCTTTCTTCACCGATTGGAATGCTTCGGTTCGCAGGCCCAGGAAGACGCGCACATCGGCCCGCACGGTGAGGTAGTTGCCGGTCTCCAGCGCGCCGAGCACCACCGCGCCGCGCGGCGCATGGGCAGCCAGCCAGTCCATCGCGGCGATTTCGGCGGCGGGGTGGTAAACCGGCGGGGCCGGATTGAGCGCCCGCGCCGCGCCGCCTACCAGCAGCAGCGCCGGCGTGGGCAGTATCAGCGCCAGCACGACGCCAAACACGAGCCGCCAAGCGGCGCGCCGCGCGCGCTTGAGCTTGTTCGCCAGCCACGGCGCGATGGACCTGCGCAGCCCGGCGACCGCCAGGATCGCCAGCGGGACCAGCACGCCCTCGGCGAGACGGCGCTGCACCGTGATGGGCAGATAAACCATCACCGGGGCGGCGGCGACCCATGCGGCCAGCAGCATGTAGCGCGGCGCGCACTTGCGCCACGCCCATATTATCGCCGGGACCGCGAGCACGCCGTATCCGAAGACGTAATGCAGCGGGTGCGGTGAGGGGAGGGTATTCTGCGCGCCCCACGCGGCAAAGATTTCGTTGGTAGTGAACTGGTAGGCGTTGTAGAGCAGCGCGGCCAGCGGCGCAAGCGCGGCAACCACGGCGCGCCAGAACAGACTCCACGGGAAGCGCCGTTCGTGCGCCCACGTCGCCAATCCCCACACGCCCAGAATTACATAGAGCATGGCAATGTAGAACGGCACGATCATCCCCATGCCCGCCCAGCACAAGCCCGCGAGCACAGACCGGCGCTTGAAGAACAGCAAGAAGCCGCCGAGCAGTAGAATCCGCGAGAAAATGAGATGCGGCAGCGAGTACAGGATAATGAACGTGTAGCCCTCCGGCAGCAAGAAATCGACCGGCTGCGAGCCAAGCCAGTCGCCCAGGCCGGCGATGTTGAGCAGCCAACCCAGCCCGCCGCCCGCGCTGATGATGACGGTTGCGGCGAGCCGCGCCGCGCCGCCGTGCAGGAACGCCGCGACGAAGCGATAGGTTATCAGGACGAGCGCCACGCCGGAGACGATGCGCGCGCCGTGATAGACCAGCGCCAGCGCATCGACGAGGGCGGGCGTGCCGGGGTCGGCGAACAGCGCGGCGACCTTGCCCATCAAGATGTAGGGCAGCCGAAACAGCGCGCCGGCGTGCGGCTCCGGCGTGGCGAAGACGGTGAACAGCCAATCGCCGCGCGCGCCCAGTCGCATAGTAGCAAGGTAGGTGTTGATATCCTGCACGCCGAGCATGCTGCCGCCGAAGGTCCAATCATCGTTTTGCGCGGCGGCGCACAGGATGTAAGGGAGCGTGGTCAGCGCCATGAGGAGAACGGCGAAGATAAGGGCGCTGCGCCATTCGCGGGGCGAGATGCGGGTTACCATGTCTCTGTCTGTAGCCCGTCCACGGCGCCGAAATGTGCGTCGCGTGTAGCGAGTGTGAGGTCGTGCTGTTTGGCAATTGCGGCAATCCAGATGTCGTTTTCCGGGATTGGGCGACCTTTGGCCTGAAGTTCGTTTTTGATTTCACCGAGTCGTTGACGGACGCCTTCTTCGCGGTTAAGGTAGGCTATGATAATGTTGGTGTCAAAGAGATAGGTCCCAACCATCCCAATCGATCCTTTCGCAGTCCTCTTCAATCGCCCGCATCATTTCGTCCAAAGCGCCCGGCTCGAATTCAAAAGTATCCATTTTCGCCAGCCAGACTTCGCCGGGCATACCCTCTGGGGTGGGTTTGTGCAGCCGCCGCGCAAAGGCCAAGACCTGTGCTTGCTGCACCGGTGACAGCGACTTGAGTTCTTCAATAATCTGCTCTTTCAGTGACAGCGCTTCCATTGCCTCACTCCTTACTCTACGTTCGCAGCTTTTTAAATATCTCGCGCACGGGCAGCGACAGACCCGGCAGTACGTCGCCGCCGTCGAGTACGTCGTCAGGGCCGAAGATGTGCGCTTCGCCGGCAGGCTTGTAGACGATGACGGTCCTTGAACCGGGATATACTACCCACACCAGGCGCGTCCCGGATGATAGATAATCTATTACTTTGTCGTGGATATCTTTGGCGCGGTCGTTCGGCGAAACGACTTCGGCGGCGAAGTCGGGCGCGCCGGGGAAGTACCCTCTAGGGGTCGGGGTGATTATGCGCGCTTTAGCGATAAAACCGGCGTCCGGCGCGCGGACGGTATCGGGGTCGGTGGACAGCAAAAATCCACCCTCCGATGTCGTTATATCGCCCAGGTCGTGCGCTTCGGTGTGCAGGGTCAGCAAATGAATAAGCCATGCCGCGACCGTCATGTGTTCTGTGCCGCTGGGCGACATTTTGACAATTTCCCCCTTGACCAATTCATAGCCCTTGTCAAACCCCGGTGTCTCGAACATTTCACCGGCAGTGATAAGTTTTTCTTGGGCGGGCGCTTCTGGAACCGTGACCATTGCCTGATCCTCGATCTCAACAGGTGAGCTTTGCTCTATTATACGTTATGTCCGCCGCCGGGCGCGCCAGTACAGGGCTTGTGCAAAGTCGCGCCGGCTCGAAATATGCAAAAGAATTTTCTACCACAGAGGCACAGAGAACACAGAGTTTTGCAGAGTTTTTTTCTTTATCTCTCTCTTACCTCTGCGCCCTCTGTGCCTCTGTGGTGAAATGTCTTCTTGATCTTCGGACTTTGCAGAAGTCGGGCGCGCCAATACGCCGCCGCCCACGCGGCCAGCGCCGCCAGCGAGATCGCCAGACCCGCCCGGCCGGGCGTCCGGTCGTAGGTCGCTTCGGTCAGGAAGCCGGCCGGCGGCGAGTCAGATATGGTGTATGTGTTCTCGTAGACGTATACGTCGCCCACCATGCGGTCGAATCGCCAACCCGTCGCCTCAATCGGGAAGGCCGAGACCGTGTGCGTCACGTTCCACGCGCTCATGAGTCCGGCGTCCGGCGTGACGCCGGCCCACATCTCGCCCACGCTGCCCGCGCCGGTGTAGGGCGGGATGCTGGGCGCGTAGCCCGCCGCCGGGATGCCGGTCGCGCGGGCCGCCATCTCGACGTAGTTCTGCAACTGGAACGGGTCCACGCCGCCGAACAGGTCGATTTCCCAGTACGCGGCGGCTTGCTGCGGCAGCGAGTCCGACGGTGTATAGACGCGCCCGGCGCCGGCTTCGCGCAGGTATTCGGCGAGCGCGCGGTAGGGTTCGAGCCAGTAATCCGGGCCGCGCCCCTTCACCAATGACAGGCCGAACCACGCCAGGTCGATAACGACTACGACCGTTAACGCCGCGCCGAGGATCGCGGCGGCGCGCTTGGTGGGAGCGGATGCGGATGTGCGCAGCGCCGGGGTAAAGGCGATGACGCCCGCCGTCAGCATGGCGACCGCCAGCGCCGAAAGCGGCGTCGCCGTGTCGAGCGCGCTGAGCAGCAGCGTGCTGAATCCGCCGCACAACACGAGACTGCTCAGCAGCGCCGCGATGACCAATCGCAGGCGCGGGCGAAACGCCGGGGTAAGGATGAGCGCCTGTGCGCCCCACCCGGCCAGGTACGGCATCGCCAGCGCCGCGACGAACCACGCCCGCGACGGCACCCGGAACCACAGCAGCGGCGGGAAGATTCTTATCAGCAGGGGCCAGAGCGGGGCGTTGGGTCCCATCGCATAGAGCGCCGCGACCGCGATCACCATGCCCCAGAAGCTCAGCGCGCGCGGGCGCGCCAGCAGCGCGACGATTGCCAGCGCGAGCACCGCCAGCCCGGTGTAGACCATCGTTTCGTGGTTGCCGGCGCGGTTGCCGAGCACGGTCCCGATGAGACTCGGCGGGGTGATGGCAAACCGGCCGGCATCGGCGGGCGTCAATCCGGCGCGCGAGAGGCGCGGCGCGAGCGCGATCAGCGGCGCCCATTGCACCGCCGTCGGCGCCAGTACGAGCGCGTTTGCCGTGACGAGCAGGTGAAAAAGGGTGCTTTTCTTTCTCTTGGCTTTCTTTTCGTGGGGTTGTGTCCACCAGAGCCACACGCCATAGACATCGGCCAGCGCGAAGCCGAACAGACTCAGGCGCATGTCGGCGAGCAGCATGAGCGCGGCGAACGCGCTCAGTCGGAGAACTGCCCGCGCCGTGTTTCCGTTTTGTGCGATGAGCTTGTGCACCGCCCACATCACCCACGGCAGCCACGCCGCCGCGTACACCAGGTCGAGATGGCCGGCGCCCAGGTGCGCGATCACTTTGGGGGCGAGCGCGTAGGCGCAGGCGGCGAGCGCCGCCGGGCCGGGCGCCATGCCGGTCGCGCGCGCCCATGCCCACATACCGGCGCCGGCAAGCGCCAGGTGCAGCCAGACCAGTAGATTAAGGTGCAGCGCCGGCGGCAGCAGAAACACCAACCCCTGCGGCGGGTACCATACTTTGCTCAGCGGGTTGGCGGCGAAGGGGACGCCGCTCATGATGCGCGGGTTCCATGCTGCGAAGGGGTGCTGTTTCATGTAGAGCGCGTTGGGCCAGTGGGTGATCGCCGCGTCCGAGTAGGGCGAGTTGGTGGGATAGGGTAGGGCGTCTGGGCCAAGCCCGGCCGCGAATAAAAAGGCTGCCATCCCCAGCGCGATGACAGCCGTCACAAACCAACCGGGCCGGGCCTCAACGGACTTTGTAAAGCGCAACCTCGCCTCCCTTGCCGAAGATGCCGATGGGGTCGCCGAGCGCCGCATAACAGGCGTCTGCGCCGGGGATGGGGTTGCCATCCTCGTCCAGGCCTAGTTTGCGCTCGCGCGGGCCGACCACCACGTAATCGACCCGCCAACGGCTGCCGCCCCACACCGCGCCGTCGAGCAACGCCTGGCAGCCCGCGCCGCGATACCAGGCCTTGACCTGCGCTTCTTTGGCGGCGGCGTCGATGGTTTCATATGGGTGACCATACGCAACCCGCTGCCCGGCCCACGCCGGGATGAACATGCTGAAGTCGGGCGCGGCGAGGACGACGGTATCGCGCCCCTCGGTGCGCAGGGGGATGCGGGTCCGCAGCCAGCCGAGGGTATCCACGTAGGCTTTTTCGAGCAGGAGGTTGTTGGCGACGCCGCTCTCGATGTTGAAGACGGCGCCGAACAGCGGGCCGCCCATTGCCATGATGCTGCTGGGCAGCATCACGACGAACAGCCCGATCAAAGCGGGACGCCACAGCGCCCGTGGCACGGCGTTGACCCAGTAGTCTTCCAGGCCGCGCACGGCGAAGTAGGTCAGCGGCACGATCAAGCCGATGGCAAACCGGCGCTGTAGGTTAATCGGCGCGTAGAGCAGGGCGCTGTTAACGACCAGCCAGGTGAGCATGAGCTGGTCGCCGTCCGGCTCGAAGCGGCGGAGGGCGCGCGCCAGGCCGGGCAGCGCGACGACGATCAGCGGCAGAAAACCGATCAGGTAATAGTGCGGCGGCGGCGACGGGGTGAGGTTTTGAGTGCTCCAGGCCTGTATGGCCGGGTTGGTCTGGGTGATGGCAAAGTAGTAGGCCAGGAAGGGCGCTGCCGGGAACCACAGCGGGATGCACCAGGTGGCTTCGTAGAGCGGAAACTTGCGGGTCTTGATCCCGCGCACGCACAAATAAGCGCCGAGTACGACGCCGACCGGGACGAGCGCCTGCGGCTGAATCAGCGACAAGGCGACGCTTGCCACGGTGAGGATCAAGCCCTGGTTGTACAGGGTTGGGTCTTCACGTGCGCCGGGCCGGAAGATTTGGATGTATATCGAGCCGACGAGCGCCAGGATGCCGATGGCAAGCGGGAAATGCGGGTTGGTGTAGACGGCGTACAGCGGGTAGGCTTCGGGTATGGTCAGGTCAGGGATGAGGCGGTTGTGGGCGATATCCAGCATGCCGGGATCGACGACGATGGCGAGCCAACCCAGGCCGGAGCCGAGCGCGCTCAAGCCGAAGAACAGCCGGCGCGGGCGCCGCTGGGTCCATATGCTGGCGCCGAGTTGGTAGAGCGCGATAAACATAAACAGGCCGCCCAAGACCCGCGCTACGTGGTAGATGATGACCGACTCCAGGTGGGTGATGCGGGCGACATGGCCCAGGAAAAGATAGAACAGGTTGAGAGCAGTCCCGCTGTGCGGTTCGGGGGTATAGGGCAGGTGAAACAGCAAGCTGCCTCGATAGCCCTGTTCCATTTTTGCCAGGTAGGTAGCGCCGTCGCGCGGGTTGGCGAGAATGCCCATAAACTGCACGTCGGGAGCGGTGTTGTTGCCGGCGAGCGCCCAGGCGTAGGGCAGCAGAGTGACGATTGCCAGGACGCTGCTCGCAATGATAACCCATCGCCATTCTTCGGGGGGGATGTGAGGACTGTAACTGCTCCGCGCCATAGCATCTCCTTACTTGTTTGGAGAGTTTCGCCTGTAGTATAATCCCATAATACATAATTTTGGAAGCGAGGGCATCGATGAGCCAGGCCAGTGCATTATACCATTTGCAGTCCCTCGACCTGGAGATTGCGGCTCGGCGGGCCAGGCTTGATGAGATTAACGCGGCGTTGGGCGAGGATAAAGTGGTACGAAAGGCTCAATTGCTGGTCAAGCGCACCAAAGACCAACTTGGCGCTTCCCAGGCGCGCGTGACCGACCTCGGATTGGAAATCGAAAGCATCAAGACCCGGTACCAGGAAAGCGAAATTCGTCTCTACAGCGGCAAGGTCAAAAACCCGAAAGAACTGCAAGATATACAGCAAGAAATCGCTTCGCTCAAGCGGCGGCACGCCCAGCTTGAGGATAATCTGCTCGAGTCAATGATGCGCCTGGACGACCACCAGGCGCGCTTTGATAAAGCGCTGAAGAAGCTTAAGCGGGTCAAGACGCAGTGGGAGGACGATCAGGCGGCGCTGGCGGCGGAAAAGACGGCGCTCGGAGCGCAGCTTGCGACGCTTGGCCTGGACCGCGCCGCCGCCTGGGAGGCGATGGACGGGGAGACCCAGGCGGTTTACGACGATACCAGGGCGCGGAAAGGCGACCAGCCGGTGTCGCTGCTCCAGCCCGACGACACGTGCAGCCTGTGCGGGGTCCGGCAAACTTCTCACGGGGCGCAGTTGGTGCGCCGGGGAAACAGCCTGGTGAGGTGCGCCGGCTGCGAGCGGGTGCTGTTTGTGAAATAGCGGTGAGGGGCGTTGGCGATGGATAATTTCCATGTTCCTTCTTTCGTGATCGGTATTCTCGTCGGGTTGCTGGCGGCGGTGATCCTCCCGGTCCGGGAGCGCATCGCGGCGCTGCTGCGCGCCATCGGGCGGCGCATCGCGGCAGGACAGGAGGCTCTGACGCGCAGCGCCGACGCCAGCTACCGCATCGACCTCGTTCAGGACTGCCAGACCATGCACCTGGCGGGCAACCTGATGAATCTCACGGATATCCTCATCGAGCCGCGCTTTTTGCCCGCCGAAGACCTGCCCACCCCCTCCGGCAGGGATATCGGCAGCATTATGCACGTGGTGCCGGTCCATCACGATATGCCGCACAGCTACGCGCCGTTTAACCTGGAGACTATCGGCGTGAACGACTTGCCGGCCGGCGGGACGCGCGTGGCGATCTTGGGCGGGCTGGGCGCCGGCAAGACGACGGCGCTCAACGTGATTGCGCTGATGGCCCTGGGCGAACTGGATTTTGCCGAGGACGAAGCCGGCGCCGAAGCCGACCAGGATAAGGTTGACGAGGCGGAATTGAGCCAGGAAGAGCGCGAAGCGCGCCGGCAGGCCAGGGAGCGCCAGGCCGAGATCGAGGCGCGCGCGCTTGAGCATTTGCGTTCGCTGCAAGCCGGCGATGAGTACTCGCGCGAGCTGGCGGGCACGGCGGACCGGATCGACTGGCTCGACTACACGCCCCTGTTTCTTCACCTGGGCGAGATCGAATTGAGCGGCGAGACCTGGAGCGATAAGGTGGACCCCGCCGAGCCGGTCGTCCGCGCCATCCAGCGCCGCGTCGGGCCGATCACCCGCAACACGATTCCTAAGTTTGTGTACGACCAGGTGGCGAAGGGCCGGGCGCTGCTGCTGCTCGACGGCTTCGACGAACTGCCGGCGGCGCTCCGGGAGGAAAAGCTCACGTGGCTGCGGCACTTCGTCGAACTGTATCCCGACAATTTGTTTTACGTTGCGGCTGCCACGGAGGGCTGCGGCCCGCTGTTGGACCTGGACTTTGTGCCGGTCTATCTGCGCCCGTGGACCGACCAGGAGAGCATGGCGCTCGCCGAGAAATGGGCGGAGGCGTGGCCGCTGGAGGAAGAGCGGCGAGACGACAAGGGCGCGCCCCTGCCCAAGTTCGATGAGCGCGCGGTACGGCGCGCCGGGAGCGATAACCGCAGCCGCAGCCCGCTTGATATTACGCTAAAGACCTGGATGATCTACGCGACCGACGGGCGCAAAACCGGGCGGGCCGGCTGGTACGATGTGTATGTGGAGCGCGTCTTTACGATGGCGGAGGCCGAGCACCGCGAGAAAGGCCGCCGGCTGATCGAGATGGTCGCCGCGCGCATCTTAGATACGACCGGCTACGCCATCGACCGGGACGCGATGGAAGAGGCGCTTACCAAGCTGTTTACGGTGACCGAGACCGTGACGGTCAAGACCCGGCAGGGCGAGGAGCAGCAGGAGAAGCAGACGCTTCTCGTGAACGTCGGGCGCTTCGTCAAAGGGCTGACGGGGCGCTGCGGTTTGATGGACGAACTGCCGGGCGGCCGGCTGGCTTTCCACCATCCTATGATGATGGCTTACCTGGCGGCGGAGGCGGTCGCCAATGACCCCACCCGCGACCCCGCCGACCTGGTTGACAAACCCAACTGGCGGTATGCTTTTCCCTTCCTGGCGGCGCTGACCAGCGTCGATAAGGCGGTGGTGGCGAAGCTTTCGGCCCAGCCGGATTTGCTTTACGGCAGCCTGTTCGAGGTGGCCTCCTGGCTCATCGACGCGCCGCCGGCGGCGCGCTGGCGCGGCGAGGTGTTCAAGCGGCTGGCGCGGGCGCTCATGGCGCCGAGCCAGTACCGGGTTTTGCGTGAAAAGGCGCTGGGCGCCATCATTGCTTCGCGCGATGAAAATGTGATCTTCGTCTACCGGCAGGCGCTGCGCTCCACCGACCCGGACGTGCGGCGGCTGGCCTGCCTGGGTATGGGCGCGCTGGGCAGTTCCGAAGCGATCAAGGACCTGACGCCGATGCTCGCCGACGATGACCTCGACGTGCAGCTTGCGGCGGGGCTGGCGTTGGGCGCTATCGGCACCGAGCGCGCGCTCGAAATGATGGTGCGCGGGATGCTGGAAGGCGAAGAAAACCTGCGCCGCGCCGTGGCGGAAGCGCTCGCGGCGCTGCCGGGCGAGGGGCACAATATTCTGCGAGACGCGGCGGTGCACAGCGATATGTTTGTCCGGCGCGCGGCGGTCTTCGGGCTGCGGCGCATCAAAGAGAAGTGGGCGCTGGTGGGCCTGTACCGGGTGATGCTGGAGGACGGCGAATGGTACGTCAAATCGGCGGCGCAGGAGGCGTTTGCCCACGCCCGCAACCCGGAGATCGGCGCGCTGAAGGGCTACCCGGAAACCGAGTCGCTGCCCTGGCTGGTGACCTGGGCTGCCGAGCGCGGCAATGCGGTCCCGGCGGGCGATGCGGCGAACCAGGTTTTGATCCAGGCGCTCCAACAGGGCAAGCCGCCGGTCCGGATGACGGCGGCGGACACGCTGGGGGTGATGGGTTATGTGCCGGCCCTCAAGTCGCTGTACCTGGCGCTGCGCGACGAGGACGCGGCGGTGCGCGATACGGCGTTTGAGGCGCTGGCGACGCTCCAGCTTAAGATCGGGCGCGCGCTGCCGGCTGTGATGTAGGAAAGGACGGAGAGTCAGCCGCTTCCCTCCGCGCGCAGCTTTTCGCGCAGCGTGTCGATGACCACGCGCGCGCCGGTTTGGGCGTCGAGATAATACCAGTGCGTCCAGCCGTTGCAGGTGGGCGCATTTTTGATCTTCGCGCCGATTTGGTGGATCGAGCCGCGCGCGCCGTCGTAGATCAATGAGCCGTCGGCGGCGACGGTGGCCGTGATATCGCCGCGCGCGCCGAAGTAAAGCGCCTCGCCGGGCCGGAGCAGGCCGTTTTCCAGCAGCGCGCCGAAGGGGATGCGCGGCTGCCGGCGCTTTTCCTCGTTTTCGAATACGTACTCGTCGTAAAGCGGCGCTGCGGCGGCCTCGATGCGCGCCTGCGCCACCTTGACGTAAGTGTCGTCGCGCTCGATGCCGATCCAACGGCGGTGCAGCTTTTTGGCGACCGCGCCGGTGGTGCCGGCGCCGAAGAAGGGATCGAGCACCACGTCGCCGGGGTTGGAGCTTGCGAGGATGACGCGGTAGAGCAGCGCTTCGGGCTTCTGGGTGGCGTGCGCTTTCTCGCCGTTGAGCTTGATCCGTTCGGCGCCGGTGCACAGCGGGATGAGCCAATCGCTGCGCATTTGCAGGTCGCCGTTGAGCCGCTTCATCGCGTGGTGGTTGAAAGTATACTTGGCGCCTTTGTGTTTCTGCGCCCAGATGAGCGTTTCCTGGGCGTTGGTGAAGCGCACGCCCCGGAAGTTGGGCATGGGGTTCGACTTAACCCATACCACCTCGTTAAGTATCCAGTAGCCTAAATCCTGCAAAATCTTACCCACGCGGTAGATGTTGTGGTAGCTGCCGATGACCCACAGCGTCCCGGTGTCTTTCAGCACGCGCCGGCACGCCGTAAGCCACGCCTCGGTGAAGCGGTCGTAGGCTTCGAAGCTGGCGAACTGGTCCCATTCGTCGTCCACGGCATCGACTTTGGTCATGTTGGGCCGCCACAGCTCGTTTTGAAGCTGGAGGTTGTAGGGCGGGTCGGCGAAGATGAGGTCGATGCTCTTCTCCGGCAGGCGCGCGAGGAGGTCGATGCAGTCGCCGTGGAGGATTTGATCGAGCGGTAGTTCTGTCATGTTTGGTGGGTGTGCGCTATAATTAGCGAACGGTCGTTCTATTTGATTATAACATATAACCATGAACATCGTTATAGATAAGGATATTGTTACTGCATTTTGCCGGCGTCATCATATTCGCAAACTGTCGCTGTTTGGCTCGGTATTGCGCGATGACTTCAGGCCGGATAGTGACATAGATGTGTTGGTTGAGTTCGACCCGGAGCACGAGCCGGGATTCTTTGCGTTCATCACTATGCAAATGGAACTTAGCGAACTGTTGGGGCGTGACGTAGACTTGAATACTCCTGAAGATCTCAGCCGGCACTTCCGGCAAAAGGCGCTGGAAATGGCAAAGGTGCAGTATGAACGAGCGGGATGAAGTGCGTTTGCGTGACATGCTGGATGCGGCGCGCGAGGTTGTGGCTTTTGTCCAGGGTGAAACGCGGGTTTCCTTGGAGTATGACCGCAAATTGGTTCGGGCTTTGATGATGTCAATTAGCATTATTGGCGAGGCCGCAGCACGGGTTAGTCAAGAGTGTCAGGACGCTGCTCCTCAGATTCCCTGGCCGCAAATCATCGGAATGAGGAACCGAATCATTCATGGGTATTCTGGTGTTAATCTGGAACGACTCTGGAAAACTGCCATTGAAGACATTCCTTCACTGATTTCTGAACTGGAAAAGCTTGTTACTCCTGAGTAGAAGCTATAATACAAAGAGAGCGCAGTGATGCCAAGACATCCTCTCGCCGAAGTCTTTGGATTTCCTACCGATAATTTTTCGATAGAGGCGAAGCGCTACCGGCGCAACCGGCTTTGTCCTTATAACAACAAAGTCCCTTCATGTACGAAGGACAAAGCGAAGGACCCTTTGGGAGTGTGCAGCATACATGATGGCGAAGATATAGCTATTACCTGTCCGATTCGCTTCCGCGAGGGCTGGTTTATTGTTGAGGATGCAGGGGAGTTCTTTTTCCCGACACAGACACAGTGGACGGCGCTGACCGAAGTTCGATTAAATGACAAGTACGGACAAAGCGCCGGAAACATAGACCTGGTTTTGGTTTCCTACGATGAGCAGGGACATATAACTGACTTTGGCTCTTTGGAGGTGCAGGCGGTCTATATTTCGGGTAGTGTGCGCCGGCCCTTTGAGTTCTACATGGATGATCCGGTTAGCCATGCTCAAATGGACTGGACGGACCAGATAAATTACCCTCGCCCCGACTATCTCTCGTCTTCGCGTAAGCGGCTGGCTCCTCAGCTTCTTTACAAAGGTGGGATTCTTAGAGCCTGGGGTAAAAGACAGGCCGTTGCAATGCATCGTGCTTTTTACCAAACGCTGCCTGCTCTGCCACAAGCTTCGCCTGAAGAAGCCGACTTGGCGTGGTTTATTTATGATCTCAGGCTAGATGCGGTGCGGAACTGTTACCGGCTGGTACAAAGTGAGATTGTTTACACACGTTTTGAGCCGGCTTTGCACAGAATCACTGTGCCGGAACCTGGGCCAATTGAGGACTTTGTCGAGCGTTTGCAGGATAAATTGGATAAGGAGCTAGAAGATAATGCGCATCCGCCAGATGCGCCGACTTTGACCGACATTCTGAGTTTGTGATGAGATGATTTAACAATGGTTCAAGATATTAACCAGGTTCGGCCTATTACTCAGGTAGTCAACGTCGCCACCGTCCCCCACCGCAGTCCATTTCGATATCCGGGCGGCAAGACGTGGTTAGTGCCTTACATCCGGCAGTGGCTGGCAAGCTTGCCGGCGAAACCTGTCGAGTTCTTCGAGCCGTTTGCCGGCGGTGCGATTGTCGGGTTAACCGTGGCGTTTGAGCGGTACGCGGACCACGTGACATTGGTAGAGTTGGACGAACAGGTAGCAGCGGTGTGGCAGACTATTCTCGGCGGCGAGGGCGAATGGCTCGCCGAGCAGATAGCGTCGTTTGAGCTTACGCGCGAGAACGTCGAAGCGTGTCTGACTGAACCGGCGGACGTGCTCCGTGAGAAAGCGTTCCAGACTATCTTGATGAATCGCGTCAACCGGGGTGGCATCATGGCGCACGGCGCGGGCCGGATGAAGCACGGCGACGGTAAGGGGATGGCGTCGCGCTGGTATCCAAAGACGTTGAAGAAGCGCATATTGGGGATTACTTACGGCCGAGACCGCATCACCTTCGTCAAGGGCGACGGACTTGAAATGCTCCGGCGGCAGGCGCATCGCACAGATGCCGTGTTTTTTATCGACCCGCCGTATACTGCCGGGGGAAAGAGCGCCGGCAGCCGACTTTATAATCACTCCGAAATTGACCATGAAGAGTTGTTCGCTGTTGCAAATACACTTGAAGGCGATTTTCTGATGACTTATGACAATAACGAAGAAGTGCAGGCGCTCGCGCAAAAGCACGGCTTCGATATGCAGCCTATCGCCATGAAAAACACACACAACGCGAAGATGACCGAACTGCTCGTTGGTCGTGATTTGGATTGGATCAGACCGCGTTATTTGTTATAGAAGTCTATACATTGAATGATCCGAACGGTGGTTCTATTATATATAAGCACAGGTGGTCATTTGTTATCATAGTGATAAATGATTTTTGATCGAGGAGATTTGAGGCGATGTCAGATACGACCCGTGTCGCTGATTTGACTGTGGAAGAACTGCTAACCTTACTGCGTGCGCAGATGCAAGACCTGATTCGTGAGGCGGTACGCGAAGCGCTGAAAGAAACACTGCCGGCGTCCGATAAGCTGGAACAGCGCCCGCCATTGGACTTGCCTGTGTTCGACGTTGGCCCCTGGCCGGAAGGTCTCACGCTCAGCCGCGAGGATATGTATGGCGACGATAGATGTTAATTCGCCTGTCTTTATTGATACCAATGTGCTCGTCCGCGCCACCCTGGTCACTGCTCCACAGCATGCCGACGCGCTTGTCGCAATGGAGCGCCTCTGGAGCGAAGGAATGTCGATATGGATCAGCCGGCAGGTACTGCGTGAATATGCTGCGGTTCTTACACGTCCACAAACCTATGCTTTTCCTATTTCACCCGCTGCGGTGGCGGCGCAATTGCGCGTCTTTTTGACGCAGTTTCATGTCGCTGACGAGAATGCCCAGGTCACAACTAATTTGATGATATTGTTGGAGACAACATCACTTGGCGGCAAACAGGTACATGACGCCAATATTGTCGCTACTATGCAAGCTTATGGCATTGGTCAGCTACTCACTCACAATGTTAAAGATTTTGTGAGATTTTCCGGCCTTGTCAACGTGCTGTCGTTCAGCGATGTGGTTCAGAGGTAATGTCTAATGCCCTCCTTCCGACTCGTCAGCGATTTTAAGCCCACCGGCGACCAGCCCCAGGCCATTGTAGACCTGGTGCGCGGCGTCAACGAAGGGTTCAAACACCAGGTCTTGCTCGGCGCGACCGGCACCGGCAAGACGTTTACGATTGCCAATGTGATCGAGCAGACCCAGCGCCCCACGTTGGTCATGGCGCATAACAAGACGCTCGCCGCCCAGCTTTACAGCGAGTTCCGCGAGTTCTTCCCGAACAACGCGGTTGAATACTTTGTTAGTTATTATGACTATTACCAGCCTGAAGCCTACATCGCGCAGAAGGACTTGTACATCGAGAAAGAGACCGAGATCAACGCGCAGATCGAAAAGCTGCGCCTTGCCGCGACCGCCGCGCTGCTGAGCCGGCGCGATGTGATTATCATCGCGTCGGTGTCGTGCATCTACGGCATCGGCGACCCGAAGGCTTATGGCAAGGTGGTCCTTGATCTCGAAGTTGGGCAGATGATCCGGCGCGATACGATTCTGCGCCACCTGGTCACTATCCAGTACAGCCGTAACGACATGGATCTGAAACCGGGCACCTTTCGGGTGCGCGGCGATACGTTGGAGATTGCGCTGCCTTACGGCGATACCGCCATCCGCGTCGAGATGTTCGGCGACGAGATCGAGCGCATCGCCGAGTTCGACACGCTGACCGGCGAAATCTTCGTCGAGCCAGAGGCGGTGCAAATCTTTCCCGCCAAGCACTTTATCACCGACGAGGAGAAGACGCGCCAGGCGGTCTGGGATATCGAGGCCGAGCTTGGCGAGCGCCTGGCCGAACTGCGCGCACAGGATAAGCTGCTGGAGCTTCAGCGGCTTGAGCAGCGTGTGCGCTACGATATCGAGATGCTGCGCGAGGTCGGCTATACCAGCGGCATCGAGAACTACAGCCGCCACCTCGACCAGCGGCCGGCCGGCAGCCCGCCCTGGACGCTCGTCGATTACTTCCCTGCCGATTACCTGCTGGTGATCGACGAAAGCCACATGACGATCCCGCAGATACGCGGCATGTACGGCGGCGACCGCAGCCGCAAGGAAACGCTGGTCGAGTACGGCTTCCGGCTGCCCAGCGCGCTGGATAACCGCCCGCTCAACTTTGACGAATTCGAGCAGCGCATGAACCAGGTGATTTATACCTCGGCGACGCCCGCCAATTACGAGCTTGAACACGCCGGGCAGATTGCCCAGCAGGTCATCCGGCCTACCGGCGTGCTCGACCCGGAAATTAACGTGCGGCCTATCAAGGGGCAGGTGGATGACCTGATGCGCGAGATTCAAGAGCGGGTGCGCAAGGGCCAGCGTGTCCTGGTGACCACGCTCACGCAGCGCATGGCCGAGGATTTATCCGATTATCTGCTGGAGAACGGCGTCCGTGCGCACTACCTGCACGCCAGGGTCGAGACGCTGGACCGGGTGGAGATTCTGCGCGACCTGCGCACCGGCGTGTATGACGTGGTGGTCGGCGTGAACCTGCTGCGCGAGGGGCTGGACCTGCCGGAGGTGTCGATGGTCGCGATTCTCGACGCGGATAAAGAGGGCTACCTGCGCTCGGAGCGCGCGCTGATCCAGAACATCGGGCGGGCGGCGCGCCACATAGACGGCAAGGTGATTATGTATGCGGACAATATGACCGATTCGATGCGCCGCGCCATCGACGAGACCAACCGCCGCCGCGCGATTCAGATGGCGTATAACGAGGAACACGGGATCGAGCCGGCCAGCGTGATTAAAGAAGTGCGCGATCTCACCGACCGGGTGCGCGCGGAGGCGGCGGCAAGCGGCAAGATGGACGAGGAAACCGCCGCGATGATGCCGGAGCGGCTGCCGAAAGAGGAGTTGCAGCATCTCATCCAGGCGTTGGAGAAGCAGATGAAAGAGGCCGCGCGCGCATTGGAGTTCGAGAAGGCGGCGGCGCTGCGCGACCAAATCGTCGAGCTTAAGCAGGCGCTCGTGTTGAAGGATATCGAGGGGGCGGAGGTCGCGGCGTTCGAGCGTTTGCAGCAGACCGCCAAGAAGCACGGCGGTTTGTAGGGGGATGGCGCGGCGCGCTTCGCCGCGATTATGGCTATTTCGCATTTGCCGGTATTATTTGAATAGGATGCGTATTTGGATTCGGCGCGGTCGTTTGGGACCGTTGCGAACGTAGAGCGCTTTGGTGCTTACAAACAGGTGTTGGCAGGGCTGGCAACGCCGGTCGGGCTTGCGGCGTTTATCGACGGTGCTGCGATTATTCTCGCGTCTTGACGGCAGACCGCGCCGGCGCGAAAGGTATTCGACTATGGCGTTTGTGCAAAAGCCCATTCTGGCGCTGGATATCGTCGATTTTGCTTCCATGACCGAGGAAGACCAGACCGGGGCGATTCGTGCGCTCGTGAACATGCTGAACCAGGCCATTCCCGGCGATCAAAACCGCCCGTCTTCGCGGATCTGGATTCCGGCGGGCGGCGGCGGCATTTTGGTCTTCTGGCATGATGTCCAGGCGGCGCTCACGACGGCGCTGGCGCTGGGGAGGTTGGTCAGCGCCCACAACCGGGAGCCGGACGTGAAACCTTTGCGGCTGCGGGCCGGACTTCATGCCGGCATGGTCATGCGCGAGGCCGGTTTGGACAGCTACGAGACCGTCTGGGGCGACGCCATCGACCTGGCGTCGCACATGACTGCGTTTGCCAAGCCGGACCAGATTCTCGCCTCGGAGACGTTTTTCCGGCAGGCGCGGCTCTATAATCCTCAGCCGGGACGCCAGGTCACCTGGCTGGGGAAGTGGTGGGTGAGGCAAAACGAGCCGGTCGTGATTTACAATGTCTTTACCACCGACGGCGCCGGCATCCCGCCGGCCGAGGTCAAGGAGTGGTACGGGCCGTTCAATTACCCGCTGACCCAGGCGATCAAAACCTACGAGGCGATGCTCAAGGCGCAGACGGCGACCGGGCCGGCCTTCCGGGTTGCGGTGCTTGCCAAGCGGCTCTTGGACCTGGACCCGCAGCACAAGCGCGCCCGCGAAGTGCTGAAGTTCATCTCGATGCGGCGCTCGCCGCGCGCCGCCGGCGCATCGGCGCTGTACGACGTTTTCTTCTCCGAGCTTTCCCTTGACGCGCTGCTGCACTTTCTCCAAAATGCCCGGTTCGGCGCCTTCCAGCGGGGCGATATCATCGCCAGGGAGGGCGAGAAGGCCGACGCGCTGATGATGATCGTCTCCGGCGAGGTGATCCCGTCGCTGCGCGGGAAGCGGCTGCGCGAGCGCGACCCGGAGCACTCCGAGGGCGAGCGCGAAATTATTTTCCGTGAGGGCCACATCATCGGCGAGATGGGTCTGTTCAACCCGATGGGCACGCGCACGGCGAGCCTGGAGGCCTTTACCAACGCGACCACGCTGACCATTGACTACGATTGGCTGCGCGCTGTGCCCGACGGCGGCACACGCGAGAACAAGAATCGCCTGGAACTCCAGGAGCGCATATGGTCTTACTACTGCGCGCGGACCATCGAGAACCAGATTTACACGCATCCCCTGTTTCAGAAGTTATCCAGTGCGCACCGCAGCCGGCTGTCGGACGACGCGAAGTTTATGCCCGCCGAGAAAGGCGCGCAGATTAACCTGGCGGTCGAGGATGCGTGGAACAACTGGATGATCGTGGTCGCGGGGGAGGTCGCTTTTTACAACCAGGCCGGCGAGCCTATCGCCTACGGTCCCGGCGACTGCCTGGGGCCGGTGCGCCTGGTTGTGACCGGCGCGCCGCCTTTTTCTAAGGTCGAGGTGGCGCCTAACACGCACCTGGTCCGCTTTTCGTGGGGCGTCATCCGCAGTATGATCGATTCGTCCGACGCTTTCTGTGAGGCGTCCATCGAGGCGGGGCACAAAGAGATGATCCGCCTGGGGTTGATCCCGGAAGATGTTTGACTAAGATTAAGCCGTGCAATGACCCTGGTCTACCTGACGTTGGCGTGGTGTGCAGGTTTGGTGCTTGCGTCGCTGACGGCGGCGGCAAGCCCGGCCTGGTGGATCATCGCGGGGCTGGCCGGGGTCGGGATCTGGCTTGTCCGGCGCGTCCCGGCGCGCCGTTTCGTTTTTCTCTGCCTGTTGGCGGCTGCGCTGGGCGCGCTACGCTACGACGCCGCCCGGCCTGCTGCCTACGCGGATGAAAATCATCTCGCCGCCTTCAATGATACCGGCTGGGTAACGTTCACCGGCACGGTCGTCGCGCCGCCCGACGTGCGCGACCGGCAGGTCAATCTGCGCGTGGCGGCGGATTGGGTCTTCGACGCCGAGACGCCCGATTGGGAGCAATCGCTCTTGCCGCAGCCGGTCGAAGGTGTGGCGCTGGTGCAGGCGCCGCGCTATGGCCGGTACGCCGCCGGCGACCGCGTAGAGGTGCGCGGGATGCCGCACACGCCGCCGGTCTTTGATACCTTCTCTTACCACGATTACCTCGCCCGCCAGGGCGTGCACAGCGTCGTCTCTTACGCCATCGTCGAAGTGACCGGCAGCGAAGGCGCACACCCGCTGTTTGCGCTGCGCGAAAAGGCCCAGGCGTTGATTAGCGGCGCGCTCCCCGAACCCGCCGCGTCGCTGCTGACCGGCATCCTGCTCGGCGTGGAAAGCGGCATATCGCCGGGCGTGCGCGACGACTTCAACGCGGTCGGCGCGACGCACATCATTGCGATATCGGGCTTCAATATGTCGGTGCTGGCGCTGGTGATTACGCGCGTGTTGGAGAAGGCGCTGCCGTCGAAGCGCGCGGCGGCGGGCGCGGGCATCGTGGGGATTGCCGTGTACACGGTTTTCGTCGGCGCGGGGGGCGCCGTGCTGCGCGCCGCGATCATGAGCAGCTTGCTGATCGTCGCGCCGCTGGTGGGGCGCCGGACCTACGTCCCGGCGTCGCTGGCGTTCGCGGCGCTGTGCATGACGGCGGCGAATCCTTTTGCGCTGTGGGATGTGGGCTTTCAATTGAGTGTGGCGGCGGTGCTGGGCATGGCGCTGTTCGTCGAGCCGCTGGAGCGCGGCTTCCGGCGGGCGCTGGCGCCTTTCTTCGCCACGACGGCGGTCGAGCGCCTGTTAGGGGTGCTCTCCGAGCCGCTCATCGTCACGCTGGCGGCGCAGGTCACCACCATCCCGCTGCTCGCGCTGTACTTCGGGCGGCTGTCGTTCGCGTCTTTCTTCGTCAACTTTTTAATCATCCCGGTCCAGACGCCGCTGATGCTGCTGGGCGCGCTCGCGGTGATCGTGGGACTGGCGCTGGGGCCGGGGCCGGCGCTGCCGTTGTTCTGGCTCGATTGGCTGTTCATCGGTTGGACGGTGGCCTGGGTGCGGCTGTTCGCCCGCTTCGATTGGGCGAGCGTGGCAGTCGAGGTCGATGGGCGGGCGGCGGCGCTGTTCTACGCGGCGCTGCTGGCGGGGATGGTGTGGGCGGCGGTGCGCCCGTCTTGGCTGGAGGGGATCGGGGCGGCGCTGCGCCGGCGCGCGGTGCGGCTGGGTGCGATGGGCTTGGCGGCGGCGCTCGTCGCTTTGATGGCGATCACGCTGGCGCAGCAGCCGGACGGCCGGCTGCACGTGGCCTTTTTGGATGTGGGCGGCGGGCACGCGGTTTTTATCGCCACGCCGGGCGGCGCGCACATCCTGGTCGATGGCGGGGCATACCCCGCGACGCTGCTCGCCGCGCTCGGCGACCGCATGCCTTTCTGGGACCGCGAGATCGAACTGCTGGTCATCACACAGCCCAAAGAGACGCAGATATCGGCGCTGCCGGCGCTGCTGGAGCGGTACACGGTGGGCGCGGTGCTCACCACCGGGCAGCCGGGCGGCGGCGCGGATTGGCAGGCGCTGCAGGCGGCGCTGGCGGATACGGCGACGGTCGAGGCGGCGGCGGGCTATACGGCGACGTGGAGCGACGGCGTGAGCCTGGCGGTGCTGCACCCGGCGGCGCGCCCTGCCGAAGCCGACGAACCGAACGAATACGGGATGGCGCTGCGCCTGTCCTACGGCGATGCGGCCTTTCTCCTCATGCCCGATTTGGTCGATGCGGCGGAGACGGCAATGGTGCGGTCGGGGCAACCACTGCGCGCGACCGTGCTCCAACTGGCGTTCCAGGGTTCGGCGCAGGCGACCGGCAAACGGTTTTTGGAGGCGGTCGATCCACAGGCGGCGGTGGTGCAAGTGGGGGTGGGCAACCGGCAGGGCTACCCCGCGCCGGAGGTGTTGGAGAAGCTGGAAGCGCGCGGGGTGCCGCTTTTCCGCACCGACCGCAGCGGCGCGATTGATATCACCACGGACGGGCGGACGTTGTGGATTGCGACGGCGCGTTAGTCATCTCTTTGTGCCCAAGCGAGGCGGTGGGTAGGGTAAAGCTGAATGTACTCCCCGCGCCCGGCGCGCTATCGACGCCGACCTCGCCGCCTAACTTGGTGACGATGCGGTGCACGATGGACAACCCCAGGCCGTGCCCTTCGACTTTGGCTTGTTCGAGCCGGGTGAACTGGGTGAACAACTGGCCTTGCTGCTCCGGCGCGATGCCGGGGCCGTTATCGTGCACCCAGAAGCACACCTTGCCGTTGGATTGCGGCTTCGCGCCGAGTTCGATGTACGGCGGTTCGCCGCCGTATTTGCAGGCGTTGCTCAAGTAATTGGCCCACACTTCTTCGACCCACGGCGCATAGCCCAGCGCCGCCGGCCAGGCGTTGGGGATGACGACGGTGGCGTTATATTCCTGGATGATGTTGGCGAGCCGCTGCTGCGCCTCTGAGACCACGCGCGCCATGTCTAGCGGGCTGAGTTCGACTTCCTCCATCCGGCGCACGCTGGCAAGCAATAGCAAGGCTTCGATGATATTGTGCATCTTGTGCGTGCCGCGTGCGATGGCGTGCAGGTAAATTTGTCTTTGTGATTCGGAGAGTTGGTCGAATTTATCTTTCAGCAGCAGCGCGTAGCCGCTGATGACGCTGAGCGGGGTTTTGAGGTCGTGGGCGACGGTGTGCGAGAAGGCGTCGAGGTCCTCGACCAGTTTTTCTAGCTCCTCGATGAGCGCTTCGCGTTCTGCGATGGCGCGCAGGAGATCGGTATTGTCGCGTAGGACGATCAGCCGCCCGCGCCGGCTGCGCAGCGGCGAGATGCGCAGGTCGAAATGCCGTGTCGCGCCGGCCGTCTCCAGGGTGATTTGGGCAAACGCTGCTTGGGCGCCTTTGTATTTGTCGATCAGGTTGGGCCACTGCGCCAGGACCACGCCGGCGTCCTGCCCGACCACCGTCATATCGCCGCCGATGAGCTGCCGGGCGGCAGGGTTGAGGTCAACGACGCGATCTTGGCAGTCCAGGACCATGACGGCATCGGGCAGGTTCCCGATCACCTCGGTATGGGCGACGGGCATGATGTCCAGCAGCCGGTAGCGGAAGAGACTCAGGGCCAGCGCCAGGCCGGAGACGGCAAACGCGAAGGGCGTCAAGTCCATGCCCGGCAGCGGATCGATGCCGGCGATGTACAGGATGTTCATCGCCCACGGCGCTAAGACGCTGACTACGATGAGGAAGGCCTGCCCGCGATAGAGATAGTGCGACCGGATCACGGCCAGCAGGAACATCCCGGCGGCGGCCAGCAGGATTAGGTAGGTGTACGCCACGTTGACCCAGTACCACGGCCCGCGCGAAAAGTGCATGTCCGGCATCGGGCCGTCCAGGTTGAGCGTGACGTTCTGCCAGACCAACTGGTGCATTTCGTTCGTCCAGACGGCGGCGATGGTGATGCACGGAATGACGGCGAGTAGAGCCAGGTTGCGCAGCGTCAGCCAGTGCTCGCGGCCCGTGTACTGCGCGGCGAAGGCGGCGAGCGCCAGGATGGTCGATTCCACGGCAATATATTGGGCTTTGGCCCAGAAGACCGTTCCCGCCAGGCTGGTGTTTCCGATTTCTAACCCGCGCCCAAGCGTCCAGAGCGCGATGGATAGGATGAGGATGGTGAGGAGGCGCGCGCCGGGGGTGGTGCGGCGGCGCCAGACGAAGTAGGTTGTGGCTGCGAGAACGGCAGATACAATAAACAGCGCGATAGTGTAAGGGTTGAATTGCCAATCCATGATGATGAATCCTACTTCACAACTCTTTATGAAGTCTACTATAGATGGCTGTTCATATGCAAGAGGGGACGATCATACAAACAACCTGCCAGCGATTCTCTAGCAAATCGCTATCAATAACCCTTTTGCGCCCGCTTTAGCGTATGGTTATAATCTTTTGCGTTCTGGTTGCGTTACAACAAGGCATACACTTTATGGAAATCACCTGGTACGGGCTAAGCTGTTTTCGTCTTGTAGAGCGCGGGCGTGCGAGCATCGTCACCGACCCGTATGGCATCATCTGGGGATACCCGCAGTTGAAGCTGCGCGGCAGCGTGGTCACCGTGAGCCAAGATTCGCTGTACCACAACTTCGTGGACGCGGTGAGCGACGTACAGCGCACCCTCACCGGGCCGGGGGAATACGAGATCGGAGGAGTGTTTATCATCGGCGCGGTGATGATCGACCCGCGCCGGCGCGACGCCGAGCATAATGTCGCATACTTGTTCGACTTCGATGGGCTGGCCGTGCTGCACCTGGGCGCGCTCGATTTCGTGCCGAGCCAGTCGGCGGTGGAGCAGATGGGTGCGGTGGATGTCGCAATGGTGCCGGTCGGCGGGGCGCTCGATGCGCCGAAGGCTGCCGAAGTGGTGAGCCTGCTGGAGCCGAGTATTGTGATACCGATGTATTACAAAACGCCTAAACTGAGCCTGGAGTTACAGCCGGTTGATAAGTTCCTAAAAGAGATGGGGGTGACGCAGTTGCCGGAGGAGGCTTCGCTGAAGGTGACGCGCCCCACTCTGCCGGAACAGACACAGGTTGTACTGCTGGAAAACCGACAAGAACTCGACTCGATGTAAGCTTTTTCACCGCTTTTAAGAGTTTTTAAGGGACGATTCTTATGCAGGTTAAGTTGCTGATGACATGGGATATCAAGCCGGGACAGGACCAGGAATACTTCGAGTTCCTGGTCCGCGAGTGGGTGCCGAGCATCACCCGGCTGGGCATGGAACCGACCGAATCGTGGTTTACGACTTACGGCGACTGCCCGCAGATCATGATGGGCGGTCTTACTAAGAATCTCGAAGCGATGAAGCGCATTCTCGCCAGCGATGAATGGCAAGATCTGCATTCGCGTCTGCTGGAATACGTAAACGACTATAATCATAAGATTGTGCGCGCCACGGGGGGCTTTCAGCTTTAACCGGGCGCGCGGTTTTTCGATGACCGGGGCGCGTGGGTCGCCCTGGTGTTGTTTTAGTGCGGCTTGCCGGCGGCTTTGCTGCTTTTTGGGCAGTTGCGATAGCTGTGATACACTCCCCTCTCAGCGAAAATTCCCCTTTATATTGACGATAGGACGGCTCATGAATCGACGAATCTTTTTCGTGTTTGGATGGCTGATGCTGGTCGCACTGGCAAGCACGGCTTGTTTCCCGGCGGGGCCGAGCGTCGATCCGACGGTAGAGGCGCAGTTGGCGACTCTTGATGCTGAAAACGGACGCCCGACCGGGCGCTATGCGGTGTTTCTCGCCTCGCCGGACGGCAAACAGGAGAAACTGATTTACGGCGGCAACCGCCTGCGCCACAGCCTCAGCGTCTCGCCCGACGGCGAGTGGGTGTTGTACGTGGAATACACCGCCGACCAGAACGACGACGGCGTTTCTAACGAGTTCGATTTCAGGAGCGCCGAGATCGGCCTAATGCGGGTCGACGGCAGCGATGCGCACCTGATTACGAATAATAGCTTTATGGATATCACGCCGGCCTGGGCGCCGGATGGACGGCACATCATCTTTGCTTCGGACCGCGACAACCCGGTGAGCGACAGCGGCGAGGAAGGCGCTTTAGACCTCTACGTCATGGACCTCGACGGCGAAAATGCGGTTAATATCACCAACACGTCCGATTTTATCGAGACCGACCCCAGCTGGGCCGGCGATACGGTCGTGATGCTGCACTATTCGGCCAGCGACAAAGTGCTGGGCATCTGGAAGATGGATTGCAGCCCGGATGCGTTGGAGGCGTGCGGCAATATCCGCAAGCTGACCGACCCGAGCTTTGACAAAGAGAGCGAGCGGACCTCCTTCGGCGACTTCGATCCCAAGATTTCGCCGGATGGGACGACCGTGGTTTTCTACCGCCACCAGAATGAAGATTGGGAGATCAACGGCTATAAGATCGGCGACTGGGATATTTATACGATCCCGGTTGACGGCAGCCCCGGCGACGAAACGCTAATCAGCCAGGGCGACGAGGCCGATCTGATGCCGAGTTGGTCGCCGGACGGCAAGCGCCTGGTGTTCTGGGCGCACGGCAAGGATATGAAAATCTTAAGCGACCTGTTTATCATCGACGCCGACGGCGGCAACCGCACCATGATCGAGCGCGACAATAAGCTTTATTACGCGCAGATGCCTGCCTGGGTCGATGCCGCTTTCCTCAAAGAAGAAGGCGCGGATGAGCCGTGGTTGATTTACACGGTGGAGTGGGCCGACGGCGGGCGGCAGGAGAGTAATTGAGTGGTCATCACGGAGGGGAACCCGATGCGGCGTTTACCGGCGCTTTTGAGCTTGTTGGTGTTGTTGGCTGTCGCCTGTACGCCGGCTGCGACCGAGACGCCGGCGCCGGCTGCGACCAAGACGCTCCCGCCCATGCAGGGGCCGGAGCCGCCGACGGCTGCGCCGCCCGCGCGCCCGGTCTCGCTGACGCCGGCCGAGGCCGAAGAGCGCCTGGCGGGCGGCGGCGCGATCTTGCTCGACGTGCGCGACTCGTACGAGTGGACGAATCCGGGGCACGTCGCGGGCGCAACGCTCATCCCGCTGGGCCAGCTTGCCAGGCGGGTCGGTGAACTGGACCCGAAGAAAGAGATCATCGTCATGTGCAACAACGGCAGTCGCAGCAAATCGGGCTTGCAGATTCTTCAGAATGCGGGGTTTGCACACTTAGCCGAACTGGAGGGCGGTATCCAGGCATGGATTGCCCAGGGGCTGCCGGTGAGCCGCGAGAATTAGCCATTAGCAGTTAGCGGTTAGCCATTAGCAGTTAGCGGTTAGCCATTAGCCATTTGTCATTTGTCATTAGGCTCTATCGCTTGACCGCATCTTTACCTTATGGTATGCTATGATATGTTAGAAAGGCAGTGACGGAAACGAGTAGGCGCGGCGAGCCGTGCCGCAGCGAGCCTGGGAGAGTGGGAGCCGGGCGCGCGGGCCGGGCCGAAAATCCTTCCTGAGCCGCAGGCCGAAACGGCAGGTCTGTCTTGGTAGGGCAGGCGGGGCCGGAGTAAGCTGAGCCGGGGTTTGTCGCCCGTTATCACGGCACGGCGCTCCGCGCAGTGGGTCGCCGATCGAGTGTCTCGCCGCTGCATCAGGCGCGTGCGAGAAATAAGGGTGGTACCGCGAGTGCATGCGCGCTCGTCCCTTAGTGGGCGGGCGCGTTTTTAGTTATGGGTGATGAGTGGAGTGATGCGATGACTGCCTTGTACATAGACATGGACTTGCAGGAGGTGCGGCGCCGCAACCGGCGCCGGGGTATTGCTTAACGTGACCGGATGCAACCCTATCGACCGACCCAAGATTGACCATTTGTAAAGGAGAGCAAACTGATGGCTTTTAAATTTGATGATGTACCCAACTGGGTTGACTTCCCGGCGCAGGAGCGCGATATCCTCAAGTTCTGGGAGCAGACCGGCGCTTTCCAAAAGATGCGCGAAATCCACAAAGGCGAGCCGAAGTGGTCGTTCATCGACGGCCCGATAACCGCCAATAATCCGATGGGCCTGCATCACGGCTGGGGGCGCGCGTACAAAGACCTTTACAACCGCTTCTGGACCATGCGCGGGCGCGAACTGCGCTACCAACAGGGCTTTGACTGCCAGGGCCTCTGGGTCGAGGTGGAAGTCGAAAAGGAAAAAGGGTTTACCTCCAAGAAGGATATTGAGGATTACGGGCTTGCCCGCTTTGTGCGCGAGTGCAAGGCGCGCGTATTGCGCTACTCCGGCGTGCAGACCGAGCAGTCGATCCGGCTGGGCTACTGGCAGGATTGGAACGATGCCGGTGTGCTGCGCGAGCTTGCCGAGAAACTGCTTGCCGATCCGATGCAGCCGTATACCTTTCGGGGACCGGACGGCCCGGTCACCGATTCGGTGGAGCAGATCGTGGGGCGCTTGGGCCTGCCGGAGACCGGCGGCTCGTACTATACCTTCTCGAATGAGAATAACTATATGATCTGGACCTTCCTCAAGCGCTGCTGGGAGAAGGGCTGGCTCTACAAGGGCGCCGACTCGATGCCGTGGTGCCCGCGCTGCGCGACCGGCATCAGCCAGCACGAGATCGTTACAGACGGCTACGCCGAACTGACGCACGACTCGGTGACGCTGCGCTTCCCCTTGCGCGCGAAGAACGGCGCGCCGGCCGAGAAGGGCGAGGCGCTGCTGATCTGGACGACCACACCCTGGACGCTCACCAGCAACGTCGCGGCGGCGGTCGGCCCCGACCTGGATTACGTGAAGGTGCGGCAGGGCGATGAGGTGTTTTATCTCTCTAAAGGCACCGTGCACATGCTCAAGGGTAAGTACGAGGTGCTGGCGGAGTTGAGGGGCGCGGCGATGGAGGGCTGGACTTACGACGGCCCCTTCGACGAACTGCCGGCGCAGCAGAAGCCCGGCGGCTTCACCGAGTTGAAAGAGGTCACCGAGGGGGTGACGGCCAGCGCCGCCGAAGCTCACCGCGTGATTCTGTGGGATGAGGTCGGCGAGGACGAGGGTACGGGCATCGTCCATATCGCGCCGGGCTGCGGCGCGGAGGACTTCCAGATCGGCCAGGACTTGAAGCTGCCGGTGCTTGTGCCCATCGACGAGGAGGGCGTCTTTGTCGAGGGCTTCGACTGGCTGACCGGCAAGAACGCACACGACGCCGCCCGGCTGATCTTCGATAACCTGGCGGCGAAGGGCGTCCTTTACGATGTCAGCCCGTACACGCACCGCTACCCGATCTGCTGGCGCTGCAAGACCGAACTGGTCTTCCGCGTGGTCGATGAGTGGTTCATCAGCATGGGCGAGCAGTTCGACAAGCCGCGCGAAACGCTGACGAAAGAGGAAGTCGATCACAACCTGCGCTACCAGATCATGGAGGTGGTGGACCAGACGCGCTGGATTCCCGACTTCGGCTACGCGCGCGAGCAGGATTGGCTGCGCAACATGCACGACTGGATGATCTCCAAGAAGCGCTACTGGGGTCTGGCGCTGCCGATCTGGGAATGCCGCGCGTGCGGTCACTTCGAGGTGATCGGCTCTTACGAGGAGTTGAAGCGCCGCGCGGTCGCGGGCTGGGAGGCATTCGACGGGCACACACCGCACCGCCCGTTTGTCGATGCGGTGAAGATCGAATGTCCTAAGTGCGGCGCGAAGGTTTCGCGCGTCGCCGATGTGGGCAACCCGTGGCTCGACGCCGGCATTGTCAGCTTCAGCACGCTGCAATATCGCACCAACCCGGAATACTGGGCGCAGTGGTTCCCGGCGGATTGGATCTCGGAGTCGTTCCCCGGCCAATTCCGCAACTGGTTCTACAGCCTGCTGGCGATGAGCGCGGTGCTGGAGCGCAAGCCGCCGTTCGAGACCGTGTTCAGCTACGCGACGCTGCTCGACGGCAAGGGGCAGCCCATGCACAAGAGTTCGGGCAACATGATCGAGTTCAACGAGGCCGCCGAGCGGGTCGGTGTGGACGTGCTGCGCTGGCTCTATGTGCGCCAGAGACCGGAGCGCGACCTGTTGTTTTCCTACGAGAGCGCCGACGAGGTGCGCCGCCAGTTCATGCTGCCGCTGTGGAACGTGTACAGCTTCTTCGTCACTTACGCGAACATCGACGGCTGGACGCCGGCGCGCATGGCCGAGAGCGATAATCTGCTCGACCGTTGGGCGCTGGCCCGGCTGAACCAGGTCGTCAAGGAGGCGACGCTGTGCCTGGAGGTCTACGATTCGTATACCACGACGCACACTGTCGAGAAATTCCTTGACGACTTGACGAACTGGTATGTGCGGCGTTCGCGGTCGCGCTTTTGGAAGAGCGAACAGGACGACGATAAGAACGCCGCCTACAGCACGCTCTACACCGTGCTGGTCATGCTGGCAAAGCTGCTCGCGCCGGTCACGCCGTTCGTCGCCGAAGCGATGTATCAAAACCTGGTATGCAATATGGATGCGGCGGCGCCGGAGAGCGTCCACCACTGCTATTGGCCGGAGCTGGACGAGACCGCTATCGACGGAGACCTGCTGGCGAGCATGGACCTGGCGATGCGGGTCGCCGGGCTGGGCCGCAGCGCGCGCGCCGGCGCTAACGCCAAGCTGCGCCAGCCGCTTGCTAAGGCGCTGGTTCACCTGGACGCGGGCGACCGCGCCCGGTGGTCAGACGCGCTGAGCGAGATCGTGGCGGACGAGTTGAACGTCAAGGCGCTGGAGTTCGTCGAGAAGGCCGGCGACCTGGTGACGTACCGGCTGCTGCCCGACAACAAGAAGCTTGGGCCGAAGTTCGGGCCGCGCTTCCCAAAGGTGCGCGCCGCGCTGCACGAAGTCGAACCGGCGCTCGTGGCGAGCCGGCTCAAGGCCGGGCTGCCGCTGGCGCTTGAGGTGGACGGCGAGATGGTCGAATTGGCCGCCGACGAGGTGCTTGTCCAGTCTGACGCACAGGCCGGGCTGGCGGTCGCCGGCGACCAGGGCGTGACGGTGGGCGTTGATACCGTGCTGACGGGCGAACTGCGCGCCGAGGGCCTGGCCCGCGAGGTGGTGCGCCGCGTCCAGACCGCGCGCAAGGACGCCGGCTTCCGCATCGAAGACCACATCACCACGTACTACAAAGCCGAGGGCGAACTGGCTGAGGTTATTTCGGCGTGGGCCGATTACATCAAGCGGGAGACGCTCTCGACCGGGCTGGTCGAAGGCGACGCGCCCGGCGGCGCGTTCGTTGCCGCGCACAAGGTGGAGGGGATGGCGCTCACGGTGGGCGTGGTACAAAATTGATGCGGGCAGATAGATAGTCAAAGCACTGGGGGCGATTGCAAGAATGAGCGACGACACGTCCGGGAAGATCGTTTTGTACGGCCACCCGGCTTGCTCGATGGTGCCGCCGGTCCGGGATACGCTGGAGCGGTGCGGCGCCGACTACCTGTACGTCAACATCCACGAGGACGAGGAGGCGCGCGCCCGCGTGCGTGAGATCAACGGCGGCAGTGAGAGCGTGCCGACCCTGGTCTTCCCGGACGGCAGCACGCTCACCGAGCCGCCGCCCGGCGCGCTGCGGGCCAAGCTGAAAGCCGCCGGATACGAGGCGCCGGCTCGCGCCTGGTTGTACGACAACGCTTACCTGATTGTCGTCACCGTGGTCGCTGTCCTGATTGTTTTAAGACTACTGGGGGTAATTTGAATCATGCCTGTAGAAACGAACGTTCCCGATGGGCTGGATGCCTATATCGAACAAGCCCGTCAACATTGGGAGGCGCCGGCCTGTGCGGTCGCCGTCGTCAAAGATGATGCAGTGATTTTTGCGAAAGGCTACGGCGCGCGCACGCTCGGCAAAGGCGAGCCGGTGGACGAGTACACGGTCTTCGCCTGCGGCTCGACCACCAAGGCGTTTACGGCGGCGGCGCTGGGTATGTTGGTCGATGCGGGCAAGCTGGGTTGGGACGACCGTGTGACCGACCACCTGCCCGGCTTCCAGCTCTACGATCCTTACGTCACGCGCGTGCTGACCGTGCGCGATTTGCTCTGCCACCGCGCCGGCCTGGAGCGCGGCGATATGCTCTGGTATGGGTCGCCTTTTGGGCGCGACGAGGTGGTGCGCCGGGTTCGCTATCTGAGGCCGACCCTGCCTTTCCGCGCGCGCTTCGGCTACCAGAACATTATGTACCTGGTGGCGGGCGCGGTGGCGGCGGCGGTGGGCGGGACGAGTTGGGACGAGTTCCTTAAGACGCGCATCTTCGAGCCGCTGGGCATGGCGCGCACCAATACGAGCATCCATGAGCTTGCCGGCATGGATAATATCGCCACGCCGCACCACAAGGTCAGGGATTCCGGCGCAGTGCTTCCCATCGCGTGGTACGATTGCAACAACATCGCGCCGGCCGGGGCGATCAATTCCTGTGTGATGGATATGGCGCAGTGGCTCCGGCTCAACCTGGCCGGCGGCGAGTTCGAGGGCGAGCGCCTGCTCAGCGAAGCGGTGGTCTGCGAGATGCAGTCGCCGCAGATGATCGAGAACGACCCCGACCGCTACAAGTTCGCCCGGTATATCGACATGGATACCAACTTTTGGACTTATGGCCTGGGTTGGGGGATCCGCGATTACCACGGGATGAAGATGGTGCGGCACGGCGGCGGCATCGATGGGATGCGCGCGGAGGTAGCCATGCTGCCGGCGGCGCGGTTGGGCGTGGTGGTGCTCACCAACTTGAGCGCGATAGGCGACTACCTGCCGAACGCGGTCATGTTCCGGGCGCTCGATGCTTACCTGGGCGCCGAGGCGTGCGACTGGAGCGCCGACTTCCAGAAGGTAGCAGATGTCCAGCAGACGGAAGAAACCGAGGAATGGCAGAAGATGGTGCGCGCCCGTGCCGAGAGCGCCGTGCCGTCGCTGGCGCCGGACGCTTACGCCGGCAGCTATGAGAACGAGATGTACGGCGCGCAAACCATCGCTTTAGAGGGCAATACGCTGGTGTTCTCGAACGGCGCAAAGCTCACCGGCAACCTGGAGCACTGGCATCACGACACGTTTAAAATCGCGTGGCATGAGCCGTACTTTAGCCCGGACTTTCTCACGTTTGCGCTCGATGCAGAGGGGAAAGTGTCCGGGTTGGCGCTCTCGTTCATTCCAGGATACGAGTTTGCGCGCGTCCGGGAGCAGGAGGAAGCGGGCGAGTCATGAGGGTGTATTTGATATGGGACGCCGACGGTACTTTGTTTGATACTTACCCGGTGCTGGCCGGCTGTTTGCAGCAGGCGCTCGAAGCGATGGGTAAGACCGAATCGCGCGACGTGATCCAGCAGCTTGCCCAGGTGACGATGGATCATTGCTATGCAGTACTCGCCGAGAAGCACGACGTGGATGCGGAGGAACTGCGCGAGCGGGCCAGGGCGAATTATCGCCAGGTGCCGCCGGCAGGACAGATGCCTTTTCCCGGCGTGGTCGATTTGTGCAAGCGGGTGTGCGCCGATGGTGGGCAGAATTTCATCGTCACGCACCGCGACCGCGACTCGCTGGCGGCGCTGCTGGAGACGCACGGCATGGCCGGCCTGTTCGCGGCGTGCATCACGCGCGACGACGAGTACCCGCGCAAGCCCGACCCGGCGGCCTTCCTGGCGCTCATCGAGCGGTACAGCCTGCCGCGCGAGTCGGTCTGGGCGGTCGGCGACCGCGACCTGGACGTGCTGGCCGGGCAAGCGGCGGGCGTCAAGACCTGTCTTTTCGGCGGCGCAGATGCCGCCGCCGATGTTGGCGTCGAGCCGGACTGCCGCGCCGCGTCTTACCAGGCGTTCGAGGCGGTCTTGTTTCCCGGCGTGTTATAATTGGCTCATGGTCGATACACCGACGATAGACGAAACCGTTTTGCTGCCGCGCCTTAAGGCCGGCGACCAGGCTGCCTATGCCCAGGCGGTTGAAGCTTATTCGGCGCAGCTCTATCACGTGGCGCTGCGCATGCTCGGCAGCGAGGCCGAGGCCGAGGATGTGCTGCAAGAGACCTTCTTGGATGCTTTTAAGAATATCGACCGCTTCGAGGGTCGTTCGCAGTTGAGCACGTGGCTGCACCGCATCGCCGCCAACAATGCGCTTATGCGGCTGCGCAAGAAGCGGCCAACTTTTCTTTCGGTGGATGGCTTGACCGGCGAGCACGACGACGGCAACGGCAGCCAGGTGCCTAAGCAGCTTTACGATTGGTGCTGTTTGCCGGAAAGCGAACTGCTCACCGAGGAGGCACGCGCCGAAATGCGCGCAGCGGTCGAGGATCTGTCCGATGCGCTGCGCGTGGTGTTCGTGCTGCGCGACATCGAAGGCTTATCGACGCAGGAGACCGCCGACGTGCTCGACATCAGCGCGTCGGCGGTCAAATCGCGGTTGATGCGGGCGCGCCTGGCTCTGCGCGAGCGTCTCACGGCTTACTTCCAGGGCGCCGGCCCGGAGGAAACGCGATGAATCCTGCTTCTGATTCCGAAAAAGAGGAATGCCGGCGCCTGCTCGATGGTCTCTCGCTTTATCTCGACGGCGAAGCGGAGGCGGCGCTGTGCGCGGAGATCGAAGCGCACATGGCCGAGTGCGAGAACTGCCGCATCGTCGTCGATACGCTGCGCAAGACCGTTCTGTTGTATCGTGAAGAATCCCCTGCCCCGCTCCCTTCGGATGTCCGGCGGCGTCTCTACGCGGCGCTGAAGTTGGAAGACTACCTGGTGACGGGAAAAGGCGAATAGCGCACGACAGCCGGGTAATCTCGCCCCCAGAATGAGATTCACCCGATAAAGTGCTTGACATCAACCTGAAACTGTGCTTTACTTGTGTGTGAACGTTCACACATTTTCACCGTAGTATTTGCAGCACCTATAATCCATAACCCAACCATTCCTCGGATCGTGGAAGAAAGGAGGCTCGACCCGCAACAAATATGCACTTCCAGAAATCTACCTTTATCTTCTATAATTCAAAGTCAGGAGGAGAAACAAATGCGGCACATCAAATGGGTTGTGCTCGTTCTCGTAGCGTTGTCGCTCGTCGCCCCCCTCGCAGTGGCGCAGGAGGATACGGGCGAAGGTTTGACCATTGGCTTCTCGCAGATCGGTTCAGAAAGCGCTTGGCGCACCTCCTTTACGAACGCCGTCAAGGCCGAGGCCGAGGCGCGCGGGATTAACCTGTTGTTCTCGGATGCTCAGCAGGAGCAGGAAAACCAGATCGCTGCTATGCAGGCCTGGATCGCCCAAGGCGACGTCGATGCTATTGTCCTTGCGCCGGTGGTCGTCAGCGGTTGGGATGTCGTGCTCCAAGAAGCCAAGGACGCCGGGATTCCTGTGGTCATCGTAGACCGCAACGTGGACTCGGATCCTTCTCTGTTCGTGACCCGCGTGTCTTCTGACTTCGTACACGAAGGGCGTCTGGCGGCGGCGTGGCTGGTCCAGGCAACCTCCGGGCAGTGCAACATCGTCGAGTTGTACGGCACCGTCGGCTCGGCGGCGGCTGAGGATCGTAACCAGGGCTTCAATGAAGTGATCGCGCTCTTCCCCGGCATGAAGATTATCCGTTCCGAAACGGGCAACTTCGTGCGCACCGAGGGTAAGCAGGTTATGGAGAGCTTCTTGAGCGCCGAAGACCCGGCCAACATTTGCGCGGTGTGGGCGCACAATGACGACATGGCGATTGGCGCGATTGAGGCCATCAAGGAAGCCGGCCTCGTCCCTGCAAAGGATATTCTGATCGTTTCGGTGGACGCGATCCCCGACATTTTTGACTCGCTGGACGCCGGCGAGACCAACGCTACCGTCGAACTTAGCCCCTTCATGGGCGCTCCCGCGTTCGATGCCGTGGTATCCTACTTGAACGGGGAAGAACTTCCCAAGTGGGTCCCTGTGGCGGGCAAGCTGTACACCGACCGGGCTGCCTATGATGCGGATCATCAGTAAGATAGGTCGTTAAGAAGAAAGAACCTTGTCGCAGGAGGGCGGTTATCCTCTTGCTCTCCTGCGACGCCCAAGCCAAGGAGAGACCAACTTGATAGCAAGCAGCTAACGAGTTGGCTCTTCTCTGTACCGGAGTGTGTTGTAGGCTCCGAGGACGTACACACTCCCGGATTGTGTTATTATACACCTTGAAGCGGCGTCGTCTCTCGGTTCCCCCGCATCAGTCAGGGATTTTTAGGTGAAGTACCGATGAGTATCAACGAGCAAACGCAATTTCCCCTATTAGAGACACAGGGGCTTACGAAATCTTTCATTGCGACCCTCGCTTTGTCCGAGGTCGATTTTACCCTGCATGCCGGCGAGGTCCATGCTCTGCTAGGAGAAAATGGCGCCGGGAAATCGACGCTGATCAAATTGATCACAGGGGTACACCCAAAAGATGCCGGCACGATTCTCTTGGAAGGCAAAGTAATCGAACCCCGAAGCCCGGGCCATGCCCAGGAGCTTGGGATCAGCGCTGTCTACCAGGAGATCAACCTGATCCCGACCCTTTCCGTCGCCGAGAACATTTTCCTTGGTCGCCAACCGATGCGCTTTGGGCTGGTGAATATGCGCTCGGCCAATCGCCGCGCGCGTGAACTGCTGGAGACCTTCCATATTGACATTGACGTTACCCGCGATTTGTCTTCCTATTCCATTGCGATACAGCAGATTGTCGCCATCGTGCGCGGGGTCGATCTTTCGGCGAAGGTCCTCATTTTGGATGAGCCAACCTCCAGCCTGGATAGGCACGAAGTCGAAACCTTGTTTTCGGTGATCCGTTCCCTCAAAAAGCGCGGGATCGGCATCCTGCTCATCACTCACTTTATCGACCAGGTATACGAAATCTCTGACCGCATCACGGTGCTTCGCAACGGGCTAAAAGTCGGCGAACACCAGACCCAAGAATTACCCAAAGTGAAGTTGGTTTCTGAGATGTTGGGCAAAGAGCTGACCGATGAATTGATGGTCCAGAATGGGCAGCAGACTAACGGGGAGTCTGAGCATGAAACGTTCTTACAGGTTCGGGGCTTCGCGCGTCGCGGCATGATGGAGCCTTTTGATGTAGTTGTCAAGAAAGGCGAGATTGTCGGGTTGGCAGGGTTGCTAGGGTCGGGACGCACGGAGACGGCGCATCTTATTTTTGGTATCGAGAAAAGTGAAACAGGCGAAGCTTATGTGAAAGGCCAAAAGGTCAACTTGACCTCGCCGCAGAAGGCTATTCGCCACGGCTTTGGACTTTGCCCGGAGGATCGCAAAGCCGAGGGCATCATTGACGACCTGACGGTGCGGGAAAACATCATCCTCGCCCTTCAGGCCAAGATGGGTTGGTTCAACCATCTTTCCCGCAAGCGACAGGAACAGCTTGCCCAAGAAATGATCGATGCGCTGAGGATCGTTACCCCGGATACGGAGAAGCCGGTCAAAGAGCTTTCGGGCGGCAATCAGCAAAAGGTCATTTTGGCGCGCTGGCTGATTTCTAATCCGGAGTTTTTGATTCTGGATGAGCCGACGCGCGGGATTGATGTGGGTGCGCACGTCGAAATTATCAACATTATTAAGCGCCTTGCCAAAGAGGGAAAAGCAATGATGGTCATTTCCTCCGAGTTAGCAGAGGTCGTCGATTACAGCGATCGGGTTGTGGTCTTACGGGATCGCAAGAAGATAACGGAGTTGGAGGGCGATCAAATCAGCGAGAATACGATTATGCAAACGATTGCTGAGAGGTAGAGATGCTCGAGCAACTAATCCCCAATCTGAAAAATCAAATCGGCAAACTCAAGATTGGCAACTTCACTTGGCAAAACAGCCGCGCTTTTTGGACGGTTTTGGCGCTGTTCATTATTATCGTCGCCAACCGGCTCATTTCGCCCAATTTCTTCTCGATCCAGATGGTGGAGGGGCGTCTGATTGGCAGCTTGATTAATATCCTCGACGGAGCGGCGCCTATCATGCTGCTGTCGATTGGCATGACGCTCGTGATTGCGACCAAGGGCGTCGATCTGTCGGTTGGGGCGGTGATGGCGATTTGTGCGGCTGTGGCTGTCATGTTAATCAATCAATATGAGAGCGGCGCGACCGATTTTTACTATACTCCGCCCTTTGTTATTCTTATTGCCCTTGGAACAGGGGCGCTGTGTGGACTCTGGAACGGCATCCTGGTCGCTTTCTTCGATATACAGCCGATCGTCGCCACGATGATTTTGATGACCTCTGGGCGCGGCATCGCTCAAATGATTACCAACGGTCAATCCCCGACGTTTACGGATGATACCCTGGCATTTATCGGTCGGGGCGTCATTTTTGGCGTGCCGTTTCCTATTTATCTCTATCTGGCCGTGTTTCTGCTGGTCTATTTATTGGTGCGCCGGACGGCCATTGGATTGATGATTGAGTCGGTGGGGATCAACGCCCGCGCCAGCTACTATGCGGGTATCAACGCCTCTCTGATCAAGGTGCTGGTTTATGTCCTTTCCGGGGTATGCGCTGCGCTGGCGGGACTGATTATCGCCGGCGAGGTCAAGTCAGCCGATCCTCACAAAAACGGCGAGTGGGCGGAGCTTGACGCGATCCTTGCGGTTGTGATCGGCGGGACATCTTTGAGCGGCGGACGCTTTAGCCTGGGCCTGAGCGCCTTGGGTGTCTTGATTGTTCAGAGCCTCCTCACAGGGCTTTATATCAGCAAGTTGCATCCCACCGCTAACCTTGTCGTCAAGGCTATTGTCGTTCTGGTTGTCTTGCTGTTTCAGTCGGACGAATTCCGGCGACGTATTAGACAGCTTGTTAGGAGACGAGCATGAAATCTCGAGTTTTTCCTCTCTTGATCACTTTTGTAGTATTTGTCCTGCTCTATCTATTCTGCCTGTCCCGCTTTGATAGTTTTGGCACGACGAAGGTGATATGCAACCTGCTTAGGAACTATGCCTATTTGGGCATCCCCGCCATCGGCGTGACCTTCGTGATCCTTTCGGGGGGGATTGATCTATCGTCTGGCTCTATCATTGCCTTCACAGGGGTTTTTTGCGCCTTGATGATCGAGCGCAACGGCATGCATCCCTTGGTCGTCTTTGCGCTCATCCTGTCGATTGGGACGGCCTTCGGGATGATGATGGGGGTCTTCATTCACTACTTCAAGATACCCGCCTTTATCGTGACCCTTTCCGGCATGTTCCTGGCGCGCGGCGGGGCTTATGTCTTGACGACCGATTCGATAAGCATCCGGCATCCTTTTTACGACGAAGTTTCGAAAATCGTTTATATCTTCCCCGATGGAGGCCGGTTTACGTTTGCTGCGGGGGCTTTTCTTGCGGTCTTGGTGCTTGGCATCTTTCTCGCGCATTTCACGCGCTTTGGGCGCAATGTCTATGCCATGGGAGGGAATGAAACCGGCGCGTTGTTGCTCGGCGTTCCGGTTGGGCGCACCACTATCGGCATCTACGCCCTTAGTAGTTTTCTGGCTACTTTTGCCGGCATTATCCTTTCCTTGTCGAAACACTCGGGCGATTCGACCATTGCGATGGGCGCCGAAATGGATGTTATCACCGGGGTCGTCATCGGCGGCACGCTCCTGACGGGCGGCGTCGGTTACGTAATCGGCACCTTTATTGGTACATTGGTGCCGGGAGTGATCCATACGTACCTTACCCTGGATGGGTCATTGACGCCCTGGTGGATCAAAATCATTGTCGGCACCCTGCTGCTTGTGTTTATCGGCCTGCAAAAACTGCTTGGCAGCCAGTTCGATTTCTTCAAACTGTTCCGTCGTCCTCCGCTCAGGGCAGAGCAACAAGCCCAATAGCCGTCGTTATGTTCTATAACGATTAGCTTTTTACCGTGCGGGAAAGTGCAAAATTTCTGTCTTGGTGCAGGGACTTTGTCCCTGCACCCTCCACCAGGGCGTGATAGCCCTGGGCCTGTCTTATAAGCGCCGCTTTGCGATGCTTGAAAATGGGGTCAAGGGGGGGCCTTGGGAATTCGCGGGGTTTTCGGGCGAGCCGCCGGCTCGCCCCTACGAGTTGTTCCACCGGTCGGGGCGTCCCGGCGGGACGCCCAAGATATGGCGTCGCACCTTCGTTCCCCCCGCGAGTTTTTGAAGAGCCTCAAGGGGCCTGTCAGGTGATTTAGTCGTTGGCGTTGACGATCATGTATAAGATACTTCAAAGCACAGGACTTGGTGTAAAATTAAGTATTTCTGTACTGTTTGTCTTGAGTATTTTCCTTGTGAGTATCGTCTTTTTGTTAAATCGCAATACCGAAAGCCTGACGGAGCAGGTGGGCAGCGAGCGCGTGAGCGAAGAGGTAAGCATTCTCGAAAACCGGCTCGCCGAGATCGAAGATAAACTGCTGGTGGACATTGATTTTTTGGCAACCAGCGTGCATTTTTTCCAGGCGGTGGGCCGCCGGAATGCCGACGATGTAGCGGAGATCGTCAACCCGGCGAATGTGTCGCTTAAGCTGGACGATATCACCGTCGTAGATGGCGACGGTAAGCGCCTGGTCGATACGGCGGCGGATCAAAACAGTTTTGCCGAAGAAGATAAGCTGCTGGCAATCGGGCTTTCCGGGCAGAAAACCATCGCTTTGCTGATCGAAAACATCGGCGGACAGACTCGGACGAATATCGCGGCGGTGGCCCCGGTGCTCAGCCAGACCGGTAACCGGCTGGGGGCGATTTTGATGAGCCGCCGGATCAACGATCAGTTTTTGGATAATCTGACGTTTGGGCGTGGAGCCGTTCACCTGGGCGTGGTGTACAACGATCAGATCATTGCCCGCACGACTCTGCCTTCAGACCAACACTTACCGGACGACGTATTGACCGATGGGATCACCGTTGACCGCGCCTCGCTTCATACTGCCCAAACCGGGCAGGTGGTGATTCTCGATAGCCTGGTCTCCGGCGGCCGGGGCGTGCCTCATGCCGTGGCTTATGTTCCTATTCTCGCCGGTGTCCAGACTTCCCCGGTCGTGGTGGTCATCCTGGTCGAGTTGGAGGAAATCCATTCGTTCCAAAACAATACGCTCAACAATACTGTTTTGATCTTTACGGCGCAGACGTTGCTGGCGATCTCGATTATTTACTTTGCGATCTATTACATGACCATTCGCCCGTTGAATGTCCTGCGCAAGATCGCGCACACGATGACCAGCGGCCAGTATGACCAGCACGTCCCGGTGGGTTCGCAGGACGAAGTGGGGCAGTTGTCGGTGGCTTTTAACGAAATGGCGAATGCCATCCAGCAGCGCGAGATCAGCTTGCAGGAGGCCCGCGAGCAGGCCGAGCGGGCCGATAAGGTCAAGTCGATGTTCCTGGCGAGCGTGTCGCATGAACTCCGCACGCCGCTTAATGCGATCATCAACTTGACAAAGTTCGTGGCGCTGGGCATGTACGGCGAGATAAACGCGGAGCAGACCGAGATGCTGCATCACGTCGAAGCCAGCGGTAAACACCTGCTCAATTTGATTAACGATGTGCTGGATATTTCTAAGATCGAGGCGGGATCGTTGGAACTGTTTGTCGAAGAAGGGTTGAAAGTAGAGGATATTATCCAACCGGCGGTGGAGACGGCGAAGAGTCTGCTGCTGCAAAAACCCATCACCATCGAATGTGACGTCGAGCCGGGACTGCCGGTGTTGACCGGCGACGAGCAGCGTATCCGGCAGATTGTGTTGAACCTGCTTTCGAATGCGTGCAAGTTCACCGAGCAGGGGGAGATCACGGTCCGGGTCTTCCGCCAGGGCGAGGAGGTTGTGATCTCGGTTCGGGATACCGGCCCCGGCATTGCTCCGAAGGACCACGAAATTATCTTCGATGTGTTCCGCCAAGCCAAGTCGGGCGTGCGCAAAGCCGAAGGAACCGGGTTGGGACTGCCGATCTCGCGGCGGCTGGCAGAGGCGCACGGCGGGCGGGTGTGGGTCGAGAGTGTATTGGGACAAGGCGCCACCTTTTTTGTCGCATTGCCGATAAAATCGTCTCTCGTGCCTACCATCTAACGATCAGGAAGGACGACAGCTATGTCTGACCCGGTTATCTTTTATTTCGAGGATGACGCTCTGAGCCGCGAGGTGATGAGAGCTTGTTTGACAAGAGGTATGGGATATCATAACGTATGGATCTTTGAAGACAGCATCGATTTCGAGAGTCAATTAAACGGCGTGGAATTGAAACCGGATGTTGTTTTCCTCGATATTCACATTGAGCCGGTTGATGGTTTTGCGATGCTTGAGCGGATTCGGCAAAGCGAGACCTACCGGTCAACCAAAGTCATTGCCCTGACGGCCAGCGTGATGAACGAAGAAGTGAAGATGCTCAAAGATGCGGGGTTTGATGGGGTGATCGCTAAACCCCTGGACTATGACACTTTCCCCGGCGCGCTTGAGCGTATCTTAAAAGGTGAACAAGTATGGCATATTCGATAGAGCTTTCCGGGGTTTTTGCCGTCGTGTAATGGGATAGGTAGCGCTACAGAATACCGTGGTGTTGGTTTCTTGCACGAATTTGCACCCATATATAGGGTTAATCGATAGGTTCGCCGCCATATGTAGGGGCGGGTTTCAAACCCGCCCCTACGCAAGCCGGTGACCACGCGATTTTGCGGTGCTACCATATGAGATGAGCTTTTATTAGACAGATAGGAAATATTCATATGGTGAATCTTCACGCATTAATTATTGATGATGACGCTTACAGCATCCATGTCATGGAAAGGCTGCTCGACCAAGAGAACATCTCGTATACTGCCGTCGCCGATCCTACGCGCCTCGAAGAAATTCTACAGACGCTCGATGCTATAGATATTGTCTTCCTCGATCTGGAAATGCCCAAGCTGGATGGCTACGAAGTCTTTGTCATCCTCAAGAAACATATCGACGCCACCGTGCCGATTGTAGCCTGCACCGTGCATACTGCCGAAATCAACAATACGCGCCGGAAGGGTTTTTTCAGCTTTATAGCAAAGCCGCTGGACCTGGACCGCTTCTCGGATCAACTCCATCGCATCTTGAACGGTGTCCCTGTGTGGGAGTCACGATAGGATAACGGAAGCTCGCTCGCCAAGCGTCGAATCAGATCGTGGGGGCGGGTTTGCAAACCCGCCCCTACAGATATGGCGCAACCGTCATATCTGTAGGGCCGATTCACTCTGGTGTTTCTTTAAGATAACCTCACCGCGCGCCAGGGTGAAGTAAAACAACGTTAGACCAAATCACCCCTCAGCTCCTCTGAAAATAAGCTTTTACCTCACCCCCGCCGCGCTTCGCGCGTCTTCCCCCTCTCCATCCAATGGAGAGGGGGATAAGAG